>NZ_JBSFPI010000043.1:0-34033 GCF_053588115.1 Nocardia sp. NPDC003482
CTCGGCGGCGGCCCGCTCGGCGGCCTCGAGGCACTGCCGGGCCGCCGGGAGGAAGGCCGCGCCCGCGGGCGTCAACCGGACCCGGCGGCTGGTGCGGTCGAACAGCCGCGCGCCCAATTCCCGTTCCAGCCGGGCGATCTGGTGGCTCAGCGCCGACTGCACGACGAGGCAGCGTTCGGCCGCCCGGGTGAAGCTGTCGGTCTCGGCGACGGCGAGGACGTAGCGCAGCTGCTGGAGTTCCACCGATCAATCGTGAATCACGATCGAAGCGGTGACAAACATGTGTTGGACTCATGAATCGCCCCGGGTGACACTGCTGGAGTGAAAACCTCCATCGCCCAACGTAATTCGCCCGGAGCCGCCCGCGGCGCTCCCGTCTCGACGCTGTCCCGCACCGCGCTCACCGCGCTCGCCCCGCTGTCGTGGGGCACCACCTACATCGTCACCACCGAACTGCTCCCGCCCGGCCATCCGCTGTTCGCCGCCCTGTTGCGCGCCCTGCCCGCGGGCCTGATCACCCTCGCCGTCACCCGCACGCTGCCGCGCGGGGTGTGGTGGGCCAAGGTCGCGGTGCTCGGCGTGCTGAACATCGGCCTGCTCAACGCCCTGCTGTTCGTCGCGGCCGAACGCCTGCCCGGCGGCGTCGCGGCGACGCTGACCGCGGTGCAGCCGCTCATCGTCGCGGTGCTGACCGTGCCGATCCTGCACGAGACGCCCTCGATCCGCCGATTCGCCTGGGGCGCGGTCGGAGTGCTCGGCGTCGGCCTGGTGGTCATCGGACCCGCGGCGGCGGCCGACCCGATCGGCGTCGCGGCGGGGCTGGGCAGCGCGGCGTCCATGGCCCTGGGCCTGACCCTCACCAAACGCTGGGGGCGACCGAACGAGGCCGGACCCGTCACCTTCGCGAGCTGGCAGCTCGTGGCCGCCGGGGTGTTCCTGCTGCCGTTGACCGCGCTCGTCGAGGGCGCGCCGCCCGCGATCGACGGCCGCGCGGCGCTGGGGTACCTCTGGCTCGGCCTGGTCGGCGGATTGATCGCCTACGTGGTGTGGTTCCGGGGCCTCGGCACGCTGCCGGTCACCTCGGTCGCGGTGCTCGCGCTGCTCTCCCCGCTGGTCGCCGCGAGTCTCGGTGCGGCGCTGCTGGATCAGACGCTCGGTCCGACGCAGCTCGCCGGATTCGCGCTCGCGCTCGCGGCGATCGTCGCGGGCCAGCTCCCCGAAAAGCCGCGCGCCCGAAAGGAATTGGCATGAGGAACACGATCCTGGTTACCGGCGCGACGGGCACGCAGGGCGGCGCGGTCGCTCGCGCGCTGCTCGCCGCCGGATTCCCGGTGCGGGCGCTGGTCCGCGATCCCGGATCGGCCCGGGGACTGGCCGCGCTCGGCGCGCACCCGGTCGCGGGCGATCTCGACGATCCGGCGTCGCTGCGCGCGGCGGCCCGCGGCTGTCGCGGCGTGTTCAGCGTCCAACCCTCCGATATGGCCGCGCCGGACCCCGAGACCGAGGTGCGCCGGGGTCGCGCCGTCGCCGACGCGGCCGCCGCCGCGGGCGTCGCCCAGCTCGTCTACAGTTCCGTCGGCGGGGCCGAACGTCGTTCCGGGGTAATCCATTTCGAGACCAAGGCCGAGATCGAGGCGCACATCCGGGCCCTCGGTATCCCCGCCACGATCCTGCGCCCGGTGTTCTTCATGGACAACTGGCCGTATCTGCTCGAGGATCGCGACGGCACGCGGGTGGCCGCGGTCGCCCTGCCGCCCCGCACCGAACTCCAGATGGTCGCGGCCGACGACATCGGCCGCGTCGCCGCCGAGGTGTTCGCCCACCCTGACGAATTCCTGGGCGCCGCAATCGAACTCGCCGGGGACGAACTTCCGGTGCACCGCATCGTCGCCGCGCTAGCCGAATCCGACCGGATCCCCACCCGTCTCGAACAACCGTCCGTCCTGCCCGAGGAGTTCGCGAAGATGTACGCGTGGATCGCGACCGCGGGGTTCCGCGCCGACATCCCGGCCCTGCGCCGCCGGTTCCCGAAACTGCTCACCTTCGCGGACTGGCTGCGCGCTCGCTGACTAGCGGGCCGTCAGCACGCTGCCCGCGCCCGCCCGCCGCACCTGCCACACGGCCGCCCGCCGCGTCTGCGAACGCCCGTTGCCGCGATCCACGAGATCGCGCTGCCGCGTGGTGAAGATCAGTTGCGCGCCCCGGGAATTGGTCTCCGGATTCTGGAACAGCTGGATCAGCCGGTCGGCCGTGTCGCCGGTGAGGTGGGCGTCGATATCGTCGACGGCCAGCACGCGGCCGGTGTCCAGGGCGTCCAGGATCGGCGGGAGCAGCCGCAGCAGGGCGAGGGTGGCGGTGGATTCGTCGGCGATGTCGAAGGCCGCGTCGACGCCCTCGTGCACCAGGCCCAGGCCGACGCCGCGCCGGGCCACCATGCGGGTGTAGAGGGTGTCGCGGGCGGTGCGCAGATTGGTCAGCTCCCGTTCGAGTTCGATCGGGGTGGGGCCGGACGCGGTCGCCGCCGAGTCGAGTTCCTTGGTCAGCGTGGCGATCTCGCCGTCCACCTCGCGCAGATGGTCGGCGTACAGCGGATCGTCCGCGGCGACCAGCAGATCCACGATGCCCAGCTCGGCCGAGCGCAGCAACAGCAGCAGCCGCGCGGCGTGCTCGGCCGACCGGGACAGGTGACCGCCGAGCCGGTGCGCGATGGCGGTCGAATCCTGCTGCCCGGCAACGACTTCCAGCCCGTCCGCGAACCAGCGGTAGGCCGGGACGAGCGCCTCGGCGTACAACTGCCCGGACAGGCTGAGCAGCAACGCGTTCGGCCGCACCAGCGGCGCCAGCGCCCCGACGCCGTAGCGCACCGGCTCGAACATCGGGCCGACGCGCACCTGATCGCCCTCCCGCTCGAACACCACGCGCTTGCGGTTGTGCGGATGGCTGTGCAGCCACTCCGCCGTCACCTCCGCGTGGTCGAGCCGGAACCCGTAGCTGTAGGGCACCCCCTCGGCCACGAATGTCGCCGCGAATTCCGAAGGGCGGGAGGCGAATCCGAGATGCGGCGCGCGCACCGGACCGGCGTAGGGATCCCAGCCCGTGACCGAGTTCAGGACCGCGTCGCGCATGTGGTCCAGCGCGTCGATCAGACTCGACTTCCCGCTGGCCGCGGTCCCGTGCACCGCCGTCACGGGGGCGGGCAGCGCCCCGGGCCGAGATCCGGTCAGCCGCAACTCCTGCGGCTCGGCCAGCGATCTGTGGTTGGTCACCTGAAAACTGCGCAGCACCCGTGCCATCCTGCCGCGCCCGCGCCGGAGGGCCGCATCCGGCCGTCAGTTGCCGTACTGCTCGGTCTCCGGTCGCTCGATCATCAGCGCGTGCGCGGGTTCGTCGGCGACCGGGCGATGCTCGAGCCCGCGTGGCACCACGAACAGCTCGCCGCGTCGCAGCGTGACCGCGTCCCGGCCGCGCAGTTCCAGCCGGAACGTGCCGTCCCAGCACAGGAACAGCTCGTCCTCGTCGTGGTGATGCCAGGGGAATTCGCCGTGCAGCCGGGCGAGGCGGACCACCGCGTCGTTGGCCACCGCCAGCTCGCGCGGCTGCCACGGGCCGGGCAGTTCGGCGATGACATCGGGAATGGAGATCGTGCTCATGACCTCCATCCTCGAGCCCCGCCGCCCGCGAGCCCAGAGCCAATCGGGCACAATTGGTCCGGAGATGGAACCAATCGAACTCGCCGACCGCCTCGGGCGTTGGTCGGCCGGGCGCGGCCCGCTGTATCTGCTGCTCGCGGGCCGGATGCGGGCGCTCATCGAGGACGGCGAACTCGCTCCGGACACCCCGCTCCCGCCGGATCGGGCCCTGGCCGCGGCGCTGGCCGTGGGGCGCGGCACGGTGGTCGCGGCCTACGACCTGCTCAGCGCGGAGGGCCGGGTGGTCCGGCGGCAGGGCAGCGGCACGCGGGTCGCCGGGTCGCCGGTCGTCGCCCGGCCCGCGACCACGCGGTCCCCGGCCTTCCTGCACCTGCTCGAACCCGACGCCGATGTGATCGCGCTCGCGTGCGCCGCCCCGCAGGCGCCACCGCCGGAGGTCGCCGACGCCTATCGCGCGGCGCTGCCGCGACTGGCCGAACTCGACGGCGACATCGGCTACCACCCCAGCGGAATTCCCTTGCTGCGCACCGCGATCGCCGAACGCTACCGGGCGCGCGGCGTGCCCACCGGACCGGAGCGGATCCTCGTGACCGGCGGCGGGCAGCACGCGCTGTCGCTGCTGGCCCGCGCGCTGCTGCGGCCGGGGGACCGGGTGCTGGTGGAGACGCCCACGTATCCCGGTGCGCTGGAGGCGTTTCGGGACGCGGCCGCGATTCCGGTGGCCCGGCCGATCGGACTCGGCGCGATCTCGGGCGCGGCGCTGGCCTATGTGGTGGCGACCCATCACAATCCGACCGGCGCGGTCCTTCCGCCGCTGGCCCGGCGAGCGCTGGTGGAATCCGCCGCCCGCGCCGGGGTGCCGCTGCTCGACGACGAGGTGCTGGCCGAGTTGACCTTCCCCGGAACCGATTCGCCCCCAGCGCCGCTGGCCGCCTTCGGCGACGAGGTCGTCTCGATCGGCTCGCTCAGCAAGATCCTGTGGGGCGGGCTGCGGATCGGCTGGATCCGAGCGCCCGCCGCGCTCATCGCCCGGCTGTCACGCCTGCGGGCGGTGCACGACCTCGGCGGCAACATCCCCGCCCAACTGGCCGCCGCCGCGCTCCTGCCCGATCTGGACCGCCTGCGCGAGCGAATCACGCGGGACCGCAAGGACTCTCACGACCTCCTGGTGACCGAGTTGGCGGCCCGCCTACCGGAATGGGACGTGCCCCGGGTGACCGGCGGCCAGACCCTGTGGATCCGGCTGCCACACGGCGACGGCACTTCGTTCGCCCAACGCGCCCTGCGACACGGCGTGGCCATCCTCCCCGGCTGCGGCCTCGACCCCTCCGGCGGCCACGCCGACCACATCCGCATCAGCTTCGTCGCCGCCCCGCACACGCTGCGCGAGGCCGCCCGCCGCCTCGCCGAGGCATGGCAAGCCTACGACCCACCCCTCCGCCCCACCCCCGGCCCACCGCCCTTGGCGGTGTGAAAACCGCTGCTGGAACCCCGCTCCTGGCGCGCCGCCGCTCGGGGTGTGGAAGCCTTTGCGGGGACCCGCTCCTGGCGCGCCGCCGCTCGGGGTGTGAAAGCCCTTGCTAGGTCCCCGCTCCTGGCGCGCCGCCGCTGGCGGTGTGAAAGCCCTTGCTAGGCTCCCGCTCCCGGCCCGGTGCCGCTGGCGGTGTGGAAGCCCTTGCTAGGTCCCAGCCCTCGGCCCGTCGCTGCTCGCCGTGTGAAAACCCTGCTAGGACGGCGGATTCAGCATGCCGTAGGCGCGGGTTGGGTGGATGCGGGCCATGACACGGCGGTCGGCGACCATGGCGCGGCGGTAGTCGTCCCAATCGGGGTGTTCGCCGCTGAGGGTGCGGTAGTAGCCGACCAGTTCCTCCACCGTCGCGTCGTCGGGGCTCGCGGCGACCGGGGACAGCTCCACATCGCCCTCGATCACCGCGTAGGCCCAGAAGTCGGGTCGGGTGACGTGCAGCGCGGCCCACGGTTCGCGACGCAGATTCGCGTACTTGGCCCGGTCGGCGGTGATCGAGATCCGGATCAGCCCGTCGTCGGCGACCCAGTGCGTCACATTCGACAGCTGTGGGCGGCCGTTCTTCCGGATCGTGGTCAGCACCGAACCCCGGTGGGCGCGAGCGAAATCGAGCGCGGCATCCAATTCCATGCCCGATCCAACCGCGCGGCGGGGGCCGGTGTTCCCGTCCCGTGCTCGCGTACCCGACGGTCCGAAACCCGGGCGACGTGCGCAATTGGGTCTCGGGGTTGTCGGTGGGCTCGGCTAATGTGCCCTTCGTGAGCGAACCCGGGATCGAGATGGAGGCCGCGACGGCCGACGAGCGAGCGGAATGGCAGCGTCTCGCGGAGGAGGTGCGCGAGCACCAGTTCCGCTACTACGTGCGCGACGCGCCGATCATCTCCGACGGCGAGTTCGACACGCTGTTCCAGCGGCTGCTGGCCCTCGAGGAGCAACACCCCGACCTGCGCACACCCGATTCGCCGACCCAGCAGGTCGGCGGCGGTTTCGCGACCGAATTCGCACCGGTCGACCATCTCGAGCGAATGCTCTCCCTGGACAACGTGTTCAGCGAGGACGAGATGCGGGTCTGGGCGAGCCGCATCGAGGCCGAGACGGGCCCCGACCTGCACTACGTGTGCGAGGTCAAGATCGACGGCGTCGCGCTCAACCTCGTCTACGAAAACGGGCGGCTGCTGCGCGCGGCCACCCGCGGCGACGGCCGCACCGGCGAGGACGTCACCCTCAACGCCCGCGGCATCGATGACGTCCCCGAACGGCTCACCCCCAACGACGAATTCCCCATCCCCAAACTGCTCGAGGTGCGCGGCGAGGTCTACTTCCGGCTCGAGGACTTCGAGAACCTCAACGCCGCCATCGTCGCGGACGGCAAAGCGCCCTACGCCAATCCGCGCAACACCGCCGCCGGATCGCTGCGGCAGAAGGATCCGGCCGTCACCGCGCGGCGGCGGCTGCGCATGATCTGTCACGGTTTCGGCCGCATGGAGGGCTTCACCCCCGCCTCCCAGTACGAGGCGTATCGCGCGCTCGCGGCGTGGGGTCTGCCGGTCTCCGACCACACCGTGCGCGTGCAGGGCATCGACGCGGTGCTCGAACGGGTCCGCTACTGGGGCGAGCACCGCCACGACATCGAGCACGAGATCGACGGCCAGGTCGTCAAGGTCGACGAGTTCTCGCTGCAACGCCGCCTCGGGTCCACCTCGCGCGCCCCGCGCTGGGCCATCGCCTACAAGTACCCGCCCGAGGAGGCGACCACCAAACTGCTCGACATCCAGGTCAATGTCGGGCGCACCGGCCGGGTCACCCCCTTCGCGGTGATGGCCCCGGTGACGGTCGCGGGTTCGACGGTCGCCATGGCCACCCTGCACAACGCCTCCGAGGTGCAGCGCAAAGGCGTGCTGATCGGCGACACGGTGACCATCCGCAAGGCCGGCGACGTCATTCCCGAGGTGCTCGGCCCGGTTGTCGACGTCCGCGACGGCACCGAACGCGAATTCGTCATGCCCACCCGCTGCCCCGAATGTCACACCGCGCTGGCGTTCGAGAAGGAGGGCGACGCCGACATCCGCTGCCCGAATCAGCGCAACTGCCCGGCGCAGTTGCGGGAGCGCGTATTCCACGTGGCCGGGCGCGGCGCCTTCGATATCGAGGCGCTCGGGTACGAGGCGGCGATCGATCTGCTGAAGTCGGGCGTCATCCACGACGAGGGCGATCTGTTCGACCTCACCGAGGACAAGCTGCTCACCACCACGTTGTTCGTCAACAAGAACGGCAGCCTGTCCGCCAACGGCCGCCGATTACTCGACAACCTCGCCGCCGCCAAGGACCGCCCGCTGTGGCGGGTGCTCGTCGCGCTGTCCATCCGGCACGTCGGCCCGACCGCCGCGCGCGCCCTGGCCGCCGAATTCGGTGCGATGGAACGGATTCGCGCGGCCTCGGTCGAGGAGCTGGCCGCCGTCGACGGCGTCGGCCCGACCATCGCGGCGGCGGTGGTCGAATGGTTCGACGTGGACTGGCATCGCGCCATCGTCGACAAGTGGGCGGCTGCCGGGGTCCGCATGGTGGACGAGCGGGACGCGTCCATTCCGCGCAATCTGGAGGGGTTGTCGATCGTGGTAACCGGTTCGCTGCAAGGCTTTTCGCGCGACGAGGCGAAGGAGGCCATTCTCGTGCGCGGCGGCAAGGCGGCGGGGTCGGTGTCGAAGAAGACCGCGTACGTCGTCATCGGGGACGCGCCCGGCTCCAAGGCCGCCAAGGCGGAGGAGCTGGGCGTGCCGATCCTCGACGAGGACGGTTTCCGGGCGCTGCTGGAGGGTGGTCCGGAGGCCGTGGGGTGAGCGTGGAGATCCGTCCCGCACGGGAGAGCGAGTATCCGGACATCGGTGCCCTCACCCTCGACGTCTACGTGGGCGAGGGCTACATCGATCCCGAAAGTCCTTATGTGACAGAGCTTTCCGACACCGAGACCCGAGCCCGCGCGGCGGAGATCCTGGTCGCCGTGCGGGACGGTCGCGTCCTGGGCTCACTGACGGTCGCGCGGCCGGGCAATCCGTACGCGCCCCTCGCCCGGCCCGGCGAACTCGAGTTCCGGATGCTGGCCGTCGACAAGGACGCCCGCGGCCTCGGGGTGGGAACGGCCTTGGTGCGCAAGGTGATCGAGATCGGCCGCGCCGAGGGCTTCGACGCCGTCGTGCTGACCACCATGCCGCCGATGGTCGACGCGCGGCGGATCTACGACCGGCTGGGCTTCGTCCCTGTGCCGGAACGGGATTGGGCCGCGCGGCCGGGCAGCCCGATGATGACGGTGTTGCGGCTCCCGCTCAGATGAGCACGGTCGCGACGATGCCCGCGAGATAACCCAGCCGGGCGATCTCCGAGGGCCGGAACTCCGGGCCGCCCGGACGGCCCAGCAGCAGCACCTTGCCGGTGTTGCCCAGCGGGGCGGCGGCCAGCTTGGTGTCCATGTCCTTCCAGATCTGCGGCACCCAGTCGGCCTCCGGATCCAGGGCCGAGGGCTTCTCCAGCGGCATCCACGGGGGCGAACCCGCTTGTGTCACAGGCGCGCTCGGGCTGCCGACCACGCGGTAGGCGCCCTGCGGGCCGATATCGATGATGGTGCTCCAGCCGACGCGCAACACCCGGGGGACGCCGTCGACCAGCACCTGTAATCGGTCGTCGCGCGCGCTCGCCACCTGATCGATCAACTCCAGCTCACGATGGGTGTCGAGGATGCCGGAGTAGGGCCGCAGCGAATCCACCCGCACATCGGTGAGCGATTCGGCCGCCGTGATCAGCGTATCCGGCAGCGCCCCCGACGGGACCTCGACCACCAGGTCGTCGATCGCGAATCCGGCGCCACGTTCGACCACATCCAGCGAGAGGATGTCGGCGCCGACGGAGCCCAGCGCGAGAGCCAGTGAACCGAGACTTCCTGGGCGATCCGGAAGTTGCACGCGAAGCAGAAATGACACGTGCCTTCCTTTCTTTCCGTGCGACCGAGACTCTGGGTCGGATACCCGAGTCCCGCAATACTTACACCCTCGACAACCACTGGCCATTGTCGGATGAATGGGCGGTGTCGTGCCAGTGGAACGAAGCGGACAACGCCCTGTCCCTGTTCCTCGTCCGTCTCTGGTCCCCCCTTTGGTCCCGTTCCCGTCTCCCTCTGGTCCCCGCGCTTCCGTCTCCCTCTGGTTTCGGTGTTCCCAACCCCCTCTGGTTCCGGCGCTCCCACCCCCTCTGGTTCGGGCGCTTCCGTCTCCCTCTGGTCCCGGCGCTCCCAACCCCCTCTGGTCCCGGCGCTCTCTCCGCCGGGATAGGCTTAGCCGGTCTCGCCATCCTGCCGAAAGGGGTTCCCGCGGTGCCCGCCATCTCCCGCGACGAGGTCGCTCACCTCGCCCGGTTGTCCCGGCTCGCCCTGACCGAGGAAGAACTCGACCGTTACGCGGGGCAGCTGGATTCGATCCTCAGCCACGTGCGGGTCATCTCGGAGGTCGCCGCCGACGTCCCGGCCACCGCCTCGCCGAATCCGACCACCAACGTGACCCGCCCCGACGAGGTCGCCGACTGCCTGACGCCCGACCAGGCGCTCTCGGGCGCGCCCGCGGTGGAGGATCAGCGCTTCATGGTTCCGCAGATCCTGGGGGAGGCCGAATGAGTGGTCAGGGCCGGAGGCGGCAGCGGAGCGTAACCACGCAGGCCCCCACTCATTCGGGAGAAGATGCAGCATGAGCGAGTTGACGAAGCTTTCCGCTGCCGAGTTGGCGGAGAAGATCCACGCGCGTGAGGTCTCCTCGGTGGAGGTCACCGAGGCGCATCTGGCCCGCATCGCGGAGGTCGACGGGGAGCTGCACGCCTTCCTGCATGTGGCGGGGGAGCGGGCCCGCGCGGCGGCGGCCGAGGTCGACAAGGCCATCGCCGCGGGGACGGTCGCCTCGCCGCTGGCCGGAGTTCCCTTGGCGCTCAAGGACGTTTTCACCACCACCGACATGCCGACCACGTGCGCGTCGAAGATCCTCGAGGGCTGGGTCCCGCCCTACGACGCGACGGTGACCGCCAAGCTGCGCGCGGCCGGCATCCCGATCCTCGGCAAGACCAATATGGACGAGTTCGCCATGGGCTCGTCGACGGAGAACTCCGCCTACGGCCCCACGCTGAATCCCTGGGATACCCAACGCATTCCGGGCGGATCGGGCGGCGGTTCCTCGGCCGCGCTGGCCTCGTACCAGGCCCCGCTGGCCATCGGCACCGACACCGGCGGCTCGATCCGCCAGCCCGCCGCCATGACCGGCACCGTCGGCACCAAGCCGACCTACGGCACGGTCTCCCGCTACGGCCTGGTCGCCTGCGCGTCCTCGCTGGATCAGGGCGGCCCCTGCGGCCGCACGGTGCTCGACACCGCGCTGCTGCACGAGGTCATCGCCGGATACGACCCGCGCGACTCGACCTCGCGTGATGTCGAGATCGCACCGGTGGTCGAGGCGGCCCGCCAGGGCGCGCGCGGCGATCTGACGGGCGTGAAGGTCGGTGTGGTGAAGGAACTCCACTCCGACAGCTACCAGTCCGGCGTGATCGCCTCCTTCGACGCGGCCGTGGCCGTGCTGAAGGATCTCGGCGCGGACGTCATCGAGGTGTCGTGCCCGCACTTCGAATTCGCGCTGCCCGCCTACTATCTGATCCTGCCCAGCGAGGTGTCCTCCAACCTGGCCCGCTTCGACGCCATGCGCTACGGCCTGCGCGTCGGCGACGACGGCTCGCACAGCGCCGAACAGGTCATGGCCGCCACCCGAGCGGCCGGTTTCGGCCCGGAGGTCAAGCGCCGCATCATGATCGGCACCTACGCCCTGTCGGCGGGTTACTACGACGCCTACTACGGCCAGGCCCTCAAGGTCCGCACGCTCATCGCCCAGGACTTCGACAAGGCGTACGAACAGGTCGACGTCCTGGTCTCCCCGACCAGCCCGTTCACCGCCTGGAAACTCGGTGAGAAGGTCGACGACCCGCTGGCGATGTACCTCTCCGACCTGTGCACCCTGCCCACCAATCTCGCGGGCTATTGCGGCATGTCGGTCCCCTCGGGCCTCAGCGCCGACGACGGCCTCCCCGTCGGCCTCCAGATCATGGCCCCCGCCCTGGCCGACGACCGCCTCTACCGCGTAGGCGCCGCCTACGAATCCGCCCGAGGCCCCCTCGCCTAACCCCCCGGCCCGGCAACCCAGCCGCACCCTTTATTCGAATCCGCACCCCTTTCAGAGCCCTGAAGGGGGTGCGGATCGGAATAAAGGGTGCGGCTGGGGTTGGGACTCGAGGGTTCGCTTCATCTCCGCCAGGCCGTGGTCCATGCGGATGCCGACCTCGGGGGCGTGGGTGTCGGGGAGCAGGTCGGTGGTCCATATCAGTTGGGTGCCATCGTCTTTCGGGTGGACCTCGAACGCCGCGTGGTGATGCGTGAGCGGCGGGCGGGAGCCCTCGACGACCGCGTAGACGAAGCGGCGCAGGGTGTGGTCGACGGTGACGATCAGTTCGCGGATCACGTGCCCGTCGGGAAAGGTGAGGAAACGGTACTCGCCGTCGATCCGGGTGTCGGTGACCCGGCCGGGCAGCAGGCGGTGGTGGACCGCGCCGATATCGGCGATGACGGACCAAACATGCTGCGGCGGTGCGGATATCGTGATCTCGCGGCGAAGCGTGGCCATGGGAACCTTCGTCAGGGGCGGGGCCAGGGCTGGCCGCCGAAGCGTTCGATGTCGGTGTTGAGGCGTTTGAGGTAGTTCGCGAAGGCCGCGACGTCGTCGGGGGGCCAGTCGGCCATAACCCGTTGCAGCCCTTCGATATTCGCGGCGCGCTCGGTCTCCAGGCGGTGCTCGCCGGTGGGGGTGATGCGGAATTTGCGGGCCATCCCGCCGTCCGGGTCGGGAATGCGTTCGACGAGTTCGGCGCGGAGCAGCGCCGCGGTCTGGCGATTGAGGGTGGACGCGTCCAGGCCGAACGCCTCGCTGAGCTGGCCGATGGACATGGGGCCCTCCATCGCCAGGCGGCTCAGCAGGATGTAGGCGCTGCGCTCGAGGCGGGTGCCGTCGCTGCGGTAGCGCTGGTGGATGCTGTAGCGACCGAGCAGCATGGTCTCGAACTCGACCAGATGAGTTGGCTTGTCCATGCCGTCCTTTCGGCTCGCGCGTCGCTGCCGTTCGAGTGAACCACATGCGATGTGCGTCACTCCAGCTATGTGCATCATGCACATTATGTGTACTGTACACATATCCGGCTTCCGATCGAGCACCAGGACGGTGGTGTGCCCGACGTCGGGCAGGGCCGGATGTGACTTCGACGAGCAGGGAGATTCGTGTGGACAGGGCCGCACCCGCGCCACAGGCGGGGAGAGGGATCGTCGGCGTGCTGGCATTGGCTGGTATCACCGCGGCGATCACACAGACATTGGTGGTGCCGCTGATCGGTGATCTGCCGCAACTGCTGCACACCTCCGCCGACAACGCCTCGTGGATCATCACGGCGACGCTGCTCGCGGGCGCGGTCACCACGCCGGTGGCCGGGCGGCTGGGCGATCTGTACGGCAAGCGGCGGATGTTGCTGATCTCGGCGATTCCGCTCATCGCGGGTTCGGTGGTGTGCGCGCTGTCGGGGTCGCTGCTGCCGATGATCATCGGGCGGTTGTTGCAGGGCATGGGAATGGGCATCGTGCCGTTGGGCATCAGCGCCCTGCGCGATGTGATCCCGACCGAGCGGCTCGGGTCCTCGATCGCGTTGCTGAGCGCGTCCATGGGTATCGGGGGTGCGCTCGGGCTGCCGATCTCGGCGGCGGTCGCGCAGCACGCGAACTGGCGGGTGCTGTTCTGGGGGACGACCGCGCTGGCCGTCGCCGTGGCCGTCGCGCTGTATTTCGTTGTGCCGAAGACGGTTCCGGTCGCGAAGGGGAAGTTCGATCCGCTGGGCGCGGTGGGGCTCGGTGTCGGGCTGGTGTGCCTGTTGCTGGCGGTGTCGAAGGGTGCGGCCTGGGGCTGGGGGAGCGGGACGATCATCGGCCTGTTCGTCGCGACGGTCGTGGTGCTCGGGTTGTGGGGCTGGTGGGAGCTGCGGAGTTCCGATCCGCTGGTCGATCTGCGCGTGACGGCGCGGCCGCAGGTGCTGTTGACCAATGCCGCCTCGCTCACAACGGGTTTCGGCATGTACGCGGCCTCGCTGATCCTGCCGCAGCTGTTGCAACTGCCGACCGCGACGGGTTACGGCCTGGGGCAGACCATGCTGGCGATGGGTCTGTGGATGCTGCCCGGCGGTTTCATGATGATGGCGGTCTCCCCGCTGGGCGCGCGGCTCTCGGCGGCGACAACGCCGAAGGTCACCCTCGCCGTCGGCGGTGTGGTCATCGCCCTCGGGTACGCGGTGTCCACGCTGCTCATGGGTTCGACGTGGGGCCTGATGATCTCGGCGTGCGTGATCAACGGCGGTGTCGGCCTGGCCTACGGTTCCATGCCCGCACTGATCATGGGCGCGGTCCCCCTGTCGGAAACGGCCTCCGCCAACAGCTTCAACACCCTGATGCGTTCCATCGGCACCTCGGTCTCGGCCGCGGTGGTAGGCGCGGTTCTCGCCCAGATGAGCACCTCCCTCGGCGGCCACACCATCCCCACCGAGTCCGGCTTCCGCACGGGCCTCTGGATCGGCGCCGGCGTCGCCCTCCTCGCCGCGATCATCGCCTCCACCATCCCGGTCCGCCGCGCGGTCCCGGCCGCGGCACACCAGGATCAAGCCCCCGAACCGGTTTCCGCGGGCCGCTGACCGCCCCAAGGTACGGCAACCCAGCCGCACCCTTTGTTCGAATCCGCACCCTTTACAGGGCCCTACAAAGGGTGCGGATCCCAATAAGGGGTGCGGCTGGGCTGCTTGGCATTTGAGGTGTACTACCCCCAGAGATGGCCGTTGTCCCCAGGTTCGGCACCCCAGCCGCACCCTTTGTTTGGATTCGCACCCTTTGCAGGGCTATGTAACGGGTGCGGATTCGGATAAGGGGTGCGGCTGTACTGCCGGAGCTGGGGGTGTCAGCAGGTGCCGAGGGCGGTGCCTTGGTCGGGGCCGTAGCGGTGGCCGTGGCCCGGGGTGGGGGAGAGGGCGGAGAGGAGGTCGGCGGTGGTTTGGATGAAGCTGACGAAAGGGAGCCATGGGGGATGGGGGGCGTCTGGGCGAGTAGTGGTGAGATCCGGTGTGTGCCAGAGGAGTTGGGGGGACCACTGGACTACCGGGTCGGAGGAGTTGGCGAGGATGGTGGCTCGGGCGGGGTGGACTCGGTTCGCGGGTGGGCCTGCCCAGAGGGCGGCGCAGACTCGGGCGCGTTGGTCGGCGTCGTCGGCGAAGATGGCGCTGCCGGCGGTGGCGCCGAGGCTTTGGCCGTAGACGTAGAGGCGCGGGGGGTGGGGCATCGTCGATACCCGCTGTTCGACGGCCTCGAACAGGGCGCGGGCCGACTCCACGGCCGCCGCGCGTCCGAAGACGAAGGTGGCCCAGCTGGGGGCCTCGGAGTATTGCAGGCCGACCAAAGTCACGTCGCCGCCGAAGCGTTGGTCGAATCCTTGGGCCGCATGCGCGTCGATCCAGCCGGAACCGGTGGGGATCGCGATCACGAGATTCGAGCGGTCGAGCCCGCCGGAGCGCTCCAGCTCACGAAGGGCCAGTGCCACACGGGATTTCAGGTCGGGCGCCGATTCGAGGCCGACGTACACCCGCACCCCGCGAGCAGGCCGATCGGAGACGAATTTGCGCCCCTCCGCCCCGAGCGACGGCCAGCTCACCACCGACTCCGCGCTCCCGGAGCGGGTGTACGAAACCGGCTGCACCACACCGGGTTCCAGCTCGGCATTGGCCGCCGCATAGGCGTCGCGCCGCCAGTCGACGAGCATGGGCACCAGCGCGAACTGGGTCGCCAACACCATGACGACCGCCAGGCCCGCACTGCGCGCCGCGCCCAGCCGCCGGGCCAGCCATCGTATGCCGCGTCCCAGGCCGACCAGCAGGCCCGCGATCACCGCGGTCTCCACCAGGCAGCGCGGCCAGTAGCCGGGTCCGAGGGGCGCGAAATCCATGGCGTCCCGGAGGTCGTTCTGCCAACGCCACGCGTGCACGATCGCACCCGATACCACGACGGTACCCACCAGTGCGGCGGGCAGCCGGTACCGCGACCACGGCCGATTGATATCGAAGTCTCTGCGCAGCAACAACATTCGAGCGATCCCGGCGAGCGTCATGCACACCGCGATCAGCAGCCCGCCCACCACCGCCTGCGCCTCGGCCGTGCGCGGCAGCAGATTCGGCGCCAGCGACGCGGTCAGCCCGAGGGTGACCGCGGCCGTCGTTCCGATGCGCGGTGCCCGCACGCGTTCGCGGCGCGATTCGGGCGCCGGATCGGGCGGAGTGGTTTCGAGGGTGATGGTCGAGGTCACGAAATCCTCCTGAGGGTCGCGCGGCGTCCGAGCAGGGCCGCGACGGCGAGCAGTAGCAGCGCCGCGGGGCCGAGCCACAGCAGTTGCGAGAGCGGATTGGAGCCGGAAAGCTGTGCGCCGAACAGGTATTCGGGCATGGGCGCGGCGTAGTGCTGCCGTCGGGAGTTGAGATCGACGGCGGTCGCGGCGATCGTCGCCAGCGCGTGACAGCCCGTGCGATCCCACGCGTCGGGCCGTGTCGCGCACGCGCTGTGGAGGTTCTGTTCCAGCGCGGCATCGATGCGCTGCCGCGCCCACGGCCCCAACGGCTGCCCGCGCCGCTCGGCGTACCGCAACAGGTCGTACCCGAGATCGTGTGCCTTACAAGGATTCTCGAACTCCGCGGGCAGCGGAATCGGCGCGGAGCAGTCCCCGTCCGGATCCACCAGCAACCCCTGACTCACCACCGGCCGATACCCCGCCCCCACCGCGAAGTCCCCCGGCACGCCCGCCGCCTCCGGCCGCTCGCCCACCAACTCCACCACCGCATTCCGGGCGGCCGCGTTCTCCCCAACGCCCACCCCCGCGGCCGACACAGGCGGAGCGAACCCCACGGTGAACCCGGCGATCAACGCCGCCACCGCCGCGGCCCCACCGAACCGCCGCAACACCCGCCCCTCAGCCCGCGCGGAAACGCCTTCCCCGCGCGCCCATTCGTGGCCCTGATGCGGGAGCCGGTCGTCTTCCCGATGCGACCACTCGTCACCCCGATGACGGAGCCCACCCCCACCCGGCAACCCCTCCGCCCGCTGACGAACCCCTCCGGTTCCCACCCCCGGAAACCTTCGCCCGATACCTGCTTCGCTCATGCCAAGGACGCTAGGAATCGACCGCCGAACCGGGCCTCACGCTGGGGGACGGTTTGGGTACGGGAACGCTGGTGGTAGGCGGGGGTGGGGGTGGTACCGGGGTAGGGGGTGGCAATTCACCCGGAGGTATGAGGACACCGGCGAGCAGGGGTTTCTAGTCTCGACGGCATGGCTCGGATTGCGCAGACCGCGCGGCAGGTGGCTCGGACGACCCGGAATCCGGGGCGGCTGCGGCTGTGGCTCGACGTGTTCACGGTGGTGTTGGCGGGAACCTTCCTCGCGGTGGCGTGGCCGACGCTGCATCTGACCCATCAGGTGCCCGGCGCGGCGCAGCCGTTCATCGCGGGACTGGCGGCGCTGCCGGTGGTGCTGGTCCGGGTGAATCCCGCTCTGGGATGGGCGATTTCGGCGGGGTCGGCGCTGTTGATCGCGCTGGCCATACCACATCAGCCGAACAATCACCTGCCGTTCCAGGTGGTGCACATCCTGTCGTTGTTCGTGCTGCTGTTCGCCGTCGCGGTGCGGGAGCGGATGCAGACCGTGCTGATCGCGTGGGCCGCCACCGCCCTGCTCATGGCGACCACCATGGCCGGATCGCAGGACTCGTTCGCGCAGGCCGCGTTCGGGTGGCCGATCGCCATGACCGGTCTGGTGGCGTTCGGGCTGCTGGTGCGCTGGCTGGTGCTCTCGCGCCGCGCCCTCGTGGAGCAGGAGGAGGTCAACGAGCTCGAGCGGGCCCGCCGGGCCATCCTCGAGGAGAAGGCCCGCATCGCCCGCGACCTGCACGACGTGGTCGCCCATCACATGTCGATGGTGGTGGTGCAGGCCCAGACCGCCCCGTACCGCGTGCCCGGCGTATCCCCGGACGCCCGAGCCGAATTCGAGTCCATCGGCGCCTCGGCCCGCGAGGCGCTCAACGAGATCCGGTCCATGCTCGGCGTCCTGCGCAGCGACGGCCAACTCCCCGAACACGCCCCGCAGCCCGCCGCCGCCGACGTTCTGACCCTGTTCGACGGCGCCCGCCGCGCCGGAGTCGCCATCGACTGGACGGTGGACGGCCCCCTCGACGCCGTCCCCGACACCGTCGGCCTGGCCCTCTACCGAATCGTCCAGGAGTCCCTCTCCAACGCCACCCGCCACGCCCCGCACGCGCCCGTCCACGTGAACCTCCTGGTGCTCCCGTCCGCGGTCGACGCCGTCGTGCGCAACGAGCGCGGCGACCTGTCGACCATCGAAACCCCGGCCACCCTCGTCGGAACCGGCAGCGGCATCGCGGGTATGCGGACCCGCGCCGAGACCCTCGGCGGCACGGTCGCGGCCGAGCCGACCGCGGACGGCGGCTTCGAGGTACGGGTGCGGCTGCCGCTCGGGGTGAGCGTGGGGTAAGCGGGTGGGACGCGGGTGACGTGCCCGTGGGAGACTCGTGGACGATGCTCACCTATCTCCAAGCGATCGTGATCGGGGCGCTCCAGGGCGTCACCGAGTTGTTCCCCATCTCGAGCCTCGGCCATTCGGTGCTGGTGCCCGCGTGGATCGGCGGATCGTGGGGCACGCTGGTCACCCAGGGCGACTCCGACAACGGGACCCCGTACCTGGCGTTCGTGGTGGCCCTGCACGTGGCCACCGCGCTCGCGCTGCTCGGCTACTACTGGCGGGACTGGGTCGATATCGTCACCGGCTTCGTCACCACCCTGCGCACCCGGCGCGTCGAGACCCCCGCGCAGCGGCTGGCCTGGCTGATCGTGCTGGCCACCATTCCGGTGGGCGCGCTCGGCCTGGTGCTGGAACACCCCTTGCGGATCCTGTTCGCGACACCGTTGTTCGCGGGAATCTTCCTCGCGCTCAACGGCGTCGTGCTCGTCATCGGCGAGGGTCTCAAGCGCCGCAACGGCCCCACCCTCGCCGACTACGGCCGCCGCTTCGCCGAACAGGAGAAGGGCGCGACGACCACGACCGAGCACACCCGCCTGGCCGCGGACGAACGCCTCGCCGCGCTGAGCGTCAAGGACGCGCTCGGCATCGGCCTGGCCCAATCCGGTGCGCTGCTGGCCGGATTCAGCCGCTCGGGCCTGACCATGGTCGGCGGCCTGCTGCGCGGACTCGATCACGAGGACACCGCGAAGTTCGCCTTCCTGCTCGCCACCCCGGTGATCCTCGCGGCCGGTGTGCTGAAACTGCCCGAGCTGTTCGGCCCGGCGGGCGCGCACATCCACGGCCAGGCCCTCGTCGGCGCGATCGTCGCGGGGGTGTGCGCGTGGCTCGCGGTGCGCTTCCTGGAGCGGTTCTTCCGGACCCGCACACTGCTGCCGTTCGCCCTGTACTGCCTGGTCGCCGGGCTCGTCTCCGTCATCCGGTTCGCCTAGGGGTTCGCCGTGCCCATCACCGTTCTGATCGCCGACGACCAGGCGATGGTCCGGCAGGGTTTCGGGGCCCTGCTCGCCGCGCAGCCCGACATCAGCGTGGTCGGCGACGCCGCCAACGGGAAGATCGCCGTGGCCGAGGCGAAGCGGCTGCGTCCCGATGTGGTCCTGATGGACGTGCGCATGCCGGAGCTGAACGGCCTCGACGCCGCCCGCGCCATCCTCGCCGCCGGATTCGATCCGCCCGTGCGGGTGCTGATGCTCACCACCTTCGACATCGACGACTACGTCTACGAGGCATTGAGCCTGGGCGCCAGCGGTTTTCTGCTCAAGGACGCGCCCGCCGACGAACTCGTGCGGGCCGTGCGCGTGGTCGCCGAGGGGCAGGCCCTGCTCGCGCCGACCGTCACCCGCCGCCTCATCGCCGATGTGACGAGCCGCCGCACCCGCCCCAAACCCACCGCGGCCCTGGACGCGCTCACCCCGCGCGAACGCGAGGTGCTCGAACTCGTCGCGCGCGGCATGTCCAACACCGAGATCGCCGAGGCGCTGTTCGTCGCCGAACAGACCGTGAAAACCCATGTCTCCAAGGTGTTCTCGAAACTGGATCTGCGCGACCGCGCGCAGGCGGTGGTGCTGGCCTACGAATCCGGACTGGTCACCCCGGGATGATCGAACAGCTCGGGTAGGATCGCGGAACTCGGCTCGAGAAAGGGGAACGCAGGGTGTTGAACACCGGTGACGTGTTCGCCGGCTTCACCATCGAGCGGCTGCTCGGCCAGGGTGGCATGGGCTCGGTGTACCTGGCGCGCCACCCGCGGCTGCCCCGGCTGACGGCCTTGAAGCTGCTGAACCGGGAATTGTTCGCCGACCCCGAGATTCGGGCCCGCTTCGAACGCGAGGCCGACCTGGCCGCCCGCCTCGACCACCCCAATATCGTGGCCGTCTACGACCGCGGCGTCGAGGACGACCAGCTGTGGATCAGCATGCAGTACGTCGACGGCGTGGACGCGGCGAGCGTGAATCCGTACACCATGCCCCCCGAACGCGCCGTGCAGATCGTCGAAGGTGTCGCCGCCGCACTGGATTACGCGCACAGCAACGGTGTGCTGCACCGCGATGTGAAACCCGCCAACATCCTGCTCGCCCGCTCCGGCGCGGGCAAGGGCGAACGGGTGTTCCTGTCCGACTTCGGAATCGCCCGTCTGCGTGAGGATTCCACGCATCTGACCCAGGCGGGCATGTTCACCGCGACCCTGGCCTACGCCTCGCCGGAACAGATGACCGGCGCGGCCCTGGACCAACGCTCGGACCAGTACTCGCTCGGCTGCGCGCTGTACTGGATGCTGACGGGCGTGGGAGTGTTCGACTCGGACAATCCGGAGGAGGTCATCCACGGCCACCTCCAGTTACCGGTGCCGCCCGCGAGCGCGCGACGGCCCGGTCTGTCACCCGCCGTGGACGCGGTCGTCGCCCGCGCGATGGCCAAACGGCCGATCGACCGCTTCGCCACCTGTTCGGATTTCGCGGCGGCGGCCAAACGCGCGTTGGCGGCCCCGGCCGTGCCCCTACCCCAGCCCGCCCCGCTCCCGCCGCAGGGGCCGCCGCCCATCGTGCCGCCCGGCCCGCCGCCGGTGCACACCGCGTTGTTCTCCCCTGGCGCGCAATCGTTTTCGCCGTCGTCGGAGGCGACGGTCAATCTCCGCCCGCCGGTGCCACCCATGCCGATGAACCCGGTCGCCCCGGCGGGTTTCGCCTCCGGCCCCATGCCCGCCCCGCCGCCCATGGGGGCGCCCCAGCCCGCGCCCGGCTATTCCCCCGGCTTCACCCCCGCGCCGCCCCAGCGTCGCTCGGGTCCGCCGCTCGGATTGATCGTCGCGGTCGCGGTGCTCGCGGTGGTGGTTCTGGTGGTGCTCGCGGTGGCGGTGCTGGGCGCGACGGCCTGAGTCGCGGACCTCACCCGAAGAAGGCCGCCGCCTCCCCATATCGGTTGTTGGGCACCAACTTCAGCTGCTTCGTCGCCTCCGACAACGGCACCAGATCGATCTCGGTCCCGTGCAGCGCCACCATCTGACCGAACTGCCCGTCGTGCACCGCCTCCGCCGCGTGCACCCCGAACCGGGTGGCCAGCACGCGGTCGAAGGCCGTGGGTTTGCCGCCGCGCTGGACGTGGCCGAGGACCGTGGTGCGGACCTCCTTGCCGATGCGGCGTTCGATCTCCACGCCGAGTTGGTGGGCGACGCCGGTGAAGCGTTCGTGGCCGTATTCGTCGACGCCGCCCTCGCGCAGGGTGAACGAGCCCGCGGCGGGTTTGGCGCCCTCGGCGACCACGCAGATGAAGTGCGAATCACCGCGCTGGAAGCGACGTTTGATCATCGTGCAGACCTCGTCGACGTCGAACGGGACCTCCGGCACCAGGGTGAGGTGCGCGCCCGAGGCGATGCCGCAGTTGATCGCGATCCAGCCCGCGTGGCGGCCCATCACCTCGACCAGCATGACGCGCTGATGCGACTCCGCGGTGGTGTGCAGGCGGTCGATGGCGTCGGTGGCGATGCTGACCGCGGTGTCGTGTCCGAAGGTGGTGTCGGTGCGGTCGATGTCGTTGTCGATGGTCTTGGGCACCCCGACCACGGGGACGCCCTCGTCGGCCAGCCAGCTCGCGGCCGTCAGCGTGCCCTCGCCGCCGATCGGGATCAGCGCGTCGATGCCGTTGTCGTCGAGGGTCTGCTTGATCCGGGGGAGTCCGTCGCGCAGCACGTCGGGATTGGTGCGCGCGGTGCCGAGCATGGTGCCGCCCTTGGTGAGCAGCCGGTCGGTGCGATCGTCGTTGTGGATGTGGACCTTGCGGTCCTCGAGTAGGCCGCGCCAGCCGTCCTGGAAACCGACGATCGCGTCGCCGTAGCGGCCGTTCGCGGTGCGAACGACGGCCCGGATGACCGCGTTCAAGCCTGGGCAGTCCCCGCCTCCGGTCAAGACTCCGATGCGCATACGCCCAATCTTGCCGGGCGCGCGCTCGAACCGCAGCCCCACCCCCTGTGAACCTTCGGTAACCTCACCTGCCAGTCGGGCAGTGCCCGCCCGGCAGCTCGTCCAGATGCTTGTCGATCAAGGTCGCGAGCTTGTTCAGAATCGTGGTGCCGTCCTCGAACGTGCCCGAATTCGCCTGCGCCGCGAGCGCGATGGCGACCTTCCCGGCGGGCACCGTCACGACCCCGAACTGCCGCACGACATAGTTGCCGCTGGCGTCGGGACCCCAGCCGCCCTTGTACTCGGCGTCCTCCAGCTTGCCCAGGCCCCACTGCTGGCCCCAGACCACCTTGCCCATCAGGTCGGTGACCGAGTCGGCGTCGGGCAGACAGGGCAGATGCGAGGCGAAGCGGGCCTGATCGGCGAGGGACCATTCGGCCTGGCCGAACGACGAGTAGTCCGAGCGCACCCGGTTCGGCGGCACCTTCGTGCTGGTGTCCCCGCCCTCGCGCAGCACCGCCTCGAGGGCCTTGGCCGCGGTGTCGGGGGTGCCCAGGCCCTGCCACAGCCCGTCGGCGGCGGAGTTGTCGGACTCGGTGATGGCCGCCGACATCTGATAGGTGCTGGTGTTGCCGTTGGAGCGCAGCACGGCCAGGGTCAGCGGCACCTTCATCGTCGACCAGGCCGGGCCGGTGGTCCAATCGCCCATCGACGACACCCGCTCGCCGCCGACCGCGGCGATCGCCAGCCCGACCCGCCCGCCGAGCGTGGGCGCGGTCTCGGCGAACTCGGCGGCCAGCGAACCCGGGAGCGCGACCACCGCGCCCGTGACCACGGCCGAGGGCCGCGAAATCGTCTCGGCGGGACCGGCATCCGACGGCGAGGAGCAGGCCGAGGTCCCGGCCGCGAGCGCCAGCCCGCCGAGGGCGGCGACCAGCCACATCCGAAACAGCTTCGCACTCCGGCTGTTCGGCCACCGTCGCGGTGCCTTCACCCGCTCACCTCCAAATCCCGGGGTGGCGCGTATCGTGCCATCCACTGGTCGGGAAATTCTTCGCCTCACCCAGCGTAGGGTCAAATACCGTGACCTGGGGTGTCACATATGTGACGGAATCGGTGTCACCGCTTGCACTCTCCGCCGCCCAGTTCGTAGACGTGTTTGGCCAGCAGCGCGGCCAGCTGGTCGAGCATGGCGGTGGCGTCGTCGTAGCTGCCCGAATCCGGTTGTGCCGCAAGGGCGACCGCGATCTGCCCGGTCCAGGTGGGGACGAGCCCGAACTGGCGCACGAGGTACGCGCCGGTGTCGTCGTCGGGGCCCCAGCCGCCCTTGAACTCCGCCCCGACGAACGCGCCGAGACCCCAGCTCTGGCTCGAGGTGATCTCGCCCATCAGGTTGACCACGCGCGCAGCGTTCTTCAGGCACGGCAGCCGCGAGGCGAATCGCACCTGATCGACCAGCGGCCACACGGTCGCGCCGAAGGCCAGCGGGTCGTCGAGCGTCTCGCGCGCCTCGGGGTTGGTGCGGTCCGCGACCACGGTGGTGGTGTCACCGCCTTCGCGCAGAATCGCCTCCACGGCCTCGGCCGCGCGGTCGCCGCCGCCGAGCGCGTCCCAGAGCTGTTGTGCCGCATCGTTGTCCGAGGCGGTGATCGCGGCCTCGGCGGTCTGGGCCAGCCCGACCGGATCCTGGCGCAGCGCCGCCAGCGCCAACGGCACCTTGATCGTGGACCAGGCGATGCCGGTCGTCCAGTTGCCGAGCGTGATCGCGCGATCGCCGCCGACCGGCATGACCGCCAGGCCCACCGAACCGTGCAGATCCTGCTGCAACGCGGCGAAGTCGGCGGCCAGGGTCGCCGAGGGGGTCAGGCTCCCGGCGGCGGGTTTGAGCGTCGCGTTACCGGCGGCGATGGGTGAGACCAGTACGTTCTCATCGGAGGAGGGAACTCCGGCGTAGGCGGTGCAGCCCGTGACGGCGAGTGCGGTGACCAGCGAAAGCGACCATCGAAAACCCTTGCGGCGGAGCGGCTTCACGTCAATAGACATACACCACCGCGTTTTCGCCACCCGTACAGGTGACCACCTGTCCGGTACCCGTGCAGGTCATCGTGTACGAGCGCCCGGTGACGGGGCTGATCGCCACCACCGAGGTGGACCCCGCCGACCCCGCGGCCTGGGTGGTGGCCGACTGCGGTTCCAGCGCCTGCACGTACGCCTTGCGGACCGCCTCGGCGAAGCCGCACGAGGTGACCGCGGTTCCGGTCGCGGACTTGCCGAATCGGCCCGTGGTCGAACCCGCCGGGCACGCGGTCGCGCCGACGGGCAGCGCGGCCGTGCTCGGGGTGGTGGTGGCCGCGCCGGTCGTGCCGCTCGGCCGCGGCGCCGGGGCGGTGGTCGCGACGCCGGGGAGCGATTCGGTCGCGGCGGTCGTGCCTCCCGCGACGGTGGGGGTGTTGTCCGGCTGCCGCGCCAGCTCCCAGCCCACGGCGGCGACGACCGCGGCCAGGACCACGCCCGTCACGCCGAGCGCGATCGGGATCGCGATGGAGTGCTTGCGGTCCTCCGGCTCGGGCTCGGCGTATGCCGGTGCGGGCGGGTCGTATTCGTAGTCGTCGGCCTCGCGTCGGTCGTCGTAGTAGTAGTCGTCCGGCCGGTCCTCCCACGAATCGTCCGTGCTGCCCGGCGCGTACTGGTGCAGCGGGGTGAACTGGAAATCGTCCTCCTGCGCCCGCGTCGCATCGTCCTCCCGGATCGGCGGCAGATCACTCGTGGTGTCGGCGTTGGGATCCACGGGCGGAACGGCCCGGAACGCCCCCGACGGCAGGAACGCCGTCTCCGAATCCGCCGTCGACGGCCGCCCCGTCCCCAACCCGGTTCCCATCACCACGGTCGGCGAGCCTCCGGCGAATCCGGGCTCCGGCGAAGGGCTTTCGTCCACCGGGTAGCCCTCCGCCGCCGGAGCCAGGAAGGGGACGTCCGGCTCTCGAGGTGGGGCGACCACCGGGGGGAATCCACCTTCCGGATCCCCGGGTGGGGTGGTCGCTGCCGGAAAACGCATGGCAGGGTCGCCGGGCAGGGTGGCCGCTGACGGGAACCGACCTTCCGGGTCGCCGGGCGCGGTGGCCGCTGACGGGAACCGACCTTCCAGGTCGCCGGGCGCGGTGGACGCTCCCGGGAACGGAGCGTTCGGGTCGGCGGTCGTTGCGGGGAACGGGGTGTCCGGCTCTGGGGGTGGCGGCATCGGGGCGCGCGGGGGTATCTGGGCCGGGATCGTCGGGCCTTCGGGGCCGAAGGGCTGGAAGGTGGTCGGCTCGGCTGGCCGGAACGCCGGGGGGCTGTCGTCGACGGGGTAGTGCGTGGTCGGATCGGCTGCGACCGTCTCGTGCGGGGCCGGATCCTCGGGATAGCTTGGGGCCGAGGGGGTTTCGTCGGCGTACCGCTCGGGTGCCTGGGGTGCGGGGTCGGGCTCCGGATCGGTGGCGAAACGGGCGAAGGTCGGCTCCGGGTCGGGGACGGATATGGCGATCGGGGGCGCGCCGAGCAGGGATTTGGC
Organism: Nocardia sp. NPDC003482; assembly: GCF_053588115.1. Classification (NCBI taxonomy): domain Bacteria; kingdom Bacillati; phylum Actinomycetota; class Actinomycetes; order Mycobacteriales; family Nocardiaceae; genus Nocardia; species Nocardia sp. NPDC003482. The sequence continues at coordinate 25,349 of NZ_JBSFPI010000043.1, forward strand.
CCAGCGCGGGCGGGATTCGGGGTCTGCGGCCGAGGCGGCGACGGCGGTCTCGGAGGGCGTGCGGTCACCGGGCAGACCCAGCGCGCCCCGGGCGGCCCCGGCGAACTCGCCCGCGCTGGCGAATCGGTCGGCGGGGGATTTGGCCATGGCGTGCGCGATGACGGCGTCCAGCGCCGCGGGCACGTCGGCGCGGTTCAGGCTCGCGCGCGGCGGCGGTTCGGACAGGTGCGAGCGGACCAGCCCGCTGACGCTCTGCACCGGGAACGGCGTTGCCCCCGTGAGACATTCGTGCAGCACACAGGCCAGCGAGTAGAGATCGGCGCGACCGGTGACGGGTCCGGCGTCGAACCGCTCCGGGGCCATGTAGGTGTAGGAGCCGATGGCCGTGCCCACCAACGTGATTCCGGTGTCGCCCTCGCTGCGGGCGATGCCGAAGTCGACGAGATAGGCGAAATCGTCGTCGGTGACGATGATGTTGGCGGGCTTCACGTCCCGATGCACCAGCCCCGCGGCGTGCGCGGCGTCCAGCGCCGAGGCCACCTGCTCGATGATCGACACCGCCCGCACCGGATCCAGCGGACCCTCCTCGCGCAGCAGCGTGCGCAGATTGCGCCCCCGCACCAACTCCATGTCGAGGAAGAGCATCCCGCGGATCTCGCCCGAGTCGTGGATGCGCACCACGTGCGGATCGCGCAACGCGGCCGCGGCGTGCGACTCGCGGCGGAAGCGCTCCTGATACGTCGGATCCTGCGCGAGCAGCTCCGACAGCAGCTTCAGGGCGACCACCCGGTCCTTGGTCGTGTCGTACGCCTCGTAGACCTCGCCCATGCCGCCTCTGCCCAGCAGCGAGCGCAGCTCGTAAGGCCCGAATCTGCTACCGACCCGGGATCGCGGTGCGTCCACCCGTGAAACCTCCATCACTGGGCAGGGTGCGAAACCCGTGCCCGGCGACGCACCGGGGTTTCCTGCCCCTCTTAGAGTGCCGATTCTCCCGGCGCGACCACGCCGTGGTCAAACGCGAACACGATCGCCGCGGCCCGATCTCGTAACCCCAGCTTCCCGAAAATGTGTCCTACGTGGCTCTTTACGGTCACTTCGGAGATTCCGAGTTCCGCGGCGATTTCCGCGTTGACACGCCCGCGACCGATCAGCTTCAGCACCTCGAACTCCCGCGCGGTCAGCTCGTCCAGTCGGGACGGGGCACGTACGGGAGCGGGACGGACCGAGCGATAGGCCGACAGCACCCGCCCGGTTACCGAGGGATCGAGCCAGGATCCGCCACCGGCCACTGTGCGCACCGCGCGGATGAGATCCTCGGCGGGGGAGTCCTTCAGGATGAATCCCGCCGCCCCGGCCCGCAGCGCCCCCGACAGCAGCTGATCGTCGTCGAAGGTGGTGAGCACCAGCACCGGCGGCGCGTCCGCGCGGGCGCGTAGGGCCCGGGTCGCGTCGATGCCGCCCACCCGCTTCATCCGCAGATCCATCAGCACCACATCGGGCGGCTGGGCGGCGACGGCCGCGGCCACCTCGTCGCCGTCGGCGCATTCGGTCACCACGAATCCGTCCCGGCGGCGCAGGATCCGGCGCAGCCCGCCGCGCACCAACTCCTGATCGTCGACGACCAGCACGGTGACCGTGTCCTCCGCCACGGCCGGCGTCTGCCCCGGGATCACATGCCCTCCTGACGTTTTCGTGTCATCGACGCGATGGCCTCGCGCACCGCCCGCAACGGGTCCTCCTGCCCGGTGAGCAGGCAGACCAGACCGGATCTGGGGGTGTCGATCGGGATGTGCGCGCGCACCCACCAGCGGTCGTCCTCCGGCCCGGCGGACAGCGTGCCGCCGATCACCGCGGCGCGGTGCGACATTCCCGAGATGCCCATGCCCCGGCCCCGCCGCGCGGGCAGACCCTCGGGCAGGGTGTTGGACACCGTCACCCGCGCGTCGCCCGGGGTGATCTCGATCCGCAGCGTCACCTCGGCGCCCGGCGCGTGCTTGGCGACATTGGCCAGCGATTCCTGCACGATCCGGAACAACGCCAAACCCGTTGTCGCCGAGATGGTTTCGGTGTCACCGGTGAGCCGGAAGTCGATCGCCAGCCCGGCGCGCACGAAATCGTCCACCAGATCGGCGAAGTCGCCCAGCCCCGGCTCCGGCCGAATGTTGGCGGGACCCTGATCGAGCAGCCCGACCGTGCGCCGGATATCGGCCATGGCCTGCCGCCCGAGCCGCTCGGCGTCGCTGAGCGCGTCCACGGCCTCGTCGACGTCGCGGTCGGTCTGCAAGGCGTGCCGCGCGGCGGTCAGATGCAGCAGCGTGATGCTCAGCGAATGCGCGATGACGTCGTGCACCTCGCGCGCGATCCGGCGGCGCTCCTCGCTGGCGGCCTGCGTCGCGCGGATCTCCTGGTTCTCCCGCTCCTGGTACAGCGACCGGCGCTGTTGCTGCAACATCAGCCCCGCCATCCAGCCGAGCACGATCGCCGTGAGGTACATCGGCAGCCCGCGGTCGACGTCGCCGATGAGGTTGAACACCAACACCTCTCCGAGGCAGACCAGCGTGTACCCGAAACTCACCAGCCGGCGCGGAATGATCGCCGCCAGCTCGCCCGCCGACACCGTCAGCACCAGCGACGAACAGTCCGGATACACCGGCTGCGCGAGGAACAGCCCCGTCCCCGCGAGCGCGACCGTCGCGAAGATGGCCGGGGTCGGCTTCACGTCGAACAGGAAGAACACCGGATACACGATCACCAGCAGCACCACCGCCAGGATCGGCAGCACCGACGGGAAGTACTCGTGCCGCAGCGCCGCCGCCGCGATCGCCGTGAACACCACCGCGATATCGGCGACCACGATGACCGAGGGCGGATAGTCGTACCCCTGTTGTTCGACCGCGCGGCGGAACGCCCCCACCGGATCGCTGAAGAACTCCGCGACGCGATCGCGAATGCGTCCGGGGCGCCCGGTCGACACGGCGCTGGTCTCCATCGCCCCAGGTTAGCCGCCGCGCCGAGCCCGCGACATCGTTCCGCGAGCGGGCGCGTCCTCCTACTCCGGTAGGAGCTCGAGTCTCGTCCCCGGCACGACGTATCCGCCCCGGGACCTCCGTAGCGTGAACGGTGACAGTGCCCGGCACCGGACCCGGGCACCCGACGGAGGAGCTGGGGCGATGTCGTGGACCGATCTGCACGCTCGAACCGAAATCCTGCACGAGGTACTCGCCCGGGCGGCCGCTGATCCGGCGCATCCGGGACTGTTCCACGATCTACCCGACCGCGACCGCCTCTTCGGCGGTCCGGAGGGCGTACTGGCCGCGCTGCAATATCAGTGGGACAACCACCTGCGCGCCAAGCTCGACCAGGACATGACCGTACCCGAGGCGTACCTGGAGCTCGCCGCCGAACAACCGGTGCTGCGCGCGCTGCTCGACTCCCAGGACGTCCGGCGCTGGCAGGACAGCCGCGTGCTCGCGCGCTGACATTCGAGGAGAAGGGTGGGGACCGGGTGCTGGAACTGCGCGGCGTCGTCCGGGAGTACCGGGTCGGCGGACAACGGGTACGGGCCCTGGACGGGATCGACCTGAGCATCGAGGCGGGGGAGTTCACCGCGATCGTCGGGCCGTCCGGTTCCGGCAAGAGCACACTGCTGCATCTGCTCGGCGCGCTGGACTCGCCGGATTCGGGCTCGATCACCTTCCGGGGTGAGGAGATCGGCGGTCTCGGCGACGACCGCCAATCCGAATTCCGAAGGCATCGGGTGGGTTTCGTCTTCCAGTTCTTCAATCTGCTGCCGACGCTGTCGGCGTGGGAGAACGTGGCGATCCCGAAACTGTTGGACGGCAAGAGTTTACGCGCCGCCAAACTCCGCGCGCTGGAACTGCTGCGGCTGGTCGGGCTCGCCGAACGCGCCGAGCACCGGCCCGCGGAGCTGTCCGGCGGGCAGATGCAGCGGGTCGCGATCGCGCGAGCGCTGATCATGGATCCGCCGCTGATCCTGGCCGACGAACCCACCGGCAACCTCGACTCCAAGACCGGCGCGGCGATCCTCGCGCTGCTCGGGGAGATCACCGCGGCGGGCAACTCGGTCGTCATGGTCACCCACGACATGGGCGCCGCGCAGTACTGCGACCGGGTGATCACGTTGCGGGACGGGCAAATCGGATCGATCACCGCCGGGGAGCACGCCCGCGCGGCGGCGGTGCGCGGGTGATCGCCGCGTGGGATCGGTTGCGGCTGTTCAACATCGGTGAGTTGCTGGCGCATCGGGGCCGGACGCTGTTGTCGCTGGTCGTGATGGCCGTGTCGGCGGGGCTGCTGGTGTCGACGCTGAGCATCTCCGGATCCGTCACCGGTTCCGTGGACCGGCTCACCCGGGGGCTCGGCGGGAAGGCGACCCTCGAGGTCACCGGCATCACCGACGCGGGCTTCGATCAGGCTCTGCTGCAATCGATTCGATCGGTTCCCGGCGTGGCGGCGGCCGTGCCGATGCTGCGGGCGCGCATCGGCGCGGACGCGGACCGGGCGCTGCTGGTGGGCGCGGACGCGTCGGTGTCGGCGCTGGGCGGCGCACTGGACGGGCCGCTGCGCGACCAGGCCGCCAAGCTGCTGACCACGCCGCACGGCGTGCTGGTGGGCGCGGTCACGGGACACCGTGCGGGCGAACGGTTCCGGATCGGGGCGAGCACGGTCACCGTCGCGGCGGTGCTCGACGACGCCGTGTCCGCGCGGTTGAACCAGGGGCACATCGTGATCGCGCCGCTGCCGGTGGCGCAGGAGATCGCCGGGCGCGCCGGGCAACTCGACTCGATCGAGATCGTGCCCGCCCCCGACGCCGACGCGGCGCGGTTGCGTTCGGCGCTCACCGCGGTGGTGGACGGACGCGCCGTCGTCGCCGATCCGAGCCTGCGGACCGCGCAGGCGGGCGGCGCGGTGGAGCTGGTCCGGTATTCGACGATCATGGCCTCGGCCGCGGCGCTGATCGTGTCGGGGTTCCTGATCTACAACGCGATGAGTATGGCCGTGGCGCAACGTCGTCCGGTGCTGTCGTTGCTGCGCGCGATCGGCGGCCGCCGCCGGGCCATGGTGCGCGATCTCGTCGTCGAGGCGGCGCTGCTCGGACTGGTCGGCGGGCTCGTCGGGGCGGTGCTCGGAATGCTGCTGGGGCGCAACGCGATCGGGGCGCTGCCGTCGGCGATCGTGCAGTCGGTGGACGCGCGGCCGGAATATCTCGTGCCCGGCTACGCGATTCCGGTGGCGGTGGCCGCCTGCGTCGCGGCCAGCGTGGGGGCCGCGGCCGTGGCCGCGCGGCAGGTGTACCGGGTCGCGCCCATCGAAGCGCTTGCGCCCGTGGGGGTTTCGCGAGCCGACGCGGCGAGTCCGGTGCTGCGGTGGGTCGCGGTGGTGCTGGGGCTCGGGATGACGGCGGTCTCGATCGTGTTGGCGCGGGCCGATATCGGGCGGTACTCCCTCGCGTCCATCTCGCTGTCCATCACCGCCGCGGTGCTGCTGTGCTTCGCGCTGACCACGCCCGTCGTGCGGGCGGTGGCGGCGGTGTCGCGCCGGTTCGGCGCGCCCGGCGTGGTCGGGGCCACCACGATCGAACGCGCGCCGCGGCGGGTGTGGGCGACGACCATGACGGTCATGATCGGCATCACCGCGGTCGTCGCCATGGGCAACGCGTCGAAGAACCTCGCCGATTCCGCCGGGGCCAGCTTCGAAAGCCTCGGCCGCACCGATGTTTTCGTGCGGGCGACGTCCTGGAACGAATTCCCGACCGGGCCGATCCTGCCCGCCGACGTACGCGACCGGGTCGCCGCGGTGCCGGGCGTGGCGGGGGTGAGCGGCGCGCAGATGGCCTTCGCCACGCTCGGCGGCGGCCGGGTCTTGTTGCAGGGCTATCCCGACGAGGAGCGGGCGTATCCCGTGGCGCTGGACGCGCGGGTACGGGAGCGGCTGGTGAACGGTACGGGTGTGGTGATCTCGCGCGACATCGCCCGCGCGCGGGCCGTGCGCGCGGGCGACTCGCTGGAGCTGCCCACTCCCACGGGTGTCCGGAAAGTCGAAGTGCTGCAAGTCATTCCGTACTTCTCCGCGATCGCCGGGGTGGTGCTGTTGAATCTCGACGTTATGCGGCAGTGGTATCAGCGGCCGGGGGAGACCGTGCTGTCGGTCGATCTCGCGCCCGGCGCGGACTCGGGCGCGGTGATGGCCGCGATCCGCGCGGTCGTGCCGCCGGAGACGCACGTCGACCGGGGGAGCGACGCGGTGGCCGCGGTGTCGGGCGGGGTGCGGCAGGGCACGGCGTTGAGCGGGTCGATCCTGTGGATCGTGGTGCTGGTGTCGACGGTGGCGCTGCTCAACACCCTCATGCTGTCGGTGCTCGAACGCCGTCGCGAACTCGGCGTGCTGCGCGCGATGGGGACCAGCGGGCGCTTCCTGTTGCGGACCGTGCTCGCCGAGGCGACCGGGATCGGCGTGGTCGGCGCGGCGCTCGGGCTCGGCGTCGGCGCGGCCGTGCACTGTCTGGCGACCGTCGCGCTCGGGCACGCCACGAGCATCGACGTCGCCTACCACGCCGGACCGATGCTGCTCGGTTACGCCGTGGCCGCCCTCGTGCTGGCATTACTGGGTTCGATACCGCCCGCGCTCCGGGCCGCGCGGCTGCCGATCGTGGAGGCGATCGCCGCGGACTGACCGGAGGCGACTATCGTTCACCCATGGCCGATTTCGCGATCCGTGATCTGCCCGTGGATGTCGTCGACACCATGCGCAAGCGAGCCCGTGCCGCCGAGCTCTCGCTCGACGACTACCTCCGCCAGGAGCTGATCACCTCCTCCTACCGCAACTCCTACCTCGACGTCATCCTGGCGTTCCAGGAAGCGCAGGAACGCAATCCGGACCACGAGGTGGACAAGAAGGCGGTGGTGGAGGCGGCCCGGTTCGCGCGCGGGGACTAGGGGACCGCCTCGCCGGGCGGGACCGTGCGCCGGGACGTCGGTGCGGACTCATAGACTATCCGCTATGAGCGCGCCCACGGTGGACTTGATGGACTATGCCGATGTCGTCGACCGGTTCGAGCCGGTGCTGGGCATGGAGGTGCACGTCGAACTCGGCACGCGGACGAAGATGTTCTGCGGCTGTCCCACCGCGTTCGGCGCCGAACCCAACACCCAGGTCTGCCCGGTCTGCCTGGGCCTGCCCGGTTCGCTGCCGGTGGTGAACCGGCAGGCCGTCGAGTCGGCCGTGCGCATCGGGCTCGCGCTCAACTGCTCGATCACCCCGTGGGGCCGGTTCGCGCGCAAGAACTACTTCTACCCGGACCAGCCGAAGAACTACCAGATCAGCCAGTACGACGAGCCGATCGCCCACGACGGCCACCTCGATGTGCTGCTCGACGACGGCAGCACCTTCCGCGTCGAGATCGAGCGCGCCCACATGGAGGAGGACACGGGCAAGTCCACGCACGTCGGCGGTTCCACCGGCCGTATCCACGGCGCCAGCCACTCGCTGCTCGACTACAACCGCGCGGGCGTGCCGCTCATCGAGATCGTCACCAAACCCATCACCGGCGCGGGCGAGCGCGCCCCCGAGGTGGCCCGCGCCTACGTCACCGCCCTGCGCGATCTGCTGAAGTCCCTCGACGTCTCCGACGTCAAGATGGAACAGGGCTCGCTGCGCTGCGACGCCAACGTCTCGCTGATGCCCAAGGGCGCCAAGGAGTTCGGCACCCGCACCGAGACCAAGAACGTCAACTCCCTGCGCAGCGTCGAGGTCGCGGTCCGCTACGAGATGCGCCGCCAGGCCGCGGTCCTCGCCACCGGCGGCACCGTCGTCCAGGAGACCCGCCACTTCCACGAGTCCGACGGCAGCACCTCCCCCGGCCGCCGCAAGGAGACCGCCGAGGACTACCGCTACTTCCCCGAACCGGACCTCGAGCCCATCGCCCCCGACCCCGCCTGGGTCGACGAACTGCGCGGCACGATCCCCGAATACCCCTGGCTCCGCCGCGCCCGCATCCAAGCCGAGTGGGCCCTGTCCGACGAGGTCTTCCGCGACCTCGTCAACGCGGGCGCCCTCGACCTCATCATCGCCACGGTCGACGCGGGCACCTCGGTCGACGCCGCCCGCTCCTGGTGGGTCAACTACCTCACCGAGAAGGCCAAGGAACGCGAGGTCCCCCTCGACGAACTCCCCATCACCCCCACCCAGGTGGCCGAGGTGGTCGCCCTGGTCGACGCCAAAACCATCAACAGCAAGGTCGCCCGCCAGGTCGTCGACCACGTCCTCGCGGGCGAAGGCGACCCCGCCGAAATCGTCGAATCCAAGGGCCTCGGCATGGTCTCCGACGACTCCGCCCTCCAATCCGAGGTGGACAAGGCCCTGGCCGCCAACCCCGACATCGCCGAGAAGATCCGCTCCGGAAAGGTTCAGGCCGCAGGCAAAATCGTGGGTGATGTCATGAAAGCCACACGCGGCCAAGCGGACGCGGCCCGGGTCCGAGAGCTGGTCCTGGCCGCCTGCAACGCCTGATCCCCGGCCCACCTCCTCCAGATAGCCGACAACCTCCAGGCAGGGCAACCCCCAGGCCCGTCAACCCAGCCGCACCCTAATGAGGTGTAGCGGGTCCGCTGATACGGCAGACTTGCTGTCGGTAGCGGCTGGTGGGTGAGCACTGTTGTGGCTCCC
>NZ_JBSFPI010000044.1:0-33420 GCF_053588115.1 Nocardia sp. NPDC003482
CCGCTACGCCAAACGAGCCGCCTACTACCAGGCCGAACTCACCATCGCCGCCATCATCCTCTGGCTGCGATGACTTACAGGACACGTCCTAGTCGAGAACCCTGACTCCTACTTGAAAGTGATTCTGTCGGAGGCCGTCTTGCAGCATCAGATCGGAGGCCGAGCGGTCATGGCGGAGCAGGCGCGCCTTCTCCTGGCATTCGGCGAGCTACCCAATGTGACCATCCGAGTCCTGCCGTTCGGCGCGGGACCGCATTCGGGATTGTTGGTTCAGTCGTTCACGCTCTACGAGTTCCCCACGTTGCGCCCGAACCACCCTCCCGAGCCCACGGTGCTCTACATCGAAGGCTTCAAATACGACCTCTACCTGGAGGACGAGCCAACCACTCGCGGCCTGATCGACTACCACCGATCAGCCCTCGAGGACATGGGCCGGGCGGCTCTGGACGAAACCGCCACTAGGCGACTCGTGCAGGAGATCGCAGAGAAATACTCTGCGTGACCAGCGAATTCGGCTACGTGTCGAGGTCTCCTATCTACGCGCGGGCTCGGTGGCCGTCCGGGACTCCAAGAACCCGGACGGCCCCGCGCTGATCTTCGCGCCCGCCGAGTGGGACGCCTTTACCTCACGAGTCTGCGCAGGCGAGTTCGACCGCGCGTAGTTCGCTCTCTTCATCGTCCCGACCCGCCCCGGCAGCAAAAGGCTTGGCGGCCAAGTTGATCCACTCAACCAGGCGTGAGCAGTCGACCGTGCCGGTGGTGTCGACGGCCACGACGGGCGTGAGTGCGAGTGGTGCGGCCTGCGCGGCCCAATTGTCCCAATCGTCGGCGAGCCTCTGCTCGTCTTCATAGAAGAATGGACGACTCCTGCTCGCATAACGCGCCCTGGCGATTTCGGCCGGGACGTCACACCAGATCTCGACCGCGCGCGAGGCTCCGCTGTTCCGGATTCCGGCGCGAGCGAACCGCAGGTCCCGCGGCTTGAACCACCACGAGTCGATGACAACGTTGCCCGAGATCGCCTGCGCCAGAGCCCATACCGCGTCCATTGCGATCCCACCGATCGCGCGCGGATCACGGTTCGGGGGTGCAATTCCTTACCGCAGTAGCGGATCCACCCGGGTTCCGAGGTCGCGTACTCGGCGCTTGCTGCTGGGCTCACCTGAACGCGACGGATCCGATGAGCATCGGACGGTCGAGGAGTTCCGGGGTGAACCGCACTCGGGTGAGGTTCGCGGCCAGGGCGAAGGCTTTCGGCACGACGATGGTGTAGTCGATGTCCTCCTCGCTCTCCCAGTAGTCCTCGTCGAAGTAATCGGGCTCGTCGTCCTGCACGTCCACCGTCATGCCGACTTCTCGCATGAACTCGTTGAGCCGGTCGGGCTCGGAGCCGTGTCGAAGGTGGGTGCACGCCAGGTTGCAGCCCGTGACGAGCGTGCCGTCGATCGCGTACGCGAGTCTGTCGTCGGCGTATTCGTGGTGGGTGATGCCCAGTACCTCACAACCAGGGGACAATTCGGTCAGGACATGGGTGAGCGTGGCCATCCACCCGAGGAGCTCGATGGCCACGCTCCACTCGCCGACCTGCACGACGCCCACGGTGACTCCTCCGGATCCTCGGCCGGTTTTCTCGTAGGACTCCATGGTCTGCGTCCAGAGCTCGTCGAAGCCCCCTTCCCGGCCGCGGTCCTCGCCGCGGCTGAAGCGGCGCACCACCTCCGACGGGTCGAGCCCGCGGAAGAAGGACACGGTGAAGATGTCGCCCAGCCAGCGGCCGCCGCTGTTGTGATCGTTGTGGACCCACTGGAATGGGGCCCACGGGTCGGAAGTCGTCATGGTTCGCATGATGGCAGGTGCCACCGACAACCGGCGTCGACCCGGTCGGCGCGAAAGCCGCTGCGGCGCAGTCTATGTGACCGTTCACAACATCGAGCCAACGGTGTGTTAGCAGACTCGGCGACGGCAATCAAGTGAGGAGCGTCACGCCCTACCTGAGAGTGCCTAACAAAGAATTTACTTTCCTCAGCCTTTGCTAAGTCTTTACCATTACAGTGACCCTCACCTTCCGGGTGCTCGGCGGGACGGCGCTGTCCCGCCAGCTGATCTCGATGCCTGGAGAACATGTTCGAAACACCGAAGTGCTTGTGCCGCTTCGGCGAAGGAGAAATATGTCCACCGACACCGATACGCCGCCGGGTTCCGGCGCGTCCCTCTCCGACCGGCTGTCCTCGATCATGCGCCATGACTTCCCGGCGTCGATCGTGGTTTTCCTTGTCGCCCTGCCCCTTTCGCTGGGTATCGCCATCGCCTCCGACGCGCCGATCGCGGCGGGGCTCATCGCGGCCGCCGTCGGCGGCATCGTGGTGGGGATCTTCGGCGGCGCTCCGTTGCAGGTCAGCGGGCCCGCGGCGGGGCTGACCGTGGTCGTCGCCGAGACCATCCATCAATTCGGTTGGAAGACAACCTGTTTCATCACTGTCGCGGCCGGACTGTTGCAGTTGGTCTTCGGCCTGAGCCGAATCGCGCGGGCCGCCTTGGCGATCGCGCCGGTGGTGGTGCACGCGATGCTCGCCGGTATCGGCATCACCATCGCGTTGCAGCAGGTCCACGTGCTGCTCGGCGGGTCGTCGCGCAGCTCGGCGTGGGCGAATCTCACCGGGCTGCCCGATCAGCTGCTGCATCTGAGCGGTAGCGACGTCCTCATCGGGGTGGTGGTCATCGGCATCATTCTCGCGTGGCGCTATGTGCCCCAACGGATTCGGTTGATTCCCGGACCGCTGGTCGCGGTTCTGGTGGGGACCGTGCTGTCGCTGGTGTGGCCGGGTGACGTCGAGCGCATCGCGCTGTCCGGCTCGCTGTTCGACGCCATCGGTCTGCCCGAGATCCCCAGCGGCGGTTGGGGTCCCGTGGCGCTCGCGGTGCTCACCATCGCGTTGATCGCGAGCGTGGAGAGCCTGCTGTCGGCGGTCGCGGTCGACAAGCTGCACACCGGGGCGCGCACCAACTTCGATCGCGAGCTCATGGCGCAGGGCGCGGCCAACATGACCTCCGGTCTGCTCGGCGGCCTGCCGGTCACCGGCGTCATCGTGCGCAGCTCCACCAATGTCGCGGCGGGCGCGAAGTCCAAGGCGTCGGCGTTCCTGCACGGGGTGTGGCTGCTGGTGTTCTCCATCGCGCTTGTCGGTGTGGTGCAACAGATTCCGAAGTCCGCGCTCGCCGGTCTGCTGATCGTGGTCGGTGTGCAGCTGGTGAAGCTCGCGCACATCCGGCTCGCGCATCGGACGGGTGATCTGGCCGTGTACGCGGTGACCATCACGGCCGTGGTGTTCCTGAACCTGCTCGAGGGTGTGCTCATCGGTCTCGCGCTGGCGTTCGTGCTGCTGCTGTGGCGCGTGGTGCGGGTGTCGGTGGTCGCGAGCCCGGTGGCCGGGACCGATCGGTGGTTCGTGAGCATCGACGGGACCTGCACGTTCCTGGCGCTGCCGAAGCTGTCGACCCAGTTCGCCAAGGTGCCCGCGGGGACCGAGGTGCTGGTCGAACTGACCGTCGACTTCCTCGACCACGCCGCCTACGAGGCCATCCACGATTGGGCCCGCCAGCACGAGAACACCGGCGGCCGTGTGGAATTCGTGGAGATCGGCACCGCCCGCATGGAACACGCCACGGCCGGACCGCCCCAGCGCGGCGCCGCCCGCGGCCTCCTCGACGACGTACTGGGCCCGTGGCGGGAACGTACGGAGAACGCCCTCGCCGCCGGTGTGACCGCCTACCATCGCCGTCACGCTCACGTGGTCCGCCCGCACCTGGACGAACTACGGGACCGTCAGGACCCGCACTCGCTGTTCCTGACCTGCGCCGACTCCCGCATCGTGCCCAACGTGATCACGAACAGCGGCCCCGGCGACCTGTTCACCATCCGCAATGTCGGCAACCTCGTCCCCGCGAACGGCGCCGACGCCTCGGTGGAGGCCGCGCTCTCCTTCTCCCTGGAGAAGCTGAACGTCCGCGATGTGGTCGTCTGCGGCCACTCCGGCTGCGGCGCGATGCAAGCCCTCCTGGCAGGTAAGCCCCTGGGCCCCGGCCTGGACAACTGGCTCGCCCACGCCCACCCGAGCGTCGACCGCTACCACGCGGGCCACCCCGTAGCCCGAGCCGCCGCCGCGGCGGGCTACGACGAGGTAGCCCAACTCGCCATGGTCAACGTCGCCGTCCAACTCGAAGCCCTCCACGCCCACCCCGTAGTCCGCCGAGCCATCCGCGACCGCGGCGTCACCGTCTCGGGCCTGTACTTCGACATCGGCACCGCCCGAGTCCTGGAGGTCACCACCGACGGCATCGCCGAAATCGACGAGGCCGCTGAACCCGCGGTGGCAGTCCACGCCTGACCACCGTGCGGGGCGCGAGTTCGGCTGTCAGAGAGCCGAACTCGCGCCTTTCGGTGTCATCGGTCGTCCGGCAGCGTGTCTGCGCTGGCGCGGCGTCCGCTTGATGTACATAATGTACATAGTGTTCAAGCCGAGGCGGGGGGAGACTTGAGGTAGTGATGACTATCGCGGACCGCATCACGTCGGTCACCCGTTACGACTCGATGGCGAGTGCTCGGGAAAACTTCAGTCAGATGCTCACAGCCGCGGAGCAAGGCAATCTCGTCGTCGTTTCCCGTCGAGGGCAGGACTCGGCTCTGGTGCAGGTCGGTCGGCTGCGCTGGCTGCTCGCCCAAAGCCTGCGCCCCCATGAACCCCAGGTGGTACGGGAGAACGGCAACTGGGTGGCCTACCTCCCGGGTCTGCCGCTCGCGGTGGAGGAACCCGACTTCGACACCGCGACCGCCGCTTTGATCGAGGCGATGCGCGAATACGCCGCTGATTGGCAGGACCATCTGCACGCGGCGCTGAACCATCGCGACAACGTCGATTTCGTGCAATTCGTGGAACTATCGACCGACGAGCAGTTGAAGGAGTGGTTGACGGCGGCAGAGCAATGAACCGCTACCCGCCGGGCAACAAGAAGGCCCACGAAGCCTTCTGTCAGAACGACAAATGGACTCTCGTGCGGAACGCCACGGGCGGCGTGGTCGGCCATCACCGCACGTGGGAACTGCACCTCGCGGACGGTCGAATCCTGCGGACCCGCATTTCCCGACCGGTGGACAACACCGATTACGGCGCCCGCATGTGGTGCCAGATCCTCAAAGAGCAACTCGAGGTCACCGCGGAACAGTTCTGGGCGTGTGTCAATGACAGAACACGTCCGGCCCGAGTGTCGGCCAACGTCACGATCCCCGACAAGGAACCGATTCCGCTGGGCGTGGTCGAGAAGCTCATTCGATTGGTAGGTCTCACGCCCGACGAGATCGAGCGCATGACCAAGGCCCAGGCTGTCGCCCGGCTCGACGAGTTCTGGGCCGAGCAAGGATGAATCAGCCTCTGCCGGTTACGTTTCCATGAGCCTGGGCCACAGGTAGCATGTGGTCATATGGTTCTGGAAGGGGACATCATGGCGTCGGACCGAGAGCAGGTTGCCGATCCGCGCGCCCGCTGGCGTCACCTTCCTCCTGAACCGGCCTATTACGTCGAGGGAGCCGACGTCGAGGGGAAGTCGTCGAGCTATACGGTACCCGCGGTGGACCCGACCCAGGACTTCATTCGGCTCTACGGGGGTTAGGCGCCCGCGGGGGGAATCGGGGCACCCGATGTGTACATCTGCACGTCCCGATTCACCGCCAACGGCATCACCCGCCCCAACCCGATCTCCCGGAAATGCGCAGACTCCCGATGCGCCGTGAAAGCCGCTGAGTCGGCGTACTTTTCGATGCTCACATACCGCTCCGGACGGTCGGTCGAGCGGAACACGTTGTAGGACAGGCACCCCGGCTCGTCCCGGCAGGCCCCGGCGAGCGCTTCCAGCGCCTGTCCGAATTCCTCGGCGTCCTCCGGGCGGGAGGAGACGTCGGCGATGACGAGGACATAGGAGGACTCCACCTCGGTGAGTCTAGCGGCGGGGCGCATTTTGCTCGCGGCCGACAACTGTGACCGAGGAAGATCGAGGTGGAGGGGAGTTTGCTGATAGTCGGTCTGCTTCGGGTGACGGCGAGAAGCGCACGTCTGTAGCGGCAAAGCGCGCACGGTAGAGGCGGCAAAACGCGCACTGGGTGCCCGGCAGATCGCGCACATGATGTGCGATACTACTGCCGTGACATCGTCTTTCTCGTCCTCGCCGATTGGTCGTATCCTTCCTCGACATGCTCATTCGGCAGTGCATGAAGCACTGGCGGACACCCGTGTCGTTCTGGTCAATGGGGCGCGCCAATGCGGCAAGAGCACGCTGGTCGCCCGGATCGGCAGGGAGATCGGTGCCACTTGGCGCAGCCTCGACAAGCCGGAGACTCGGCAGGCGGCTGTCTACGACCCCACGCAGTTCGTGCTCGACGATTCCCTTCTGATCATCGACGAGGTGCAGCGAGTGCCGGAGTTGCTGCTGGCCATCAAGGAGACCGTCGATGCCGATGGGCGGCCCGGACGGTTCCTGCTGACCGGTTCGGCTCACGTCATGGCGCTCCGAAGCGTTCCCGACGCTCTCCCCGGACGCATGGAGACGATCGAACTCTGGCCGCTGTCCCAAGGTGAAATCGACGGCGCGCCGGACAAATTCATCGATTGCGCCTTCGAACACGGCCCACAGCTGCGGCACGTCGGGACCGAGAACCGCGACGACTACATCGAACGGATCGCGCGCGGTGGCTTTCCCGAAGCCGTTGCGCGAGTGGGCAAACGGCGTTCCCGATTCTTCTCCTCTTACATCGCCGATCTGATCAACCGCGACGTGATGCAGCTGTCCGAGATCGAGCGCACCGCCGAGATGTTCACCCTGGTCAACCTCGTCGCGGCCAGGTCGGGTCAACTCCTGGTGCCCGGCGCCCTCGGCAATGAACTCGGCCTGCCCAAGGACACCGTCGCTCGTTACCTCCGCCTCCTGGAAGAAGTCTTTCTGATCAAGCGCATCCCCGCTTGGTCGCGAAACCTGACGACGCGCGCCGTCGCAACCTCCAAGGTGTTCATGGTCGATTCCGGCATCGCGACATATTTGTCCGGTGCCGACCCACGATCATTGCGCACGGTGAACGGACCCTTCGGGCTTCTGTTGGAGGGCTTCGTAGCCGCCGAACTCGCGCGCCAGCTCACCTGGTCCGACCAGGAGGCCCGCATGTTCCATTACCGCACCCGCGACAACGTCGAAGTCGACATCGTTCTCGAGAACAACCGACGAGAGGTGATCGCCATCGAGGTGAAGGCCGCTGCCACGGTCAGAGGCGAGGACTTTCGCGGTCTCCGTCATCTCGCGGACCGGTTGGGCGACGACCTCCTCGCCGGTTACGTGCTTTACACCGGCACGGAAACTCTCCCATTCGGGCCGAGGTTTCGCGCTGTGCCGATCAGCGCGCTGTGGAACGCACGACCATGAACCCGGACTCCACGCGGCGAGTCCAAGCCTGGGCGGTGACGGTCACCGCCTAGGCTCACTCCCGGGGAGCATCGATAATGCCTGGCCGGACGCCCCTCTCCGTGCCAGGCTGGTAATCGGAACCATTCGAGATCGGAGTCGGATGAATGTGGTTGCGGCGGTGACGGGCACCCTCGTGCCGGGCGTCATGCTGACCCGGCCGCGGTGGCTGGCCGAGCGGATCTCCGATATGGGGATCTCCTGGGGAACCGGGGACCCGCGGGTGTCGGGGACGTTGTGGTGGTGCATGGCCGCGTCGTCGTTGGTCGACCCGATCGTGACCGCGCTGGCGGCGGGGGAGGCCGCGCCGGAGGTGGAGCTCGAGCGCATCGAATGCGAGATCCGGCCGGACGGCGGTGTCGAGCGCATTCTGCCCGCGGACCCGAGAAGCGCTGTGTCGCAGGGTGATTCGCGATTGGGCGCAGCCCTCCACGAGACCCTCGACCGAATCATCCCGCACGTGGCCGAGGTCAGCACCGCCGGAACCCCCTCCCTCTGGGCCATCGTCGCCGACGCGATCGGCAACAGGGCCATCGATGCGGGCAATCCGGACGCGGGGACGGCCCTCGCGAAGGAAGTGGCCGGACGGTTGCCCACCCCGCGCTTCACCGACGTCGCCACCCGAACGTTCGTGCGCCGCATTTCCTGCTGTCTGGTCTTCGAGGTCCCCGGCTGCCAGATGTGCATGAGCTGTCCCAAGCGGCCCCCGGCCGAACGGGAGGCCCTGCTGGCGGAGTTCGCGGCCCGCGGTTGAGCCGGTCTGTCGGCGCACGCGCGGTACGGTCCCGATAGCATGGTCGCGCCGGGCCGGAAGGGTGACCCGGCCTGGACTCACGTCCGGATAGCGGGAGCATCCCGCACCCGAGAATCGCGGGCGCACGCCCGCCCCAGCAAGCCAAGGAGAGCGCAGCCGTGACCACCTCAGCCCGCAGTAACCCCGCCGCCCTCGTTCGGGTGCCGGCCGGGACGACGGCGGGCGCCGCGCTGCGCGAGGCGGGCCTGCCGAACAAGGGCCCCGACGCGGTGATCGTCGTGCGCGACCCGCAGGGCGACCTCAAGGATCTGTCCTGGGCGCCGGAGCGCGACGTCGAGGTCGAACCGGTCCCGGCCGATTCGCCGGACGGCCGCAACGTGATCCGGCACTCGGCCGCGCACGTGCTGGCCCAGGCCGTGCAGCAGGAGTTCCCCGAGGCCAGGCTGGGCATCGGCCCGTACATCAAGGACGGCTTCTACTATGACTTCCAGGTCGACCGCCCCTTCACCCCGGAGGATCTGGCCAAGCTGGAATCGCGGATGAAGAAGATCATCAAAGGGGCGCAGCGGTTCTCGCGCCGGGTGGTCGACGTCGAGGAGGCCCGGGTCGAACTGGCCAAGGAGCCGTTCAAACTCGAGCTCATCTCCGACAAGTCCGGCATCGACGATCCGGAGGTCATGGAGGTCGGCGGCAACGAGCTGACCATCTACGACAACCTGGACCCGCGCTCGGGCGAGAAGGTCTGGGGCGATCTGTGCCGCGGCCCGCACTGCCCGACCACCAAATACATCCCGGCCTTCAAGCTGACCCGCAGCTCGGCCGCCTACTGGCGGGGCGATCAGAACCGCGAGGACCTGCAACGCATCTACGGCACCGCGTGGGAGTCGCAGGAGGCGCTCGACACCTACCTGCACCTGTTGGCCGAGGCCGAGAAGCGCGACCACCGCAAGCTCGGCCTGGAACTGGACCTGTTCTCCTTCCCCGACGAGCTCGGCTCGGGGCTGCCGGTGTTCCACCCCAAGGGCGGCATCATCCGCAAGGAACTCGAGGAGTACTCGCGCCGCCGCCACATCGACGCGGGCTACGAATTCGTCAACACCCCGCACATCACCAAGGGACACCTGTTCGAGGTCTCCGGTCACCTGGACTGGTACCGCGACGGCATGTTTCCCGCGATGCATCTGGACGCGGAGTACAACGAGGACGGCAGCGTCCGCAAGCCCGGCCAGGACTACTACGTCAAGCCGATGAACTGCCCGATGCACAACCTGATCTTCCGCGCCCGCGGCCGGTCGTATCGGGAACTGCCGCTGCGGCTGTTCGAATTCGGTTCGGTGTATCGGTACGAGAAGTCCGGCGTCATCCACGGGCTCACCCGGGTGCGCGGCATGACCCAGGACGACGCGCACATCTACTGCACCAAAGAACAGATGCACGCGGAGCTGACCAACACGCTGAACTTCGTGCTGTCGCTGTTGCAGGACTACGGTCTCGAGGACTTCTACCTCGAACTGTCGACCAAGGACGAGAAGAAGTTCGTCGGGTCCGACGAGATCTGGGAGGAGGCGACCGCCACCCTCGAAAAGGTCGCGCACGCTTCGGGTTTGGAGCTGGTGCCCGATCCCGGCGGCGCCGCCTTCTACGGGCCGAAGATCTCGGTGCAGGCCAAGGACGCGCTCGGACGCACCTGGCAGATGTCGACCATCCAGCTCGACTTCAACCTGCCCGAGCGCTTCGAACTCGAGTACACCGCCTCCGACGGCACCAAACAGCGTCCGGTCATGATCCACCGCGCCCTGTTCGGTTCGATCGAGCGGTTCTTCGGGGTGCTCACCGAGCATTACGCGGGCGCGTTCCCGGTGTGGTTGTCGCCGGTGCAGGTGGTGGGCATTCCGGTGGCCGACGCCTTCGCCCCGCATCTGGACGAGGTGATCGAGCGGTTGCGCGAGCACGGCGTGCGCGCCGAGGTCGACCGCAGCGACGACCGCATGCAGAAGAAGATCTTCAATCACACCGCGCAGAAGGTGCCGTTCATGCTGCTGGCCGGGGAGCGCGACGCGAGCGCGGGCGCGGTGAGCTTCCGGTTCCGCGACGGCACCCAGCTCAACACCGTCCCGGTCGCCGACGCGGTGGCCACCATCGTGGACTGGATCCGCCGCCGCGAGAACGCCTCGCCCAGCGCGGACGGAGTCCACATCCGGACCGGTGGAGCATGAGCATCATGGATGAGGCCGTGTCCCAAGACAATTCGAACGAGCAGATCGTCGACACCGGCGCGGGCGACCCCGATCGCCTGCAACGGCTGTGGACGCCGTACCGGATGTCCTACATCACCGGCGCGGCCGCCGACCGCGACGCGCGCAAACCGGGCAGCACCGAGCAGCCCAAGAGCGGGCACCCGTTCACCGACATCCCCACCATGTCCGACGAGGACGGCCTGGTCATCGCGCGCGGGCAGTGGGTGTACGCGGTGCTCAACCTCTACCCGTACAACCCGGGGCACATGATGGTGGTGCCGTATCGGCGGGTGGCCAACCTCGAGGATCTCACCGTCGAGGAAAGCACCGAGCTGATGGCCTTCACCCAGCAGGCGATCCGGGTGATGAAGCGGGTGTCGCGGCCGGAGGGGTTCAACGTCGGCCTGAATCTCGGTGGCGTGGCGGGCGGTTCGCTCGCCGACCACCTGCATCAGCACATCGTCCCGCGCTGGGCGGGGGACGCGAACTTCATCACCGTCGTCGGCGGGGTGAAGGTGATGCCCCAGTTGTTGAGGGATACGCGGGCGCTGCTCGCGGGGGCGTGGAAGGAGGCGTAGATGAGCTACCCTTGCGCAGCTCCGCTCATCGGAGCCGACCGGGTGCGGGTGTCCCGCAAAGCACAGAAGGACACCGAGTAGCGTGCTCAGCTTCTTCGGTCGTGAGACGTTCGCCAAAGCGACCGCCCCCCTGGGCAGGGCGCTGGTGAGTACCGGGCTCACGCCCGACGCTATGACGCTGATCGGCACCACGGCCTCGATCGTGGCCGCGGTGACGCTGTTCCCGACCGATCACCTGTTCTGGGGAACGATGGTGATCTGGCTGTTCGTCATGTTCGACATGCTCGACGGCGCGATGGCCCGCGCGCGCGGCGGCGGCACGAAATACGGTGCGGTGCTGGACGCCACCTGCGACCGGGTCGCCGACGGGGCGATCTTCGGGGCGCTGGCGTGGTGGTCGGTGTACCACGAGCACAGCAAGCACCTGTTCGTGGCGAGCCTCATCGTGCTGGTCACCTCGCAGGTCATCTCGTACGCCAAGGCGCGCGCGGAGGCCAGCGGACTGTCGGCCGACGGCGGCCTGATCGAACGCCCGGACCGGCTGGTCATCGTGCTCGTCGGGGCGGGCTTCACCGGCATCGGCCAGTACTGGGGCATCGAATGGCTGTCCTACGCGGTCTATCTCGCCATGTACGTCCTCGCCGTGCTCAGCGTCGTCACCGTCTTCCAACGCGTCCTGGCCGTCCGCAACTCCCCCGGCGCGCGCGACCTGATCGCCCCGGCGACCAAGGCCGACCCCGGCCCCGCGAATTGAGAGGGCCGGGGATGAGTGAGTCGAAGGGCCTGCGGCCGGACCGAATCGGGGGGCCAGGGGTGAGTGAGCTGAGCGGCCTGCGGTCGGGGCGAATTGCGGGGCCGGGTGTGAGTCTGAAGGGCCTGCGGTCGGCGCGGGTTGCGGGGCCGGGTGTACGTGAGCCGAGGGGCCTGCGGTCGGCGCGAATTACGAGGGCGGGCTTGAACGAGCCGAGGGGCCGCGCATGAGCGATCTGCGATCCGCGTTGTCGGATAAGGCGTATGCGGCCGGGTGGCGGCTGGTTCGGGGGTTGCCGGATCGGACCGCGCGGCGGTTGTTCGATGCGGGCGGGGATTGGGCCGGGCGGCGGGCCAATGCCGCGAGTCATCGGAGTGGGCAGCCGAATCAGTTGCGGCGCAATCTGTCTCGGGTGCTCGGGGTGGAGCCGATGGCGGTGCCCGACGAGCTGGTGCGGGCGAGTATGCGGTCCTACGCGCGGTACTGGCGGGAGGCGTTCCGGCTGCCGAGCATGGATCACACGGCGCTGGCGTCGTCCTCGCTCATGCCGCCCCCGTTCGGCATCGAGCACGTGGACGCGGCGCTGGCGCGCGGACGTGGGGTGGTGCTCGTGCTGCCGCACTCGGGCAACTGGGATATGGCCGGGGTGTGGCTCGTCCAGCACTACGGCACGTTCGCGACGGTGGCCGAACGGCTGCGACCGGAATCGCTGTTCGAACGGTTCGTCGCCTACCGGGAGAGCCTCGGCTTCGAGGTGTTCCCGCTGACCGGCGGGGAGCAGCCGCCGTTCCCGCGACTCGCGGAACGTTTGCGCCGCAATGGAATCGTGTGCCTGATGGGGGAGCGTGACCTCACCGGGCGCGGCGTGCCGGTGACGTTCTTCGGCGAACGCACCTGGATGCCCGCCGGGGCCGCCAAACTCGCGATCGACACCGGCGCGGCGCTCATGCCCGTCCACGCCTGGTACACCACCGACGAGCAGGGCCGCGAGGGCTGGGGCCTGAGAACGGATGCGCCGCTGGATGTTTCCGGCGGGGTGGCCGCGGCAACCCAATCGTTGGCGGACTGGTTCGCCGCGCACATCGCCGAGCACCCGGCCGACTGGCACATGCTGCAACCGCTGTGGGAGGCCGATCTCTCCGAGGCGCGCCGCGACCGGATCGCCGCGGCTCAGGCGGCTCTGGCGAAGGACGAGGCGCTGTGAAGATCGGCATGGTGTGCCCATACTCGTTCGACGTACCGGGCGGGGTGCAATCGCATGTCGTGGAGCTCGCGCAGGTGCTGATCGAGCGCGGGCACCGGGTGAGCGTGCTCGCCCCCGCCGCCGACGACACCGCGCTGCCCGACTTCGTGGTGTCGGCGGGCAAGGCGGTGCCGATTCCCTACAACGGGTCGGTGGCGCGGCTGTCGTTCGGGCCCACCGCCTACACCCGCATCCGGCGCTGGATCACCGACAACGACTTCGACGTCCTGCACATCCACGAGCCGAACGCCCCGAGCCTGTCGATGCTGGCGCTGAAGATCGCCGACGGGCCGATCGTGGCGACCTTCCACACCTCGACCACGAAATCGTTGGTGCTCAGCACCTTTCAGGGCGTGCTGCGGCCGTATCACGAGAAGATCCTGGGCCGCATCGCGGTCTCGGAGCTGGCGCGCCGCTGGCAGGTGGAGGCCCTGGGCAGCGACGCGGTGGAGATCCCCAACGGCGTCGACGTGCCCGCCTTCGCGCACGCCCCGCTGCTCGACGGCTATCCGCGCGACGGCGGCACCGTGCTGTTCCTGGGCCGCTACGACGAGCCGCGCAAGGGGATGTCGGTGCTGCTGGGCGCCCTGCCGGAGGTGGTGCGCCGCAACCCGGACGTGCGGATCCTCATCGTCGGGCGCGGCGACGAGGAGCGGCTGCACCGCGACGCGGGACCGCACGCGCGGAATCTGCGCTTCCTGGGCCAGGTCTCGGACGCGGAGAAGGCGTCGGCCATGCGCAGCGCCGACCTGTACTGCGCGCCCAATCTCGGCGGGGAGAGTTTCGGCATCGTGCTGGTGGAGGCGATGGCCGCCGGAACCGCCGTGGTCGCCAGCGAACTCGACGCCTTCCGCCGCGTGCTGCGCGACGGAACCGCGGGAATGCTGGTGCCCGTGGGTGATTCGCACGCCCTGGCCCGCGCGCTCAACGACCTGCTCGCCCACCCGGACAAGCGCGCGGAGCTGGTGCGCGCCGCGAATCAGGTGGTCGGCGAATACGATTGGCCCGTGGTGGCCGAACAGATCCTGCGGGTCTACGAGACCGTGACCCTCGGCGACGCCCGGGTGCGGGTCGCCGGATGATCACCTTCTCCGCGACGACGATCCTCGTCCTCGCGCTGATCGCGGCGCTGATCGTCGCGGCCGGTGTGTGGGCCTACTCCACCGCCAACCGCCTGGACCGGCTGCACGTGCGCGGCGACCAGGCCCGGCACGCCCTCGAGGCGGCGCTCGGGCGGCGCGCGGTGGTGGCCCGGACGGTGGCGATCACGCTCGCCGGACTCGATCCCGACGCGGCCGATCGCGCCAAAAACCTTCAGGCCCTTGCGGATCGGGCCGAACGCGCCGACTGGGCCGACCGCGAGACCGCCGAGAACCAGCTCGCCGCCGCGCTCGCGGGCCTCGACATCGCCCTGCTGCCACCGCAATTGGTGGCCGAACTCGCCGACGCCGAGGCGCGGGTGCTGATCGCCCGCCGCTTCCACAACGACGCCGTGCGCGACACCCTCGCCCTGCGCACCCGCCGCCCGGTGCGCTGGCTGCACCTCGGCGGTACCGCGCCGCTGCCCACGTACTTCGAGATCGCCGAGCGTGTCACCCCCGCCGCCGGAACCGGACTCGAGGTCGACACCGTGCGCACCTCGGCGCGGGTCGTGCTGCTCGACGACCAGGACCGGATCCTGCTCATGCGCGGCCACGATCCGCAGACCCCGCACCTGCCGTTCTGGTTCACCGTCGGCGGCGGCGTCGAACCGGGGGAGACCCTGCGGGCGGCCGCGGTGCGCGAGCTGTGGGAGGAGACCGGGTACGCGCTGGACTCGACGTTCCTGCGCGGGCCGATCTGGCGGCGGGTCGCGGTGTTCCCGTTCGACGGGGAGCTGATCCGCTCGGAGGAGCTGTTCTTCGTGGCGCGGGCGCGAGCGTCGTTCGAACCCGAGGCGGCCGATCCGACGGTGTGGGAGCGGCGGTGCGTGAACGCCTACAAATGGTGTGCGCCGGAGGATATCGAGAAGCTGGATCGGTCGGGGGAGACGGTGTATCCGTACCACCTCGATCGGCTGCTGCCCGAGGCGGTCGCGGTGGCGGGGAGCGACGAGGAACCCGAGGTGCGGTCGATCCGGTAGGGGGCGGGCGTCAAAAGGCTTGCGCGCCAAGATTTCTCGGGGGCAGTCGGTGGGGACGCGCCCGAATCGGGTGTGACATCTCTCATGATCCGATATGGTCGAATTCGGTTTGTCGTGGACACGGTGTGGTGAAACCCACTCCTTGGAGGTGAGTTACCAGTGAAGATGTCCTATCTGCTGTACGACTTTCTGCTGCCCTACCTGGGCCAGGAGGCGGCGACCTACTGGGCGCAGCTGTTCGTCGTCGATCCGCTGTAGGCACGCTGTCGGATAGCTCCCGCCCGGGGCGAGCAGTCCAGTGCTGTCCGACTGGCTATGAAGTGGCCTGATTCCGCGGCCTAGAATCGTGGCGTTCGACTCCGAACGACAACGATTCCGCCGAGACTCAGGAGTTTGCCGTGACTACGCCCGAAACCACCCCGACGACCGGCACCGCCCGCGTCAAGCGCGGCATGGCCGAGATGCTCAAGGGTGGGGTGATCATGGACGTCGTCACCGCCGAGCAGGCCAAGATCGCCGAGGACGCGGGCGCGGTGGCGGTCATGGCCCTCGAGCGGGTGCCCGCCGACATCCGGGCGCAGGGCGGCGTGGCGCGGATGAGCGATCCGGACCTCATCGACGGCATCATCGAGGCCGTCTCCATCCCGGTCATGGCCAAGGCCCGCATCGGGCACTTCGTGGAGGCGCAGGTGTTGCAGAGCCTCGGCGTCGACTACATCGACGAGTCCGAGGTGCTGACCCCCGCCGACTACGAGCACCACATCGACAAGTGGCAGTTCACCGTCCCGTTCGTATGCGGCGCGACCAACCTCGGCGAGGCCCTGCGCCGAATCACCGAGGGCGCGGCCATGATTCGCTCCAAGGGCGAGGCCGGCACCGGCGACGTCTCCAACGCCACCACCCACATGCGCAAGATCCGCGACGAGATCCGCAAACTCCAGTCCCTGCCCGAGGACGAACTCTACGTCGCCGCCAAGGAACTCCAGGCCCCCTACGACCTGGTCCGCGAGATCGCCGAGACCGGCAAACTCCCCGTCGTCCTGTTCACCGCGGGCGGCATCGCCACCCCCGCCGACGCGGCCATGATGATGCAGCTCGGGGCAGAGGGCGTCTTCGTCGGCTCCGGCATCTTCAAGTCCGGCAACCCGGCCCAGCGTGCGGCGGCGATCGTCAAGGCCACGACGTTCTATGACGACCCGGATGTGTTGGCGAAGGTGTCGCGCGGGTTGGGCGAGGCCATGGTCGGAATCAATGTGGAGGAGATTCCCGAGCCGCACCGGCTCGCCGAGCGCGGGTGGTGACGCTGGCATGTGAGGCGGTTCCGGGCGTCATTTCGTCTCGTTCGGGTGGCAGGTGTGCACCTGTTCGAGGAAGACCGTGTGTTCGCGGACGTAGAACCAGATGCGGGCGGTGCCCTGGGCTGTCGGCTTGTGCTGCCAGCGTTGGTAAGTCGCACCACCTCGCTCGATGACGCCGAGTTCGCCTTTCAGCTGGTAGTTCGTCGGAGTCGTGGACAACGGGGTTCGCGTGAGGAAGTCCCAGCAGTCCGTCATGGGGTTGCGGATCGTCGCGACGAGATCCCGCCACCCCTTGCGGGCGTGGGTGGTGGCGAAGCGGATCTCGTACTCGGTCCGCTTCGGCGGGCGGGGGACGAGCTCTCCCTTCTTGGCGGCCGCCACGACTACGGGCGCTCCACGGTCTCGGTGTCGTCGAGCCATTCGAGGTCGGCGCTGCCGAGCCCGGCGGCGATAGCCGTGGCAGTCTCCTTCCAGGACGTCAGCTCGGCGATTGCGAGATGCGGTTGGCCGGTGGAGAACGAGGCGCGTGCGGCGTCCACCAAATCCTGTGCGCAGGACGCCCGGTCCGTCGGCGACAGTGCGAGCATCCAAGGGAACGTTTTGGACATGCGCTCGGCGAGCGAGCCGCTGTCGTCGAGGGCGACGGTGATGAGCTGTGCGGCGAACTTCAGCAGGCGCGAGCGAGCTTCGGCCTCGCGCTGCGACATCAGCACCAGCGCCTCGCCATCGCGTCGGGTCACCGTCACGGGGTGGCGCTCGGCTTCGGCGAAGACCTCGGCGGAGTGCTTGCTCAAATCCGAGGAGCGCCGCGTCGCCGCGGGGAGGTCTGCTGCGATGCCCATGGCCCTATGATATTCGGAACGTGTTCGGAAGTCCATGGAGCGGGTGGTGTCATGACCGATCTCGACCTCGCGGCGGTGCGGGCCTTCCTCACCGTGCTCGACGAGGGCCAATTCGGTTATGCCGCTGATGTTTTGGGCATCACGCAGCAGGCGGTGTCGAAGCGGATCGTCAAGTTGGAGAATCAGCTCGGGGTCGTGGTGGTGGAGCGAGGGCCTCGCGGCGTGGTGGCCACGGCGGCCGGGCGGCGGTTTCTGCCGTATGCGCGGTCGCTGTTGACCGTTGCCGATGAGGCGGTGGGGGCGGTGCGGGGGCGGCCGTTGCGGGTGGCGTTGTTGGGGGAGCGGGATGCGGCTGCGGATTTGATGCGGTATTACCTCGATCGGCATCCGGGGGTCGAGGTGGAGATCGTGTTGTCGAGCGTGCGGGATACCTCGCGGGATGCTTTGGTGGCGGGGCGGGTGGATGCGGCGTTTGCTCGGCGGTTCGGGGGGCCTCGATCGCTGCCGGATGAGATTTGTTGTGCGCCAGCGTATTTGGAGCCGTTACAACTGCTGGTCGGGAAGGGGCATCCGCTCGCTGGACGGGTGGAGGTGTCGTTGGCGGAGGCCAGTGCGTATCCGGCGTGGGTGCCGGGGGCGGCGGTGCCGTCGGAGTGGGCGGACTTCTACCGGGAGTTGAGTGAATTCGCGGGGATCACCGTGGAGACCGGGGGGCAGCCCGAGTCGATCGACGCGGTGCTCGAGCGGGTCGCGGCGTCGCGGGCGCTGACGACGTTCACCGGCACGGGGTTTCGTACGCCGCTGCATCCGGGGATTCGTGGGGTGCGGGTCGTGGATCCGACGCCCGCGTATCCGCACGCGTTGTTGTGGTGGGGGGTCGATGCGCATCCGGGGCTCGCGGGGCTCGTCGCGCATGTGCGGGCGGGGTACAACGCCGATGTCGCGGCCGGGTGTTGGGTGCCCGAGGCCGACCGCGACCTGTTCGGGGCGGAGGGTTATCCGGTTGCGACGGTGTGAGGGCCGGAGGCGTCGACCGGACGCTGGATCGGGCGGATCAGGATGGCCGTGCCGTAGGCCGCCACCTCGCTCATGGTGTTGGCGATCTCGTTGCAGTCGAAGCGCATGGCGATGACCGCGTTCGCGCCGAAACCCATGGCGTGGTGGCACATTCGCATGATCGCCTCGTGGCGGGACTGGTAGAGCAGGTTGGTGTACTCGGTGATCTCGCCACCGCCGAGGGCGCGGAAACCGGCCGAGAGATTGGCGCCGAGGCCGCGGCTGCGCACGGTCAGCCCCGCGACCTCGCCGAAGACGCGGACCACCTCGTGGCCGGGCACGTCGTTCATGGTGGAGACCAGGATCGGGAAGCCGGGGCCGGGATGCGGCTGCGGCGGCATGCCCTGGGGTTGCGGTGGCGGGCCCTGCGGGGGCATACCGGGCGGCGGTGGGCCCTGCGGTGGCATCGGCTGCTGCGGAAACGGCGGGTACGGCTGGTTCACGGCCGTAGCCTACTGCCGGATCGCCGGTCGGTCGCGATGGTCCCAGGCCACCAGCAGATCGGGCTCCCCGGCCGCGCGGCGATGCGCCAAAAGCGCTTCCACCGTGAAGGATTCGGCCGGATCGGTAGCCCGCCGCAACGCCCCCTCCGACAGCCGCAGCTCGACGGTCAGATCGAAATCCAGCCCCCGCCCCAGCAGCATCGGCCCCGCCACGATAACCACCAGATCCGGTTCGGCGGAAACCGTTGCGGCGCGCGCGGATCGGTCGGTCCGCTCGTCCCACAGCGCGGGCAACCACCGCCCGCGCTCCCGCAACCCCCGCAACACCTCCCGATCCAACGCCGCATAGTCGAACCACGCCTCCCGATACGACTCCGCGTCCCGCCCGAACTCCAACCGCAGCGACGCCGGACGCACGAAATCGTGCACCGCCACCACCACACACGGCCGCCCCCGCGCCCGCACCCGCTCGGCCACCGCCCGCGCCATCTCGACCGGATCGGCGGCATCGGCCCCGTCGATGGCGACCACGGCGCGCCCAGGGCCGTCTTCGGCTGGATCCGCTTCCGCGGCGGGACCGTGCTCCGCGCGCCCCGGCAGCGCGGCGACCCGCTCGACGAGGGTGTCGAGCAACGCCGGGGCGGTGATCGGGGTGAAGGCGGGCACCCGACCATCATGCCGATCCGGGCAGGTCGGGGCGGGCGGGGGGTTCGCCATCCTTTAGCCTGGGCAGGTTGATTCCCGGAAGGACGGTTCATGGCGACGATCGAAGAGGCGCTGGAGATCGAGCGGCTCGAGCGGGACATCTTCCGCGGCGCGTCCACCAAGACGCAGCTGCCGCGCACGTTCGGCGGGCAGGTTGCCGGACAGGCGCTGGTGGCGGCCGTGCGCACGGTCGAACCGCGGTATCAGGTGCACTCGCTGCACGGCTACTTCCTGCGGCCCGGCAATCCGACGGAGCCGACCGTCTATCTGGTCGAGCGCATCCGCGACGGCCGATCCTTCACGACCCGGCGGGTGACGGGTGTGCAGGAGGGCGAGGCGATATTCACCATGTCGGCGTCCTTCCACGTCGGCGACGACGGACCCACTCATCAGGACGAGATGCCGAAAGTGCCGCTGCCGGAAGAACTTCCGGACGCCAAGACCGAGCTGAGCCCGGAGCGGCTGTGGCGGATGCGGGAATGGGAGCACTGGGACATCCGCACGATCCCGCAGGACCGGGTCTCCCGTCGCGACGGCCTCGCCTCCCAGCAGCAGGTGTGGTTCCGCTACCGGCACGCGCTGCCCGACGACCCGCTGTTCCACGTCTGCACCCTCGCCTACATGAGCGATATGACCCTGCTCGGCTCCTCGAAGGTCACCCACCCCGGCGAACCCACCCAGGACGCCTCCCTCGACCACGCCATGTGGTTCCTGCGCCCGTTCCGCGCCGACGAATGGCTCCTCTACGACCAGAACTCCCCCTCGGCGGGCTTCGGCCGCGCCCTCACCGGCGGCCGCATCTTCGACCAGCGCGGCCAGCTGGTCGCCGCCGTCGTGCAGGAGGGGCTGACGCGCACGTTGCGGGAGGGCTGACGGGCCCGCCCGGCGTGACTCGTATGCTCGATTCGTGAGACCGACCATTGGTGTGCTGGCGTTGCAGGGCGATGTCCGCGAGCATTTCCGCGCGCTGTCCGAATGCGGGGCCGAGCCGGTGAGCGTGCGGCGCGAGTCCGAGCTCGCCGCCGTCGACGGGCTGGTACTGCCCGGGGGCGAGTCCACCGCGATCAGCAAACTGCTCGAGGTGTTCGGCTTGCTCGAACCGCTGCGCGCCCGGCTGCGCGACGGGATGCCCGCCTTCGGATCGTGCGCGGGGATGATCCTGCTGGCCAGCGAGGTGCTCGACACCCGGCCGGACGCCCGCTCGCTGTCGGGCATCGATATGACCGTGCGGCGCAACGCCTTCGGCCGTCAGGTCGACTCGTTCGAGACCGATCTGGACTTCAGCGGCATCGACGACGGGCAGGTGCGCGCGGTGTTCATCCGGGCGCCGTGGGTGGAGCGTGTCGGCGACGACGTGGAGGTGCTGGCTCGGGTACCGTCCGGTCCGGCCCAGGGCCGGATCGTCGCGGTGCGGCAGGGCCGGGTGCTGGCCACGTCGTTCCATCCCGAGGTGACCGGCGACCTGCGGGTGCACCGGATGTTCGTGGACTCCGTACGAGCGGCCGTTCCGGCCGACAAGTGACAGCTGGTCGGGCAGTAGACTGGCGAAGTTGTCTGCCCGCACCTCGAGAACCGACTGAAGGAAGTAGGGAATGAGCGGCCACTCCAAATGGGCCACCACCAAGCACAAGAAGGCTGCCCTCGACGCCAAGCGCGGCAAGTTGTTCGCCAAGCTGATCAAGAACATCGAGGTGGCGGCCCGCACGGGTGGCGGTGACCCGGATGGCAACCCGACGCTGTACGACGCCATTCAGAAGGCTCGCAAGAACTCCGTCCCGCTGGACAACATCGAGCGCGCGCGCAAGCGCGGCGGCGGTGAGGAGGCGGGCGGCGCCGACTGGCAGACCATCATGTACGAGGGCTACGGCCCGAACGGTGTCGCCGTGCTCGTCGAATGCCTCACCGACAATCGCAACCGCGCCGCCGGTGAGGTTCGCGTCGCCATGACCCGCAACGGCGGCAATATGGCCGACCCGGGTTCGGTGGCGTACCTGTTCAGCCGCAAGGGCGTGGTGACGCTCGAGAAGAACGGCCAGACCGAGGACGACGTGCTCGTCGCCGTGCTCGACGCGGGCGCCGAGGAGGTCAACGACTTGGGCGACGCGTTCGAGGTCATCAGCGAACCGGGTGATCTGGTCGCGGTCCGCACGGCGTTGCAGCAGGCCGGAATCGATTACGACTCGGCCGAATCCGGCTTCCAGCCGTCCACCACGGTCGCGGTCGACGCCGAGGGCGCGCGCAAGGTGTTCAAACTCGTCGACGCCCTCGAGGACTGCGACGACGTGCAGAACGTCTACACCAACGTCGACGTCTCCGACGAGATCCTCGCGGAACTCGACGCGTGATCCGGGGCGGCCGGTCCCTCGGCTCGAATGACGAACGGGGGACCGGGCAAGCCGGTCCCCCGTGACCGGCCGCGAAACCGGTTGTCGGTCAACAAGATTCAGGCCGTGAGCCGGTCGTCCTCGGCGATGAACAGGGTGGCGATCACGCTCACCACGGCCGTCGCGACCAGGTACCCGCACGCCAGCCACGGCGTGCCGCCCGCCGCGGCGATGAGCGCGGTGACGACCATCGGCGTGATGCCCGAGGCGTACACGCCCGAGACCTGATACACGAACGACAGCCCGGTGTAGCGCACCTCGGGCGGGAACAGGCCGGCGTACAACGTGCCCTGCGCGCCGTAGAACGTAGCGTGCGCGACGCCGAACACCGCGATCATCGCGACGGTGAACACCACGATGTGCCGCGTCTCGAACAGCGCGAACACCGGATACACCAGCAGCCCGTAGGCGGCGATCCCCGCGATGTACACCCGCCGCGGCCCGAACCGGTCGGTCAGCGCCCCCGACACCGGGATCAGCGCGGCCATGGTGAGCGCCGCGAGCGTCACCGCGACCAGCACCGGCACCTGCCGCAGCCCCAGATGCCCGGTCGCGAAGCTGATCGCGAACACGCCCCAGGTGTTGAACGCCGCGCCCTCACCCCAGCGCGACAACAGTCCCAGAATGGTGTTGCGCCGCGTCCTCGCGCTCCGGAACAGGTGCAGCACCGGCACTTTCGAGATCCGTTCCAGCCGGTCGAGTTCTCGGAAGGCCGGGGTTTCGTCGATCCGCAACCGCACCAGCAGCCCGATCGCGACCAGAATCACGCTGGCGCCGAACGCGATTCGCCACCCGTAGCCGAGGAACGCGGCGTCGCTGAGCGTCGAGCGCAGCAGCGCGAACACCCCGGTGCCCAGCGCGAGCCCGAGCGCCAGCCCGATCTGCGGGCAGCTCCCGAACAGTCCGACCCGCCGCCGCGGGCTGTGCTCGACGGCCAGCAGCACCGCGCCCGCCCATTCGCCGCCGAGCGCGAAGCCTTGCAGCATCCGCAGACCCAGCAGCAGGATCGGCGCGGCGACGCCGATGGCGGCGGTCGTGGGCAGCACGCCCATCAGCGCGGTCGAGCCGCCCATGATCGCCATGGTGAGCGCGAGCGTGCGCTTGCGGCCGATGCGGTCGCCGATGTGGCCGAACACCAGCCCGCCCACGGGCCGCATGACGAAGCCGACCGCGAACGTCGCGAACGACAGCATGGTGCCGACGAACGCGCTGGTATCCGGGTAGAATAGCTTGCCGAACACGAGGCCCGCGGCGGTGGCGTAGAGGAAGAAGTCGTACCACTCGACGGTGGTGCCGATCAGGCTCGCCACGACGGCCGATCGGGTGGCGACGGGTGCGAGGCGTTCGTCCGAATCCTTCGTGGTGGCCGCCGGATTCGGCGCGGTCTCCAGTAGCGACATGGCGCCCTTCCCTTCGGCGTCGATTCGCCGAGCGACCCTAGAACGCCGAGCCGAAGGTCAGAAGGGTTGTATTCAGCGCGATTCCAGGACGGGTAGCCCCACCCGGGCGGTGATCCACGGGAACGAGGACTCGAACGCGGCCGAGGCGAACTGCCAGGTGTGGCCGCCCTGCGTCGTGTGGATCGTGCAGTCGATGCCGAGGTCGCGGCCCTTCGCGCAGAGTTTCTCGGCGGCCCCGATCTCGCCGGTGTCGCCGCCCGCGTCCTGTCCGCCGAGGCCGATCTGATCCTCGTCCACCTTCGGACGCGCGAATTGCCCTGCGCCGCCGCGGTTTCCCTGGCGTGGGGGCGGGGTGAGGTCGTCGAACAGGCCCGCGACGCCAGTGTAGGGGCCGTGGTGGTCCATGACGGTCAGGGGGTCGAAGCGGTCCCAGGCGGCGGCGTCACCGCCGTAGAGGCGGCGAATGGTCTGCTCCTTGGTGCCCGAGGCGGGGCTCAGGTCACCGGCGATGTCGACGAAGGTGTGGAACAGCTCCGGGTGTGTGACGGTCAGATCGATCGCGCAGGTGCCGCCCATGGACCAGCCGATGACCGCCCAGTTCGCGGGGTCGGCCGACGCGCCGAACGTCGATTCCACATACGGCGGAACGTCTTTCGTGAGGTGGTCGGCGGCGTCGCCGCGCGGGCCGTTCACGCATTCGGTGTCGTTGTTGAAGCTGCCGCTGGAGTCGACGAACACCAGGATCGGGGCGCGGCCGTCGTTGGCTGCGGTGAACTTGTCGATGCTGGGCATGATCTGCCCGCTGCGCAACCAGTCGGCCGGGGTGTTGAACTCGCCCGCGATCATCGTCACCACGGGCAGGGCCGGGGGTTTGTCCCCGGCGAACCACGCGGGCGGCAGGTACACGTATTCGGTGCGATGCTTGAATCCGCTGGCGGTGTCCGGAATGTGCACGGGCACAACGACTCCCGTGGTCCTCGGCTTGCCGCGCAGGCCGGGCAGGTCGGCGAGGTCGGTCTGGTGGGGCAGCGGCCCGGCGGTGAGCGCGCTCCACGCCGACTGCACGGTCGGGTAGTAGCCGACCCACTGGTTGAGCACCACGCCGGTGCTGAGCAGCGCCATCGGCACGGCCAGAATCGCCGCCGCGCGCTGCCACCAGCGGCCGCCCGGCCAGCCGAGCACCGCGACCGCGAGCGCCCCGGCCAGCGCCGCGACCGCCACCCACAGCAGCAGCGGCGCGGGATCCGACGCCAGGCCCTCATCGGTCAGATACAGCCAGCCGCCCACCGCGGCGGCCACCGCCACGCCCACGGAGGTCGGCACCCGGACGAGCCACCAGCGCCGGGTGAACCGGGCCACGGCCACGATCAGCAACGCGACCGCGATCAGTTCGATGGTGAGCGGAAGCCAGCCGTGCAGCAACGACAGCCCGCGATGGAAGCCGCCGTACGGATTCAGATTCGCCGAGGGCAGATGCGGCGGCGGGGGAGGGGCCACGCTCGGCGTCGGTGGTGTCGTCGGCACATCCGTCAGCGCAGGGAACACGGCGGCAATCATCGATGGTGTTCCTCGAGATCAGCTGTGAGGGGGCTCCGAGTTCGGTGAGGCCGCTCTCGGCCCGCCCCGTTCGCTCTTGACCCTGCCCCAAGGGCAGGGTTGCACGATAGCTGTGGGCCGGAGAAACCCACCGGACCGGAATCACCTCCGAGAGGAAAACCCATGTCCCACAGCACGATTGGCGACCAGCTCCGTGGCCAGATCGCCGAATTCTGCGCCACCACCGGCGTCCCCGGCTACGTCGCGGGCGTCCACCACGGCGAGGACCGGGTCGTCGTGGCCCACGGAATCGCCAATGTCGCCACCGCCGCACCCATGCGCGCCGACACCGGCTTCCTCATCGGCTCGATCACCAAGATGCTCACCACCACCTTGGTCCTGCGGCAGGTCGAGCGCGGCACAATCGACCTCGACGCGCCCGTGCGCACGTACCTGCCGGAGTTCGACCTCGCGACTCCCGGTGTGGCCGAACGCATTACGATCCGCCACCTGCTCACCCACACCAACGGCATCGACGCCGACCTGTACTTCCCGTCCGGCGAGGGCCCGGGCGCGGTGCGGACCTTCGTCGACGGACTGCCCGGTGCGGTGGGCGCGCTGTTCGAGCCGGGGGAGCACACCAGTTACTCCAATGGCGGCATGATCGTCGCGGGCCGCGTGCTCGAGGCCGTCACCGGGACGTCCTATCACGACCTGCTGCACCGGGAGTTGTTCGATCCGATCGGCATGACGGGCGCCTGCACCAGCGCCGAGCAGGCGATTCTGCGCGACACCGCGGTCGGGCACTTCCCGGATACGGAGACGGGACGGGCCCGGCGCACCGCGTTGTTCAAACTTCCCGACACCTGGGCCCCGGCGGGCGCGTCGGTGACCGCGACGATCGACGATCTTCTGGCCTTCGGGCGGACCCACCTCGCCGGGGGCGTCGCGCCGACCGGCACGCGGGTGCTGAGCGCGGAATCGGTCGCCCGCATGGCCGAGCGGGCGACCACGACCCCGCACATCACCCCGGTCGGGCTGGGCTGGCTGCTCATGTCCTTCGGGGATCTCACCCTGCTGTCGCATTCGGGGTCCTCGGCGGGCGGGGTCGCCGTGCTGATCGTCGCGCCCGAGCACGATCTGGTCTTCGCCGCGTTCGGAAACGACCCGCGCGCACTGGATTTGCACGATCGGATCCTGCTGTGGCTCGTGCGCGAACGGTTCGGGGCCGAGGTTCCGGTGCCGGTCGCCGACCCGGGCGCGGTGACCGATCTGTCCCGCTACGTGGGCGTCTACCGATCGAATCAGTTGCGCGTCGAGGTGCGGGAGGTGGACGGCCAGCTGGAGGAGACGATCACCTACGAGCCGTCGGACGCGGATCAGGAACGGATCTTCACCGCCTTCGCGGGCGGCTTCCTCGACGCCCCGCCCCAGCGCTACGTGCCCGTCGGGCCCGACGTCTTCGCCCCCGCCGGAATGCCCCCGGCGGCCCTCGCGGGATACTCACGCCAGCTGCTGATCTCCTACCACGGCGGCGACGCCTCGGCCGCGGCACTGCGCTGCGCGGGCGGCCGCATGAGCCGCCGCGTCCCGGCCTGACCGCGCGAACGAGAGGAATGCGACGTGATCACCATCGGCCAGCTCGCCGCCTACGCCGGGGTGACCATCAAGACCATCCGGCACTACCACGAGCGCGGCCTGCTCCCCGAACCCGAACGCGACGCGTCCGGCTACCGCCGCTACGGCGCGGCGGAGGCCGTCACCCTGGTCAAGATCCGCACCCTCGCCGAGGCCGGGGTGCCGCTGGCCCGGGTGGGTGAGTTGCTCGACGCCGGACCGGACGAATTCGCCGCGGCGATCGACCAAATCGACGACGATCTGCGCCGCCGCATCCGAGAACTGCGGCGCAGCCGCGAACGGGTGGCCCAATTACGCGGTGGCACAAGGCTGTTCGTGTCCGCGGAGGTCGCCGACTATCTGGATCGGTTGCGGGAGTTGGGCATCAGCGAGCGCACCATCGCCGCCGAGCGCGACGGCTGGATCCTGATGCAGGCCACCGCGCCCGCCGAGGCGCGAAAGTGGTTGTCCGACAAGCTGATCGCGCTGGAAGATCCGGAATTCCGTGCCCTCTACCGCGACCACGATGCGGCCTTCGACTGGTCGCCCGACGACCCCAGGCTGCCCGAACTCGCCGATCGCACCCTCGCGTGGTCCACCCGGCACGGCACCGAATCCGGCCCGCCCGGCGATCCGCGCCTGGCTCGGCTGGCGGCCGAGGCGCCCACCGCCTCGTCCCCGGCCTGGGATCGCATCGGCGCTCTGGTCGCGGCGCGGCTGCGGTCGAAGACGGGGTGACGGGCTCGCGCCCCTCGCCTTTCTCCCGCTCGGGTCCGCATCCGCCTGCTCCCACCGGAATTCGAAACCCCGAGCGGCACACCACGATTCAACCCCGGGCGAAATCCTCGTGGAAGGCGCGGCAGCGGCGCAGGACGTCCTCGCGGTCGGCGGGTTCGGGGATCTCGGGGACGGCACGCTCGATCATCGCGGCCTGTTCGAGGACGACGCGGCGGCGGTCCGGGTCGGTGGTGCGGTCGGCGATCTGGGTTAGGGCGTCGAGCTGGCGGATCATGATCGCCGGTGCGCCGCGGCCGGATTGGCGGATCTTCTCGAACGCGCGCTGCACCAGCCGCTCGTAGGTGACCTGGGTCGCGATCACCCGGACGTAGCCGTCGCGGTCGCGGCGCACCGGATCGGGCCGCCACGACGCCGCGATGCGAGACAGGCAGTCGCCCAACCAGTCCACGCAGGTCAACACCGTGAACGTGTCATTGGTGGTGGTGGCCATCGCGCGCAACCCGATCTCCACGATCTGATCGATGCCGAACGACACGTCCTGCACGAGGGTCCGCATCGCGCCGGTGACGTGGCCGTGGGCGAAGCGATCACCGATCCGTTCGGCCGCGTCCGCGGGCCACACCGTCGCCACCACCTGACCCTCGGTGAGGAAATGACCGGGCCGGTACGGCAGATGGATGACCGCGTTCTCCTCGGCCGCCAGCCGGACCAACTGCTCGTAGCGGATGTATTGCAGATAGCCGCTGCTCGTGGTGCGCACCTCGCCGCCGGATTCGGCGAGCCGCGCGCGGATCTGCTCCACCGACGGGCCGCGCTCGGTCACCGGGGGCGTGGTGTCCTGATTCGCCGCGACCGCCGAATTCACCTCGCAGGCGATATCGGCGATCACATTGGGCAGTTGGATCTGCCCGGCGATGTGATTGATGAAGTAGATCAACATCGCCAGATCGACCACCAGCGAGGCGATCGACACCGTCGCGCAGATGTGCGGCACGAACTCCGGCCCGATGGCCACCAGCGCCGCCACCGCGTAGACGAAGGTCGCCACAAAGGTACCGAGGGTGAGCTGGGTGCCCCGATCGCGAATGAAGTTGCGCAACATGCGCGGACCGAACTGGGTCGAGGCGAGGGTCAACGCCACGATCGTGATCGAGAAGACCACCCCGACCACGGTGATGTCGGCGGCAGCGATGGCGGTGAGCACCTGCCGCGCGGCGTCGGGCGTCCCGCCGAGCACCCAGCCGGGCATGTCGTAGTGGTGGTTGAAGGCGTAGCGGTCCAGCCCGAGTGTGACCGCGAACAACGCCACCGCCACCAGCACTTCCAGCGTGGGCACGAACCACAGATTGGTCCGCAACCGCTCACGCCAGCGATCCACTTCCAGGGAGATACCGCGCACGAGCGCGAACCTACACCGGATGATCACCGAAAGATCTTCAGTCCGATCACGCCCGCGATGATCAGCAGCAGGCAGCCGATCCGCGGCACGCTGGTCGACTCGCCGAGCCAGATCATGCCGATCAGGGCCGTGCCCACCGCGCCGATGCCGACCCACACCGCGTAGCCGGTGCCCACGGGGATCTCGCGCAACGCCAGGCCGAGGCCGACCATGCTCAGGGTCAGCGCGATCGCGAACACCACGCTGGGGACCGGTTTGGTGAACGCGTGTGACTTCTCGAGCGCGACGGCCCACACCGTTTCCATGAATCCCGACACGATCAGCAGAATCCAGGCCATGGACTCACCGTAGGGGACCGGTCCGCGACTTCCCGGCATCGGCACAATGGGGGCATGGCCGAACTCGTACTGGTCCGCGGCGACATCACCGAACAGGAGGTGGACGCGGTGGTCAACGCGGCGAATTCGACCCTGCTCGGCGGGGGCGGGGTGGACGGGGCGATCCATCGCAAGGGTGGGCCGGAGATTCTGGCCGCCTGCCGGGAACTGCGGGCAACCGAATATCCCGACGGGCTGCCCACCGGGAAGGCCGTGGCCACACCGGCGGGAAAGCTGCCCGCCCGCTGGGTGATTCACACCGTCGGGCCGGTGTACTCCGCACGCGAGGACCGGTCCGCGCTGCTCGCCTCGTGTTATCGCGAATCCTTGCGGGTGGCGGACGAATTGGGGGCGCGGACCGTCGCGTTCCCGGCCGTGTCCACCGGCGTGTACGGGTGGCCGATGGACGACGGGGCACGGCTGGCGATCGAGACCGCGCGCGCCGCCGACACCGCGGTCGAGCAGATCCGCTTCGTGCTGTTCTCCGCCGACGCCTACGACGCCTTCGCCGCTCACCTGCGCTGAGGCGAACTTGTCGGTGCCGTCTGCCAGAGTGTGGCGGTGGCGCTTACGCAAGAACCCTTTTCGCTCCGGATCGATGTGCGGATCTCCGACGTCGATCCCCAACTGCATGTCACCGGATCCGCCTATCAGCAGTACGCCGACCACGCCCGGTTCGAATGTGTTCAGGCCGCGGGCATTTCGGTGGACGACCTGCTCGCCGACGGCTTCGGCCCCGTCAATCTGGAGACGACCATCCGCTACCACCGCGAACTCCGCGCGGGCGACAGCGTCGACGTCACCTGCTCGTGGATCTGGTCCCCAGGCAAGACCTTTCGCGTAGAGCACGTCCTCACCCGCGCCGACGGCGAACTGTCCGCCACCGTGGACCACCTCAGCGGCCTGATGGACCTCCGCACCCGCCGCCTGGTGAGCGACCCCGGCGCCGAATGGGCCCGCCGCGCCGCCGACCCCACCCTCCTCGGCCTCCCCGCCAACCACCCGGCCACCCAGCGCGGGTAGCGCGAATCGGCCCGCCGGCCATCGGATTCGAGCGGCGGCCAGGCGATTCGACCCGCCGACCATGGATTCGGGCGATATACGCCCGCCCTGCCGTGTCCACGGTCAACCCCTCGAACGCGGCCCCCGGCACACTGGCGACCACCGCGGTGGGCATGTTCCGCTGGCCGGAGCGAATGTGCCGGGCGGACAGCCCATACCGTGTCGGTGGCCGAGGTGGGCGGCTCGGGCCGTTAGACTTCGAACAACTGTTCGCGACTCGGAGGGGTGCTTTCGTGCGGGTGATGGGTGTCGACCCGGGGCTCACCCGGTGCGGGATCAGCATCGTCGACGGTGGGGTCGGGCGGCAGGTGACCGCCGTGGCCGTCGACGTGGTCCGCACCCCGGCGGAGATGGATCTGGCGCAGCGGTTGCTGGGGGTGGCCGACGCGGCCGAGGAGTGGATG
This sequence comes from Nocardia sp. NPDC003482, assembly GCF_053588115.1. Classification (NCBI taxonomy): domain Bacteria; kingdom Bacillati; phylum Actinomycetota; class Actinomycetes; order Mycobacteriales; family Nocardiaceae; genus Nocardia; species Nocardia sp. NPDC003482. Next base: position 30,447 of record NZ_JBSFPI010000044.1, read on the forward strand.
GACACCCATCGGCCCGAGGCCGTCGCCGTCGAACGGGTCTTCGCCCAGCACAATGTGCGGACCGCGATGGGCACCGCGCAGGCCGGGGGAGTGGTGGCGCTGGCCGCCGCGCGGCGCGGAATCCCGGTTCACTTCCACACGCCCAGTCAGGTCAAGGCGGCGGTCACCGGGAACGGGTCCGCGGACAAGGCTCAGGTGACCGCGATGGTCACCCGTATCCTGGGCCTGGCCACGGCGCCCAAACCGGCCGACGCCGCCGACGCGCTCGCGCTGGCGATCTGTCACTGCTGGCGGGCGCCGATGCTCGACCGCATGGCCCGCGCGGAGGAGCTCGCCGCCGAACAGCGGCGACGCTACGCGGAACGGCTTGCCCAGCAACGGAAGGCGGTGACGAAATGATCGCGTCGGTACGCGGTGAGGTGCTCGAGATCGGGCTCGACCACGCGGTGCTCGAGGCCGCGGGCGTCGGCTACCGGCTCAACGCCACCCCCTCCACGCTGGCCGCCCTCACCCGCGGCGAGGAGGCGCGGCTGTACACGGCGATGATCGTGCGCGAGGACTCGATGACCCTCTACGGCTTCGCCGACACCGAGGCGCGCGAGCTGTTCGGCCTGTTGCAGACCGTGTCGGGAGTCGGCCCGCGGCTGGCCATGGCCGTGCTCGCGGTGCTCGAACCCGAGGCCCTGCGCAAGGCGCTCGCCGAGAGCAATGTCGCCGCGCTCACCCGCGTCCCCGGCATCGGCAAACGCGGGGCCGAGCGCATGGTGGTCGAACTGCGCGACAAGGTCAATCTCGTTCCGGTGCAATCGGGTCCGTCCGGCGCGGGGCCCGCCCCGATCGTCACCCCGGTGCGCGATCAGGTCATCGAGGCGCTCATCGGACTGGGCTTCCCCGCCAAACAGGCCGAACCCGCCGTCGACGGCGTGCTCGCCGAGCAACCCGACCTCGACACGTCCAAGGCGCTGCGCGCGGCGCTGGGCCTGCTGGGCAAGAACCGGTAACGGCGGATGAGCGACGAGTTCCCCGACGAGCCCGAATCCACCGTCAGCCCAAGTTATCTGCGCTCCGACGGCGAGATCGAGGCGAGCCTGCGGCCGAAATCGCTGGACGACTTCATCGGTCAGCCCCGCGTGCGCGAACAGCTCGCGCTCGTGCTGCGCGGCGCGAAACAGCGCGGCGGCACCCCCGACCACGTGCTGCTGTCCGGGCCGCCCGGCCTGGGCAAGACGAGTATGGCCATGATCATCGCCGCCGAACTCGGGTCCGCGCTGCGCATCACCTCCGGCCCCGCGCTGGAGCGGGCGGGCGATCTCGCGGCCATGCTCAGCAATCTCGTCGAGGGCGATGTGCTGTTCATCGACGAGATCCACCGCATGGCCCGGCCCGCCGAGGAGATGCTGTACCTGGCGATGGAGGACTTCCGGGTCGATGTGGTGGTCGGCAAGGGCCCCGGGGCGACCTCGATTCCGTTGGACATCGCGCCGTTCACCCTGGTCGGGGCGACCACCCGGTCGGGTGCGCTCACCGGCCCGCTGCGCGACCGCTTCGGCTTCACCGGGCACATGGACTTCTACGAACCCGATGAGCTGCAACGCATTCTGCACCGCTCGGCCCGCATCCTCGGCGTCACCCTCGAGGACGACGCCGCGGCCGAGATCGCCGGACGCTCCCGCGGCACCCCGCGCATCGCCAATCGCCTGCTGCGCCGCGTGCGGGACTACGCCGAGGTCCGCGCCGACGGCATCGTCACCCGGGAGGTCGCCGGAGCCGCCCTCGCCGTCTACGACGTCGACGGCCTCGGCCTGGACCGCCTCGACCGCGCGGTGCTCGCCGCGCTGGTCCGCAGCTTCGGTGGCGGCCCGGTCGGCGTATCGACGCTCGCGGTCGCGGTCGGCGAGGAGGCCACCACGGTCGAGGAGGTGTGCGAACCGTTCCTCGTCCGCGCGGGCATGATCGCCCGGACCCCGCGCGGCCGAGTCGCGACGGCCGCGGCCTGGGAACATCTGGGCCTGGTCCCGCCGCCGGATCTGGTGTTCGGATCGATCGAGGTGCGGGGGCGCGAATCGCACCCCACCCTGGACCTTTTCGAGTGAGGTTCGGGGGCTGGTGCCCGACTCTCAGCGGGCCGTGGTCACTTCGAGCGCGCAGCGAACCACGCCCGTCCATCGCTGCCTCGTAACCTTATGCGGGCGACGGGCTTCCGACCGGCTGTCGCCTCGTCAGTGGGCGGCGACACGACTCACCCTCAGCGGGCCGTTGCCTCCTCGGCGCGCAGTGTGCGGGCTACGACATCTACGAACGAATCGACTTCCTCGATGCCGTAGGCGGCCGAACCCGGGTGGGCCAGGCCGAATCGGACGCTGTCCAGTTCGCGGCTGGTGAGGCTGGCGGGGCCGGTGTGGGCCAGCGTGGTGGTGACGTGGTCGAGGAAGACGTCCACCTCGTCCGCGGCGTAACCCGGTCGGTTCGGGTGTGGTGGGGAGAAGCGCAGGGCGCGAACGTCTTCCGGGGCCAGGAGTGCGCCGGGGGAGCGCGGGGTCAGGCCGCGGCGGGCGAATTCCAGTGCCACACAGGCGCGGTCGAGGAAGTCGTCCACCTCGTCGCGATCGTAACCGCGGTGACCCCGTGCCGCCGTGGGGAATTCGTGGTCGCGGATCTGAGCGGCGGTCAGCGTCGTGCGGCCGAGGAACGCCTGGGCGACACGCTCGCGGAACGCGTCCACCGCCGCGACGTCGTAGCCGCGCTGACCGAACGGCGCCCGGCCGAACCGGGTCCGCCGCACCTCGTCGGGAGTCACGCCGGACATTCTCGCAACCTCCCCGCGACCGATCCAGCCGCACCCCTTGTTCGGATCCGCACCCGTTTCGTAGCCCTGCAAGGGGTGCGGATTCGAATAAAGACATCCCAGGGGCTTGGAGGTCAAGCAGCAGTGGCTTGTTCGGTGTATGTGGGCCATGCGGCCGCTTCGTCGTAG
>NZ_JBSFPI010000045.1:0-29338 GCF_053588115.1 Nocardia sp. NPDC003482
GACGAAGCGGCCGCATGGCCCACATACACCGAACAAGCCACTGCTGCTTGACCTCCAAGCCCCTGGGATGTCTTTATTCGGATCCGCACCCTTTGTAGGGCTATGCAAGGGGTGCGGATCCGAATAAAGGGTGCGGCTGGGTTCGTTGGCCTGGGGTTGGGTTGGCGACTGAGGGCTTCGCGCCCTTCGGTCCTGGATCTGGGACTGGTTGTGGCTCAGGAGGTTTCAGGGGACAGCCCGGGTGGGATTTGCCGGGGCCGTCAGGCGGCGGCCGTTAATCCGGGCCGCCGCCCGCGCCGCCCTTCGGGGGCGGGATGCGGACCACTCGGTCGTCGAAGGGGCCCGGCTGGCCGGATTTGTTGGTGGTGCCGACCCAGACGAAGCCGTCGGGGCTGAGGGACGCGCCGTTGAGGGCGCCGTACTTGTCCTGGACGGCCATGGCGGGATTGGTGGTCACCGCGTGGGTGTTGGGGTCGGCGTCGGCGAAGGCGAGGGCCTTGGCATTGTTCATGGCGATGGCCACGCCGTCGACGGCGGCCGCGCAGCCCGCGACGCCGGGGTGGTCGGGCCAGGTCCAGGCGGTGGTCACGGTGCCGTCGGCGGCCACGCGTTGCAGGCGGTCCTCGGTGGCCGTGCGGTCGGTGAACCAGATGCTGTCCTTGTGGTCGGGGCAGACCCCGCCCGCCGTGCCGACTCCGGTCGCGAGCACCTGCGGATTCGCGTTGCCCGGGGCCGGATTATCGATGCGGAGCAGCTTGCCCGCCAGGGAACCGCGGTCCGCCGCCGAGCCCGGATTCCCGGCGTCACCGGTCAGCACGACCATCTGGGTCGGCGAGACGAATTCGATCGCGCCGTGATTTCCGTTGGGGCCTTTGGGAATTCCGGTGAGGATCGGCTTCGGCGCACCGCCCTGTCCGATCCGCACCACCCGGTTGTCGCTGGGCGTGGTGAGGTAGGCGTAGATCAGCCCGTCCTCCTGATACGTCGGCGACAGCACCACATCGCTGAGCCCGCCGTCGCCCGACGCGTCCACGTCCACGCGGGCCACCTCGACCGGTTCCGGCGGCGCCTGATCGGGCGGCACGACCGTCACCTTGAGGATGCGGCCCGTCACGCGCTCGGTGACCAGACCCTGCTGACCGTCCGGCAACACCGTCAGCCCGCCCGTCGTGTCCAGGCACGAGACCACCACGGCCGGATCGGGATCGATGCACGGCCCCTCGGGCCGCTTGGCCGTCGGCGGCGGGGTCTTCGGCGCGCTGGTCGGGCCCATGCCCTCGGGATGCACGGTCGGCGCGGGACTGAACGGCTTGGACGGGGAGTCGTCCAAGCGAGCACAGCCGGTGAGCAGCCCACCGGTGACGGCCACGACCGACGCGATACGGCCCGCGACAACCCAACTCATGGCTCAGACGTTACCGCCCGCGCCGACCGCCGTGGACACGCCGCCGCTTCGGGGCGCGATCCCGCCCGCCGCGCCCTACGCTGACCTCGTGACCGACAAGCCGAACGAAACACCGGAATCGACACCGGCTCACCCTGCCGCCAGCTCCGGTCAGACGGCCGCCAGCCCTTATGACAACCCCACCGGCGAACTGCCGATCCAGGGCCAACGGACCGAGCATCACGTGCCGCGCACCGACGACGAACTCGGCCTCGATCCCCAGGTGCCGCCCGCGGGTCAGCCACGGCCCGAGTCCGGGACCGCACCGAACTACGCCTTCGCCACCATTCCGCCCGCACCCCCGGCCGGAGCCGAGACCACCCGGCTGCGCCGCCGCGGCGAATATCAGCGCGGCACACTGGATCTCGGCCTGCTGGGCCTGCGGCTGGTGCTCGGTCTCACGTTCCTCTACCACGGCATGCAGAAGCTGACGGGCTGGTTCCACGGTCCCGGCCTGGACGGCACCCGCTCGATGCTCGAGCACGGCGGCTGGAAGTACATCGATCTGTCCGCTGCCATGCTAACCGTCTCCGAGGTCGGCGGCGGCGCGCTCATCGTCCTCGGCCTAGCCACCCCGTTGGCCGCCGGCGCGGTCCTCGCCTCGATCCTCGACGCCTGGCTCTGGAAACAGAGCATGGCCCCCGGATTCCAGTACAAGACGGTCGAACTGGAGTCCATCCTCGTCGGCCTCGCCGCCGTCCTGATCCTCACCGGCCCCGGCCGCCTGTCCCTCGACCGAGCCCGAGGCTGGGCCACCCGCCCCGCCTGGGGCTCCTTCGCCATCCTCATCCTCGCCGTCCTGGCCGCCGCGGGCGCCTACGCAGTCCTCCACGGCGGCAACCCCTTCCAGTAACCGCCAACCCAGCCGCACCCTTTATCCAAATCCGCACCCCTTGCAAGGCCCTGCAAAGGGTGCGGATCCCAATAAAGGGTGCGGCTGTGTTGCCGAGCCTGGGGTTGGCGGCCACCTCTGGGGTAGTACACCTCAAAGCCGAAGCAGCCCAGCCGCACTCCTTATTGGGATCCGCACCCCTTGTGGAGCCCTGCAAGGGGTGCGGATTCGAATAAAGGGTGCGGCTGGGTTGGTGTACCTGGGGGTTGTGGGCCATGGAAAAGCGCGGAGGCCGGGACTCGACGAGTTCCGGCCTCTGGTGGGCGTCGGGTCAGGGGACCCGGCGGACGGCGCCCTTGTCGGCGGAGGTGGCCAATGCCGCGTACGCGCGCAGTGCCGTGGTCACCGGGCGATCCCGATGCGCGGGCTGCCACGGACGCTCCGAAGCCTCCATCTTGGCTCGGCGCTCGGCCAGCACCTCGTCGGGGACCAGCAGTTCCAAAGCGCGAGTGTGCACATCGACGCGGATCCGGTCGCCGTTCTCGACCAGGCCGATGACACCGCCACTGGCCGCCTCCGGGGAGATGTGGCCGATCGACAGGCCGGACGTGCCGCCCGAGAACCGGCCATCGGTGATCAGTGCGCACACCTTGCCCAGACCCGCGCCCTTCAGAAATGCCGTGGGGTGCAACATCTCCTGCATACCCGGCCCGCCCGACGGACCCTCGTACCGGACCACGATCACGTCCCCGGGCTTGATCTGCTTGCCGAGGATCTTCGAGACCGCCTCCTCCTGGGACTCGACCACCACGGCCGGACCCTCGAAGGTGAACAGATCCTCATCGATCCCCGCGGTCTTCAGGATCGCGCCGTCGGGCGCGATATTGCCGCGCAGCACGCACAGCCCGCCCTCGACGGTGTAGGCGTGCTCGAGGTCGCGGATGCAGCCGCCCGCCGCGTCGGTGTCCAGCGACGACCACCGGTTCTCCGTCGAGAACGGTTCGGTGGTGCGCACTCCGCCGGGCGCGGCGTGGAACAGTTCGAGCGCCTCTTCGGAAGCCTTGCCGGAGCGGATGTCCCAGGTGTCGAGCCACTCGTCGAAATCGCGCGTGTGCACGGTCGACACATCGCTCTCCAGCAGACCGGCGCGGCGCAGCTCGCCGAGGATTGCGGGGATGCCGCCCGCCCGGTGCACGTCCTCCATGTGGTAGTCGGAGTTCGGCGACACCTTCGACAGGCACGGCACCCGACGCGAGATCTCGTCGATGGTGTCGAGGGTGAAGTCGACCTCGCCCTCCTGCGCGGCGGCGAGGGTGTGCAGCACGGTGTTGGTGGAGCCGCCCATCGCCACGTCCAACGCCATAGCGTTGCGGAAAGCCTTCTCGTTGGCGATGTTTCGCGGCAGCACCGAGGCGTCGTCCTCGCGGTACCAGCGGTTGGCGATCTCGACGACCGTGCTGCCCGCCTTCTGGAACAGCGCCCGGCGCGCGGCGTGGGTGGCCAGCGTGGAGCCGTTGCCCGGCAGCGCCAGGCCCAGCGCCTCGGTGAGGCAGTTCATCGAGTTCGCGGTGAACATGCCCGAACACGACCCGCACGTCGGGCACGCGCTGCGCTCGACCTCGGTCAGGCCGTCGTCGGTGACCTCGCTCGACGCGCTCGCGGAGATCGCGGTGATCAGATCGGTCGGGGCCTGCGCGACACCGCCGACCACGACCGCCTTACCGGCCTCCATCGGGCCGCCGGAGACGAACACGGTCGGGATGTTGAGCCGCATGGCGGCGTTCAACATGCCGGGGGTGATCTTGTCGCAGTTGGAGATGCACACCAGCGCGTCGGCGGTGTGCGCGTTGACCATGTACTCCACCGAATCGGCGATGATCTCGCGGCTGGGCAGCGAGTAGAGCATGCCGCCGTGGCCCATCGCGATGCCGTCGTCGACGGCGATGGTGTGGAACTCGCGCGGCACGCCGCCCGCGGCCCGCACGGCCTCGGCCACGATCTCGCCGACGTTCTTCAGATGCACGTGCCCCGGAACGAACTGCGTATACGAATTCGCAATGGCGACAATCGGTTTGCCGAAGTCGGAGTCGGTGAGGCCGGTGGCTCGCCAGAGCGCGCGGGCGCCCGCGGCGTTGCGTCCGGCGGTCGTGGTGCGGGAACGAAGCGGTGGCATGGGTATTGGTCCTCGTGTGGTCGGCTCGGGCCGTCGGCTCGCTGCGCGTCGTCGGGGCTGTTCGGCGACCGGAACGCAGGATCGCGGCGGCTACTCAACGTTACTCCCGCTGCGAACGGCGAATGCGCCTGGTGGGCGCGGCGGGCCGGAGCGGAAGCGGACTCGCGGTGACAAGGTCAGCACCGAGACCGTCGTATTTGTTCCCGACGGGGGTGCGCACTTTCGAGGCTACCGCGCGGCGTCGCCCTGCGCGCCCTCGCTCTGCGCGCGCTCGCCCTGAGCGGCGGCGCTCTGCGCGGCGTCGCCCTGCGCACCCTCGCCCTCTGCGTCGTCACCCCGCGCAACCTCCCCCCGGTCCCGCGCATCCTTCTCGTCCGCCGCGGCCTCCGCCGCCCCGAACAGATCCGGAATCCGCCCACCCGACGCCTCGATCAACGTCCGCAACCGGTCGTACCCCACCGCGGGCAGCGCCACCTCGGACTCGTCCACCAGATGCGCCCGCACGAAGCCGCGCTTGGGGATGCGGAACCCCTTGATCTGCTCCCAGTCCACGTGCCGCGACCCGAACACGGTCCGCAGATCGAGCCCGTTCGCCGACACCGTCGTGCGCGTGCGCTCGACCCAGATCGCCGCCGCGAGCGGAATCACGAACAGCACCCACAGCACCGCCGGCCATCCGAAGAACGCGAACGCGACACAGAACAGCAGGACGAACACCCCGAGATGCGCGAGCCGGGGGATCCTGATCACCCGACCCAGGTCCGATCCCGTCGCGGCGGTATGGGACGATCGAGCAGGTGGCACGGACCGATGCGGCGATGGCATACATCCATCCTCGCATCACGGTAGACAGACCAAGGTAACCGCCCCGTCTCACATGATGGGACCTGAATGTCAAAATATTTGACGAATCGGTTCACGCGCGCTTACCGTCGTCGGCGTGAATCGAATCGGGCTTCTCGTAATCGGCCGGCGCGTCCAGCGCTGAGCCTGACGACTCCAGTCGACTACGTCAAGCTCGCAGCTGCGACGCGCCACCCTCGATCAGCCACCGGCTGTCGGGGGCTTTTTTGTGTTCAGGCAAGTTCTCACGAACTGGAACGACAAGCAGTAAGGAAAAGACGGTGAGCGCACCTACCGCCCGGCCCGGGCCCTCGGCCCGCAGGCCTGCGCCTTCGGCCAACCAGCCGGCATCCCCGGCTGTCGCCGCGTCCCCGAACCGCCGCCAGGTCCCGCCCGAGCGGGTCACCGGCGCGCAGTCGGTCGTCCGGTCCCTCGAGGAGCTGGGCGTGGATACGGTCTTCGGCATTCCGGGCGGTGCGATTCTTCCCGTCTACGATCCGCTCTTCGACTCGACCAAGGTGCGTCACGTCCTCGTCCGGCACGAGCAGGGCGGCGGGCACGCCGCCACCGGCTACGCCCAGGCAACCGGCCGCGTCGGCGTGTGCATGGCCACCTCCGGTCCGGGCGCGACCAATCTGGTGACCCCGATCGCCGACGCCCAGATGGATTCGGTGCCGCTGGTGGCCATCACCGGACAGGTCGGCCGCGGCCTGATCGGCACCGACGCCTTCCAGGAGGCGGACATCTCGGGCATCACCATGCCGGTCACCAAGCACAACTTCCTGGTCAACGACGCCCTCGACATCCCGCGCGTGATCGCCGAGGCGTTCCACCTCGCCGCCACCGGACGTCCGGGCGCGGTGCTGGTCGACATCCCCAAGGACGTCTTACAGGCCCAGACCACCTTCAGCTGGCCCCCGGAGCTGCGCCTGCCCGGCTACCGTCCGGTGACCAAGCCGCACGGCAAGCAGGTGCGCGAGGCCGCCCGCATGATCCTCGAATCGAAGTCGCCGGTGCTCTACGTCGGCGGCGGCGTCATCAAGGCCGAGGCGTCCGCGGAACTGCTGGAATTGGCCGAGCTGACCGGCATCCCGGTCGTCACCACCCTGATGGCGCGCGGCGCCTTCCCCGACAGCCACCCGCTCAACATGGGCATGCCCGGTATGCACGGCACCGTGGGAGCCGTTGCGGCACTGCAACGTTCGGATCTGCTGATCACCCTGGGCGCCCGGTTCGACGACCGGGTGACCGGCAAGCTGGAGTCCTTCGCCCCCAACGCCAAGGTCATCCACGCCGACATCGACCCGGCCGAGATCGGCAAGAACCGCCACGCCGACGTGCCGATCGTGGGCGACTGCCGCGAGGTCATCAGCGAGCTGACCGAGACGCTGAAGAACGACCCGGCCGCGAAAGACACACCCCTGCTGGACCTTTCGAAGTGGTGGGCCTACCTCGAGGACGTCCGCGAGCGGTACCCGCTGGGCTGGACCCCGTCGAGCGACGGCTCGCTGTCCCCGGAGTTCGTCATCGAGAAGCTGGGCCAGCTCGCCGGGCCCGACGCGATCTACTGCGCGGGCGTGGGCCAGCACCAGATGTGGGCGGCGCAGTTCATCAAGTACGAGAAGCCGCGCACCTGGCTGAACTCCGGCGGTCTGGGCACCATGGGCTACGCCGTCCCGGCGGCCATGGGCGCCAAGATGGGCGCGCCCGACAAAGAGGTGTGGGCCATCGACGGCGACGGCTGCTTCCAGATGACCAATCAGGAGCTGGCCACCTGCGCGGTGGAGGGCGTGCCGATCAAGGTCGCGCTGATCAACAACGGCAACCTCGGCATGGTCCGGCAGTGGCAGACCCTGTTCTACGAGGAGCGCTACTCCAACACCGACCTCGGCACGCACACGCTGCGCATCCCCGACTTCGTGAAACTCGCGGAAGCGTTGGGCTGCCACGGGATTCGCGTGGAGAAGGAGGAGGAGGTCGAGGCCGCGATCCGCGAGGCGCAGTCGATCACCGACCGGCCCGTGGTGATCGATTTCATCGTCGGCAAGGACGCGCAGGTGTGGCCGATGGTCGCCGCCGGCACCTCGAACGACGAGATCATGGCCGCCCGCGGCATCCGCCCGCTGTTCGACGACGACGAATCGGCCGCCGAGCCGGCGGTCATCCACGAGGCCATGGCGCACGAGCGTTCGCAGAAGGGGATCGACGCAGAATGAGCACCACCCACACCCTGAGCGTGCTCGTGGAGGACAAGCCCGGCGTGCTCGCGCGCGTGGCGAGCCTGTTCTCCCGGCGGGGCTTCAACATCGAATCGCTCGCGGTCGGCGGCACCGAGGTCAAGGACATCTCCCGCATGACCATCGTCGTGACCGTGGAGGACCTGCCGCTCGAGCAGGTCACCAAGCAGCTGAACAAGCTGGTCAACGTCATCAAGATCGTCGAGCAGGACGCCGACAGCTCGGTGGCCCGCGAACTGATCCTGGTGAAGGTGCGCGCCGACGCCAGCGTGCGCACCCAGGTGATCGAAACGGTGAACCTGTTCCGGGCCAAGGTCATCGACGTCTCGCCCGACGCGCTCACCATCGAGGCGACCGGCACCCGGTCCAAGCTCGACGCGCTGCTGCGCATGCTGGAGCCCTACGGGATCCGGGAGATCGTGCAGTCGGGTGTCGTGGCAGTCGGCCGCGGGCCCAAGTCGATCACGGCCACCCGCTGATACTTCAACAATCGAAACACGAAGGGACACAACAACAGTGGCAGTCGAGATGTTCTACGACGACGACGCCGACCTGTCGATCATCCAAGGTCGCAAGGTCGCCGTCATCGGGTACGGCTCCCAGGGGCACGCGCACTCGCTGAGCCTGCGCGACTCGGGCGTCGAGGTCCGCATCGGCCTCAAGGAGGGCTCGAAGTCGCGGGAGAAGGCCGAGGAGGCCGGTCTGACCGTGGGCACCCCCGCCGAGGTCTCGGCCTGGGCCGACGTCATCATGCTGCTCGCGCCCGACACCGCGCAGGCCGGGATCTTCACCGCCGACATCGAGCCCAACCTGTCCGACGGCGACGCGCTGTTCTTCGGCCACGGCCTCAACATCCACTTCGGCCTGATCAAGCCCCCCGCCAACGTCACCATCGGCATGGTCGCCCCCAAGGGCCCCGGCCACCTGGTGCGCCGCCAGTTCGTCGACGGCAAGGGCGTTCCCGCGCTCATCGCCGTCGAGCAGGACCCCAAGGGCGAGGGCCAGGCCCTGGCGCTGTCCTACGCCAAGGGCATCGGCGGCACCCGCGCGGGCGTCATCAAGACCACGTTCAAGGAGGAGACCGAGACCGACCTGTTCGGCGAGCAGGCCGTCCTCTGCGGCGGCACCGAGGAACTGGTCAAGACCGGTTTCGAGGTCATGGTCGAGGCGGGCTACGCCCCCGAGATGGCCTACTTCGAGGTCCTGCACGAGCTCAAGCTCATCGTCGACCTCATGTACGAGGGCGGCATCGCCCGCATGAACTACTCGGTCTCCGACACCGCCGAATTCGGCGGCTACCTCTCCGGCCCCCGAGTCATCGACGCCGACACCAAGAAGCGCATGCAGGACATCCTCCGCGACATCCAGGACGGCACCTTCGTCAAGCGCCTCGTCGCCAACGTCGAGGGCGGCAACAAGGAACTGGAATCCCTGCGCAAGCAGAACGCGGAGCATCCGATCGAGGTGACGGGGAAGAAGCTGCGTGGGTTGATGAGCTGGGTGGATCGGCCCATCACCGAGACGGCGTAAAACCCTGCGTCCCAAGGACGTTGACGGCCCGGCATCCTCTGGACGCCGGGCCGTCCCGCTCATTGAGACGATTTGATCTCATTCCTTTCTTCCACCCGGGCATATGACCAGTTGGGCGTTTAAGCTACGGCGCATGATCCGCAAGTCTCTCGCTATCGCGGCGTTGGCCGGGGCCGCCGTGGTGCCCGGAACCGCGCACGCCGACGTCTCGCCCGCCGAATCCGCCGCGCGCGCCTACATCGACGCGCTGTTGTCGCACAACTCGTCCAACGTTCCGTTCGCGCCCTTCACTCGGCGGGTGGAGAACGGTGTGCCTACCGGGTTCACCGCCCTGGATCTACACCTTCAGCTGGATTACGGCCCGCAGTATCGGATCATCACGGCCATCCGCGACCTCACCGTCACCGCGAACGGCGACCATGCCGACGCGCACTACAACCTGGACACCGGCCTGTTCGGCGTGCCGCTGACGTCGGTGCACGTGGACGAGAGCTTCGAGGTCCCCAACGGGCAGATCACCGAGATCAACGCCAACTTCGGCTGATTCCGGACAGCACGACGGCCCGATGCCGGCTCGGAGGCATCGGGCCGTCGGCGTTTCGCCGGTTCAGCTGCTGCCGAACCAGCCCGGCGGGACCACGCGATGCCACCCCAGACCCGGATGGTGGTGGCGGCGATCGGACGGATCGCACTCGTCGTCCCAACGGTTGTCGCGGTTCCAGTCCCAGAGTCCGGAGTGATCCCAGGGGTTGTTGTGGTTCGGGCGCGCGACCTCGGTGGTCGTCGTGGGCTCCTCGGCGTGAGCCGAAACCGCAAGTCCCGCAACGGGAGCCGCCGCGACCGCCCCGGTCACCGCCAATCGCAACACCGTCCGTCTGGTATTCGAGAACACGGTTCGTTCCTCCAATCTGGTTCCGCTGTAGTCACTCTGGCCGATGGGAGCGCGGGGGTCACGGGGGTTGGCACGAGTTGGGGGTGGGATTCATCCTCGAGGATGAGGGGAGTGGGGGAGGTCCCTTAGCCGACGTCCCGGATGCCGCCGTCTGGGTCGGCGGGATCGATGTGCCAGCTGCGGATGCGCCGCGGGCGAATTCGGATGACCTCGTTGCAGAACCAGTCCGGGGCTACGGGCGGCACCTCGACGGTCACGACCTCGGCGAACCCGCGGATCTCGACGCCTCGGCCCCAGCCGGGCTTCACCTCGTTCGGATCGTCGGGAGTCATGTCGTCGATGACGAGACTGACGTTCGGGTTTGCGCGGACGTTGCGGTAGCGGGCGGCGGTGGGGGTGGGGCCGCCGATGTCGATGGTGCCGTCGGGGTTGAGTTGGAAGCCTACGGGGACTACCTGGGGTTTGTTGGACGGGCTGACCGTCGCGAGGCGGGCCAGTTTCTGGGCGGCGAGGTAGGCGTGCTCGGCGGGAGTGTAGGTCATGGGGGGACGGTAGGACATCAACCGAAGTTGAGGTCAATTCGCGCGCCTACTGTCTCGGTCGGTGATCGCAAGTAATCTGTTCCGGGTTGCGGTCGGCCACGGTCGGCCGGTCCGGTACGAAGTTGGACGGGGAGTACGTATCCATGGCTCGAATTCTGCGCATCGTTCCGAGCGGGCAGCGCATCAGCGCGCACAAGCTCGAGGAGGGTGTCACCTGTCAGTACAAGGTCATCGAAACCAGCGAAGGGCAGACGCTGGTGCATTTGTCCACCTTTGGCTCGGACAAACGGGAGTCCCAGCCGAAAAGCAGTCAGTCGATGCAGTTCGACAAAGAACACGCCATGCAATTGATCGACATCCTCACCGCCGCGTTCGGGTCGCGCGACGATGAGGAAGATCGCGAGATCGCGATTCCGGCCGAATTTCCGGAAGCCACCGAGGAGATGGCCGCCGAACTGTACGTTCCCCGAACCTGGTTGCAGGAATGCATCGATCTCCTTCGTGATCGCCCTCAGCTGATATTCTACGGCCCGCCGGGGACCGGCAAAACGTATATCGCGAGGAAAATCGCTGAGCACATCTCCGGCGCCGAGAACGTCAAGGTGGTCCAATTCCATCCGTCGTACTCGTACGAAGATTTCTTCGAGGGATTTCGTCCCAGTCGCTCGGAAGCCGGTCAGATCACCTACGAAGTACACAACGGGCCGCTGAAACTGCTGGCCGAGAAGGCCAGACAGGATCCGGGATCCCTGTACACTCTCGTCATCGATGAGATAAACCGGGGTAACCTTGCCAAAATATTCGGTGAGTTGTACTTCCTCCTGGAGTATCGCGACGGCGGATTGAATCTCATGTATTCCGATACCGTGGACGCGACGTTCACCCTTCCGAAGAATTTGGTGATCATCGGCACGATGAACACGGCCGACCGGTCGATCGCGCTGATCGATTCGGCGATGCGGAGGCGGTTCGCGTTCGTCGCGCTACATCCGTCCGAGGAGCCCACCAAGAGCATTCTGCGCAAATGGCTCGCCGACCATGATTATGGTCCGGAAATAGCAGAAATCGTCGAACATCTGAATGCGCGAATTCCGGACGAGGAATTCAAGATCGGCCCTTCGTATTTCATGCGCCCGGCGGCGGTTACCGAGCCGGGAATCGAGCTGACGTGGCGTACATCGATCATGCCCTTGTTGGAGGAATACCACTTCGGAAATCCGGAGCTGAATGTGCACGAGTACTACGCGCTGGACAATGTGCGTACCGATGCCGAAAATTCGGAGTCGTCGGTATGAGACCGCCGCTGGACCTCGTTGAATACGGTCCGGCGCGGTTGGTCGACCTGTCTCGTGGGGAGTACGAGACCCTCGCGGAACTGGGCATCGTCAAGGTCGACAGCAAATCGACGAACCGGTACACCATCAAACCGGGCGGCAAGGTCGGATCGGTCCGTCTGGGTGACCTTCAGATCAATGTCAAGCCGAAGATCACCGAGCTGAAGAGGCTGCTGTTCTTCATCGGATACTGCTCCAGCCCGGCGATCTGGCGTGAGGAGTTCGTTCAGCTGGAGAAGGCCGACGGGTTGTTCCCGGCCGTGGCGGAGTCCTTCGTTCGCCTGACCACCCGTGCGCTGGAACGAGGTCTACTCCAGGGATACGGCACACGAGCGGACCAACTTCCGGTGCTCCGGGGTCGCGTGCGGTTTCATGATCAGACGAAGCGGAACTTCGGCCTACCGGTTCCTATCGCCGTGGAGTACGACGATTTCACCTTCGACATTCCGGAGAATCAAATCGTCCTGCTCGCCACCCTGCGGCTGCTCGGACTGCCCGATATCGGCGCCGATGCTCGCCATCGTCTCGGCCATATACGGAAGCTTTTGGACGACGTGACCGTCTATCCCAAGCGAAGTGCGACACCACGCTGGAAGCTGAACCGGCTCAATGCCCGCTACCAGGACGTCCTGCGCCTTTCTGAGGTGATCCTGGACAACAGTTCCTTCCACCAGATGAGTGGATCGTTGACGGTATCGGGTTTCATGGTCGAGATGTGGCGAGTGTACGAGGATTTCGTGGAAGGAGCACTGAAAATGTCGATGCGTCCATTCGGCGGTCACGCGAAAGCTCAGCACGAGCAGTATCTCGACAAAGCATCGAGAGTGAGATTTCGGCCGGACATCATCTGGTTCGACAGCGCCGATAACCCGATCGCCGTCGTGGATGTCAAGTACAAGGCGCAGCGGATCAACAAATTTCCCGAAGCGGATCTGTACCAGATGTTGGCCTATTGCTCGGCTCTCGGGTTGAAGGAAGGGCATCTGGTTTATGCGAAGGGAAACGAATCGCCAAGGGTTCACGAGATAAATAATTGCGGTATCACTGTCTATTGCCATGCCTTGGACCTGGGCTCGCCTCCGGACGTCTTGCTGGAGTCCATCGAGGCGCTCGCGAAACTCATTGTGAGCGACCAGAGTACACGGTGACGTCTCGCACGATGGTGGGCAAGTGGACCACGGTGTGAGATCAGCTTCGAAACGTGACCATCAAATCGAAACCTCGCCCACCCTGACCCCCCGATGCTCACGGCGCGACAGCTCGCACGCCTCCGCGACGCGGAAGGCCGCCAGCGCATCCCAAGCGGTGCACGGACTTTCGGCTTCCCCCGTGACCACGCTGACAAAAGCCCCCAACTCCTCGGTGTACGCATCGCGGAATCTCTCCATGAAACCGGCGTACGCCGGCACTGCCGACCCCGCCCACCCAGGCTCGACAGACCGCAACGGAGCCCGATCATCCAACCCCACAACCACATTCCCCCGAGACCCCAATACCTCCAGCCGCACATCGTACCCCGCCCCGTTGTACCGCCCGAGCGAAACCGTCGCCAGCGCACCGTCATCCATCCGCAACGCCACCGCCGCGGTGTCCACGTCGTCCGCGTCGGCGAAGAACCGCTCCCCCCGATTAGCCCCCAACACGAACACCTCCGTCACCTCTCGCCCGGTCACCCATCGGATGATGTCGAAGTCGTGCACACCGCAGTCGCGGAACAACCCGCCCGACCGCGAAATGTATTGCGCCGGAGGGGGAAACGGATCCAAGGTCGTCGCACGCAGGGTGTGCAACCAGCCCAACTCCCCGGACGCCACCGCCTCGCGGGCCGCCCGATACCCGGCATCGAACCGGCGCTGAAACCCGATCTGCACCGGAACCCCGGAGCGCTCGACATGTCGCACGACTGCCAACGTGCCCGCGAGATCGGCCGCGACCGGCTTCTCGCAGAACACCGGAAGCCCGCGGTCCACGGCCGTCGTGATGAGCGACGGATGCGAATCCGTGGCCGTGGCGATCACCAGCCCGGCGATGTCCGAGGCAAGCAAAGTCTCGATGTCCGAAGCGAATTCGACGCCCAGCTTCGCCGCCGTCGTGCGCGCCCGGTCGCGGTCGGCGTCGGCGATCACGACGCGATCCACCCCGGGCAGTCCCGCGAGCGTCTCCGCGTGCGCGGCGCCGATGCGGCCGACCCCGACCAATCCCAGTCCGACCGTCATATGCGAACTCCTGTCCGGTTATCGTGCGGGTTCGGCGGTCGTCGCGCGGACGACCAGGGCGGGTGGCACGCGGCGGCGTACGGGTTCGGTACGGCCCGAGCGCAAGCGCTCGACCAGGGCCGCCACCGCCAGTCGGCCGATCTCGGTGCGGGGCTGATCGATCGTGGTCAGGGCGATGTGGTGCAGCGCGGCGAGGGAGGAGTTGTCGTAGCCGACCACCGAAACATCTTGCGGCACACGCAATCCCGCAGCCGCCAGCGCCGACATCGCGCCGACGGCGTTGAAGTCGTTGCCGCACACCAGCGCCG
Source organism: Nocardia sp. NPDC003482 (assembly GCF_053588115.1). Taxonomy (NCBI): domain Bacteria; kingdom Bacillati; phylum Actinomycetota; class Actinomycetes; order Mycobacteriales; family Nocardiaceae; genus Nocardia; species Nocardia sp. NPDC003482. Next base: position 14,352 of record NZ_JBSFPI010000045.1, read on the forward strand.
AGGGGAAGTTCGCCGGGGAGAACAGCGCCAGCAGTGTGCGCACCGCCGCCATGCCCGCGGCGTCGGTGTGCTCGCTGGGCACCACCATCGGCTCGAGACCGTGCCGCCGCATCGCGCTCTCGTAGCCGCGTCGGCGCGGCGCGGCGGTGAAGGCGCCGCCGCCGTCCAGGTGCACGATGCGCCGATGTCCCAGTGCCACAAGGTGATCCACGGCCAGCCCGACCCCGGTCTCCCCGTCGTCGTTGACGGTGTCGACCGTGCCGATCGTCGAGCCGCGCGACACCAGTACCAGCGGGCACTGCCGGGCCGCGGCGCGGATGTCGGCGGTGGGCAGCACCGGTGACAGCAGGACGACCCCGGCGGGCCGGAAGGCCAGCAGGCCGGACAGCGCGGCGCGCTCGCGGGACGCGCTGCGGCGGCCGGTGTTGAGAATGAGTTCGAGCCCCGCGTCCTGCGCTGCGGCGTCCATGCCCTCGATGACGTCGGCGAAGTAGGCGTTGCTCAGATCCGACACCATGACCCCGACGATCGTGGAGGTGCGGCTGGCCAGCGACCGGGCCATGGCGTGCGGCTGATAGCCCAGCTCGCGCGCCGCGTCGAGCACCGCGCGGCGGCGGCGCTCGCTCACCTTGGGCGAGCCGCGCATGACGAGGGAGACCAGCGCCCGGGAGACACCGGCCCGCGCGGCGACGTCGTCCATCGTCGGTCGCGTCATGGCGGGGGCCTTCCGAGATCCCGGAAATCGGCTGTCGCGTCGAAGGTTACAGCGCGCCGGGACGGCACACAATAGAGCGCTCCAATCGGACGAACCGGCCGCCGCGAACTCGGGTCGCCGATCGATCCTGCGAGGTAGACACGTCATTCGTGGACGCGACCCATCCTTGACAGCAGCGTGACCCAGGTTACATAGTTGGAGCGCTCCAATAGGAGCGCCCACCGACAGCGGGAGTATCCGATGTCCGTACCGTCGTATCCGCTGCGCGTCGCCGCCGCACCGATCTCCTGGGGCGTGTGCGAGGTCCCCGGCTGGGGTCACGTCCTGGACGCGCCGACGGTCCTGTCCGAGATGACCGCCCTCGGGCTCACCGCCACCGAATTCGGCCCGCCCGGCTATCTGCCCGCCGATCCCCGCGCCTTGCGAAACATGTTGCGCCCCTATGGAATCGCCGCGATCGGCGGATTCCTCGCCCTGCCCCTGCACACCGCGCCCGATGCCGCCCTGCGCGCCGCGCGTCGCAGCGCCGCCTTGTTCGCCGCCGCGGGTTCGGAGGTGCTTGTGCTGGCCGCCGCCACCGGACTCGACGGCTACGACTCCCGTCCCGACCTCGACGACGCCGGGTGGCGCACGCTGATCGACACCGCCGCGGCCGTGCGCGACATCGCCGCCGAGTACGGGTTGCGTACGGTTTTGCACCCACACGTCGGCACCCATGTGGAGACCGCGACCGAGGTGGAACGCTTCCTCGCCCGGTCCGATCTCGACATCTGCCTCGATACGGGACACCTACTGATCGGTGGCACCGATCCCGTCGACCTCGCCCGCCGCCACCCCACCCGCATCGGTCACATTCATCTCAAGGATGTGCGAAACTCCCTCGCCGACGAGATGCGCGGCGGCAGAATGGAATACCGCCAGGCCGTGCGGCGGGGCCTGTTCGCCCCGCTGGGGGAGGGGGATGTCGACATCGAAGCCCTGGTCCGGTGCGTGCGGGCGGCGGGATACCGGGGTTGGTATGTGATCGAACAGGATACGGCGCTCGCACCGGGCGATTCGGCCGCCGGACCCAGCCGCGACGCCGAACGCAGCCTGCGCTATCTGGCGGGCCTCGGCACTCCCGCCCGGATCTAGGTAGGAAATATATGACGACGACGTCGAAACCGCGCCCTGGTCGGGGAGTCGGTTCGAATGGGGAGAACCGGGGCGATGGCCGCGGGTCGCCAGATGGGCAACAGACGACACCGAAATCGCGTCAGCGGAACGGCACTGGTCCGGGTGACCGGGACCGAAGCGAGGGCCGCGGGTCGCCGGGTGGGCAACAGCAGAAGTCGGCATGGAAACCGCGTCAGCGTAAGGGAACTGGCCCGGGTGACGGGAACTGGACCGAGGGCCGCAGGACGCCGAAACCGCACCGCCGCGCAGGAGCGGGCGGCAATGCGCGTCGACGAGGACGATGGCGCGTGCTGCCCTGGTTGGCAGCCGGGGCGGCGCTGCTGGCCGCGTGCAGTGGGCCCGGCGCGGACGTGCCCGCCTCCCAGACCCACAGCCCGGTCGCGGCGGGCACCTTGAACTCGGTCGCGGTCGTCACGCACGGCACGCCCGGCGATGCCTTCTGGAACGTCGTCAAGAACGGCGCCGAGGCGGCCGGGAAGGACCTCGGCGTCCCCGTCACCTACAACTCCGCGGGCGATCCCGGCGAGCAGGCCAAACTCATCGACAACGCTGTGGCGCAAGGCGTCGGCGGCCTGGTGGTCTCGATGGCGAATCCGGAGGCGCTGCGGCCGTCGGTGGAACGCGCTGTGGCAGCGGGCATTCCGGTGGTCACCATCAACTCCGGCGAGGCCGACAGCGCCCGGTTCGGCGCGATCGCCCACGTCGGTCAGAGCGAGCGCTCGGCCGGGCAGGCGGCGGGCAAGCGGCTGAAGGATGCCGGAAAGTCCAAGCTGCTCTGCGTGATTCACGAGGCGGGCAATATCGGCGCGAACGAGCGCTGCGCGGGCGCCACCCAGGGTTTCGGCAATGCCACCACTTTGCAGGTCGACATCAACAATCCCACCGACGCCCAGTCGCGCATCAAGGGCGCGCTCGAGGCCGATCACGCCATCGACGCTGTGCTGACGCTCAATTCGCAGATCGCCGCCCGCGCGGTGGCCGCGGTCGGGGAATCGCATGCGACGGCAGGCGTCGCGACCTTCGACCTGAATCCCGATGTGGTGCAGGCGATTCGGGCGGGCAGCCTGCTGTTCGCGGTGGATCAGCAGCAGTACGAGCAGGGTTATCTGCCGGTGGTGCTGCTGCGCGCCTACCGGACGAATCTGAACACCGTCGGCGGCGGCGCGCCCGTGCAGACGGGCCCGGCGTTCGTGGACAAGGGCAATGTCGAGGCCGTCGCCCAACTCGTGGCGCAGGGCACCCGGTGAGGTCAGGAGTGGACGAGTGCTGAACCGGATGATCGTGCGGCCCGAGATCGGGGCCGCGCTCGGCGCGCTGGTTGTGTTCCTGTTCTTCTCGATCATCACCGACAAATTCCTCACCCCGCTCGGCGTGGCGACCTGGCTGGACGACGCGTCGACGCTGGGCATCATGGCGGTCGCGGTGGCGATGCTGATGATCGGCGGCGAGTTCGACCTGTCGGCGGGGGTGATGACCGCATCGACGGCCCTGGTCACCGCGCTGCTCGCGGTGCACGCGGGCTGGAACGTGTGGCTGGCGCTGCTGGTGTCGTTGCTGTTCGCGCTCGCGGTCGGCGCGCTCAACGGCTGGGTGGTGATGCGGACCGGGCTGCCGAGTTTCATCGTCACGCTCGGGACCTTCCTCGCGCTCCAGGGGCTCAACCTCGGGGTGACGCGGCTGGTCACCGGGACCGTGCAGGTGTCGGGCATCCGGTCGGCGCCCGGATACGCCTCCGCCGGTTGGGTTTTCGCGTCCACCACCGACCTCGGTGACGCGCGGATCCAGGCGTCGGTGGTGTGGTGGATCGTCGTCACCGCCGTCGCGACCGTGCTTCTGATACGGACCCGGTACGGGAACTGGATCTTCGCGGTCGGGGGTTCGGCGGTCAGCGCCCGCGCGGTCGGCGTTCCGGTGACGCGGACGAAGATCCTGCTGTTCATGACGACCGCGTTCGCCGGGTGGGTGGTCGGCTCGTGCGACATCCTGCGGTTCGCCAGCGTGCAGGCCAATCAGGGGGTGGGGCTGGAGTTCCAGTACATTATCGCGGCGGTGGTCGGCGGATGCCTGCTGACCGGCGGGTTCGGCTCGGTGATCGGCGCGGCGATCGGCGCGCTGATCTTCGGCATGGCCCGGCAGGGCATCGTGTTCGCGCGCTGGGACAGCGACTGGTTCATGTTGTTCCTCGGCGTGCTGCTGCTGTCGGCGGTGCTGGTGAACAACGCCTTCAAGAAGCGGGCGGAAAGGGTACGCCGATGACGGCTCCGCTGATCGAAACCCTCGGTATCGGAAAGAGTTACGGCGGCGTGGTCGCGCTCGAGGACGTGTCCATGACCGTCCCCGCGGGCGAGGTGACCTGCGTGCTCGGCGACAACGGCGCGGGCAAGTCCACCCTGATCAAGATCCTGGCGGGCGTGCACCAGCACGATACGGGCGAACTACGGGTCGAGGGGCAGGTCACGAGATTCGCCTCGCCGCGGGACGCACTGGACCGCGGGATAGCCACGGTCTACCAGGATCTGGCGGTGGTGCCGCTGATGAGTGTGTGGCGCAACTTCGTCCTCGGCTCCGAGCCCACCCGCGGCGTCGGACCGCTGCGCCTGCTCGACCGGCGCGCGGGACAGCAGATCGCCCGGAACGCGTTGGCGGACATGGGAATCGAGCTGCGCGATATGGAACAGCCGGTGGGCACGCTCTCGGGCGGGCAACGCCAATGCATCGCGATCGCGCGGGCGGTGCACTACGGCGCGAAGGTGCTCATCCTCGACGAGCCGACCGCGGCGCTGGGCGTCAAACAGGCGGGCGTGGTGTTGCGTTATGTGGTCCAGGCCCGAGACCGCGGCCTCGGCGTCGTCCTGATCACCCACAACCCACACCACGCCTACCCCGTGGGCGACCGCTTCCTGCTGCTGAAACGCGGTGCGGTACTGGGCTCGTACGGGAAGTCCGAGATCGACCTGCCCGAGCTGACCCGGCAGATGGCCGGGGGCGCCGAACTCGACGCGCTGGAACACGAGGTGCGGCGGGTGGTCGAATGAATGGCTTGGCGGGCCTGGAGCACAAGGTGCGGCGGGTGTTGAACGAGTGGCTCGGCGGATCTGGAGCACGAAGTGCGGCGGGTGGTCGAATGAGTGGGGCGGGTCCGGAACACGAGTTGCGGTGGGTGGTCTGATGAGCGGCCTGGGGACTCCGGAGCATGAGCCGCGGCGGGTGGGCGGGCTCGAGGCGTTGACGGTCGGGCGTGTCGGGGTGGATCTGTATCCGGAGCAGAGCGGGGTGCCGTTGGCCGAGGTGCGGACGTTCGCGAAGTCGCTGGGTGGGACGGCGACGAATGTGGCGGTGGCGGTGGCACGGCTGGGGCGGCGGAGTGCGGTGCTGACCAAGGTGGGGGCGGATGGGTTCGGGGACTATGTGCGAAACGCGTTGGGGGAGTTCGGGGTTGATGCTCGGTATGTCGGGACCGCGCCGGATCTGCACACCCCGGTGGTGTTCTGCGAGCTGAACCCGCCCGCGGATCCGCCCCTGCTGTTCTATCGCGCGCCGATCGCGCCGGACCTGACCCTCACCGAGGAGGACGTGCCCTGGGACGTGGTGGACTCCGTTCCCCTGTTGTGGGTCACCGGCACCGGCGTCAGCGCCGAACCGGCCCGCTCCACCCAGCGCCGAATCCTCCAGCGCCGCAACCGCTTCGGCCACACCGTCCTGGATCTGGACTACCGGCCGATGTTCTGGTCCGACGTCGAGACGGCGCGCCGCGAGATCGCCTGGATGATCGAGCACGTCGACACGGTCGTCGGCAATCGCGCCGAAACCGAAGTCGCCCTGGGCACTTCGGACCCGAACGAGGCCGCCGACCTCCTGCTCATCCGGGGCGTCGGCACGGCCGTGATCAAACTCGGCGCGGCGGGCGTCCTGATCGCTACCGCCGCCGAACGCTGGACGGTGCCCCCGTGCCCGGTACAGGTCGTGTGCGGGTTGGGTGCGGGAGACGCCTTCGGCGGGGCGCTCATCCACGGCCTGCTCTCCGGCTGGGAGCCACAGCGCATCGCCGCCTACGCCAACGCCGCCGGCGCCCTCGTCGCCGCCCGCCTGGCCTGCGCCGACGCCATGCCCACCGCGACGGAGATCGAGGAGACGCTGTGCGGCTGAACTCGGCACTCCCGGCGACCCTCCGCCCGGAGGGTCCCGCAGTGGTTCCGTACTCGTCCGTATCGGCGCCCGTCGGAGCGGAGAGTCCCGCAGTGTTCCCGTACCCAGCAATCCCAGCGATCATCCGCACGGGTGACCTCGGAACACTTCCGCGGTGGACAGAACGCACATGCAGCGGAGGCCGACTGTGCATCTGACCGATGAGCGCTGGCACGCTCTGCTGCATAGACGGGCGGCGGATCCGGCGGCCGTGCAGCGGGCGTACGCCGACCGGCGGCGGCGGACCAGTCTGCTCTCCCCGCGCGGGACGCTGTTTCTGGTGGCCGCCGACCATCCGGCGCGCGGGGCGTTGGGGGTGGGCGCGGATCGTACGGCGATGGCGGATCGGCGAATGTTGTTGGAGCGCTTGCTGATCGCGCTGGACAATCCGGCCGTGGACGGGGTGCTCGGGTCGCCGGATATCGTCGAGGAGTTGCTGCTGCTCGACGCGTTGCACGACAAGGTCGTGATCGGGTCGATGAACCGGGGCGGGCTGGCCGGGGCGGACTGGGAGATCGACGACCGCTTCACCGGGTACGACGCCGAATCGCTGGTGAAGTTCCGGCTCGACGGCGGGAAAATGCTGCTGCGGCTGGTGGATTCGGATCCGGGCACCATTCCGACGCTGCACGCGTGCGCCCGCGCCGTCTCGGATCTGGCGATACACGGCCTGACCGCCATGGTGGAACCCCTGCCCTACCACCGGGATTCATCGGGCGCGCTGGTCATGCGCAAGGACTCCGCCTCCCTGCAACGGGCCATCACCATCGCCTCCGGCCTCGGCGTCACCTCCGCCCACACCTGGCTGAAAATCCCTGCCCCCGAGGACATCTCGGTCCTCGACGCCACCACCCTCCCGGTCGTCGTCCTCGGCGGAGCACCCTCCGGCGACGTCCACGCCGACCTCACCTCCTGGGGCAGCGCCCTCCGCCACGACGTCACCCGCGGCCTGGTCGTCGGCCGCAGCCTCCTGTATCCGAGAAACGGCGACGTCGCCGGTGCCGTCGCCGCCGCGGCCCGCGTAGTACGGGAGGCACGATGACGGCACCGCCCGGTCCGACATCGCCGCTCATCACGGTGCCGAAACTGACGAACCCGCCTCGCTCGATGCCTCCGTCCCCGCCTACCGGAAGGACGAGGTGCGGGAAGGACAACCGAGCGACGTCATGCCCCCGCACCCTCGGGACAAAGCTACGGGAGGCCGGACGATGAGCAGCCTCCATCACCCCGACGGCACGCTGCGCGACGCGGATGATCCGGTCCTGCTCACCGCCGCCGCGGCGGGCTGGACCTACACCGGGTTGCGCGTGCTGCGGTTGCGGGCCGGGCGGCCGCGCATCGTGCGGACCGGGGAGTACGAGGCGTTCGTGCTTCCGTTGTCGGGCTCGTGCACCGTGCGCGTCGACGGTGAGCGATTCGAATTGAGCGGGCGTGCAACGATTTTCACCCGGGTCACCGACTTCGCCTATGTCCCGCGCGATGCCGAGGTGGAGCTGCTCGCACCCGCGGACGCCGAGATCGCCCTGCCCATGGCGCGCTGCACCCGGCGACTCGCGCCGAAATACGGTCCGGCCGAACAGGTTCCGGTGGAGGTGCGGGGCGCGGGGAACGCCACCCGGCAGGTCACCAATTTCGGCGTGCCCGGGGTGTGGGACCACGCGGACAAGCTCAACGCCTGCGAGCTGATCATCCCGGACGGCAACTGGTCGTCCTACCCGCCGCACAAGCACGATCGGGCCGGGGAGTGCGAGGTCGTCAACGAGGAGATCTACTACTTCCGCATCGCCGGGAGCGACGCGATCACGCCGTCCCGCAAGGGATTCGGCGTGCACCGCACCTACACCGCGGACGGGTCGCTCGACGAGACCGTGACCGTCCGCGACGGTGACGTCTTCCTCATCCCGCGCGGCTACCACGGACCCTGCGTCGCCGCGCCCGGCTACCCGATGTACTACCTCAATGTCCTCGCCGGGCCCGCGCCCGAACGCTCCATGGCCTTCTGTGACGATCCCGCGCACGCCTGGGTGCGCGACAGCTGGACGGGCGCCGCGACCGATCCGCGCTGCCCGGTCACCGATCACCGCGGGCGCACCACCCGCTGAACGAGGGGCGACAGCCATGAAACTCACCACCGCGCGGGCACTCGTCGCCTGGCTCATCGCCCAGCACTCCGAAACCCTCGACGGCCGCGAGGCGCCGCTGTTCCCGGCCGTGTTCGCGATCTTCGGGCACGGCAACGTCCTCGGCCTGGGCACCGCGCTCGAGGAACGCCGCGACGTGCTCCCGGTCTGGCGCGGGCACACCGAACAGGGTATGGCCCTGGCCGCGGTGGGTCTGGCCAAGGCCACGCATCGCCGACAGGTCGGGGTAGCGACCTCCTCGATCGGGCCCGGTGCGCTCAACATGGTGACCGCCGCGGGCGTCGCGCACGCGAATCGCCTTCCGCTGCTGCTGCTTCCGGGCGACACCTTCGTCGGCCGCGCCCCCGATCCCGTGCTGCAACAGGTGGAGCACTTCGGCGATCCCACCGCCACCGCCAACGACGCCTTCCGCGCCGTGAGCCGTTACTTCGACCGCATCGCCCGGCCCGAACAGCTGATCTCGACGCTGCCGCAGGTGGCGCGCGTGCTCACCGACGCCGCCGACGCCGGACCGGTGACGCTGGCGCTGCCCCAGGACGTGCAGGCCGAGACCTTCGACTTCCCGGAGAGCCTGTTCCAACCCGTCGTGCACAGCGTGCGGCGGCCGCGCCCGGATCGCGACACGATCGCCGCGGCGGCGCGCGCGGTGACGGATTCGGAGCGGCCGCTGCTCATTCTCGGTGGCGGCGTGCGCTATTCGGGCGCGGGGGAGCAAGCGCTGGAATTCGCTCGGCGGCACGGCATTCCGATCGCCGAGACCACCGCGGGCCGTACCCTCGTTCCGCACGAGGAGCCGCTCTACGCGGGGCCGCTCGGCATCACCGGTTCGTCGTCGGCCAATTCGCTTGCGGCACAGGCCGATCTGGTGTTCGCGCTCGGTACCCGCTTGCAGGACTTCACCACCGCCTCCTGGACGGTCTTCGCGCCGGACGCGCGGCTCGTCAGCGTCAACGCGGCCGGCTTCGACGCGGTCAAGCACGGCGGCCTGGCCGTCGTCGCGGATGTCGCTGCGGCACTGGAGGATCTGGCGCCGCACCTCGCCGGGTGGCGGGTGGATCCGGAGTGGAGCCGTCGCGCCGCGACCGTGCGCGGCGACTGGGATCGCTATATCGACACGCTGCGCGCGCCCAGCGCCGGTCTGCCGAGTTATGCCCAGATCGTCGGCGCCGTCAACGATCTCAGCGAACCGTCCGACTACGTGATGACCGCCTCGGGCGGACTGCCCGGCGAACTCGTCGGCGGCTGGCGCGCGGTCGGCGGCGAGCCCACGATGGACGTCGAATACGGATTCTCCTGCATGGGTTACGAATTGGCGGGCGCGTGGGGCGCGGCCATGGCGCATCGGCGCGGTCTGGTCACCACGCTGCTGGGGGACGGGTCGTATCTGATGCTCAACTCCGAGCTGTTCTCGGCGGCGTTCGCCGGACACCCGTTCGTCGCCGTCGTCTGCGACAACGACGGGTACGCCGTCATCGCGCGGTTGCAGGAGGGGCAGGGCGGGGGCGCGTTCAACAACTTCTACCCCGACTGCCGCACCAACCACACCCGCCCGCCCCGGGTCGACTTCGCCGCGCACGCCCACGCTCTCGGCTGCCTCGTCTTCACCGCCGACGACCTGGACGGTTTCGTTCACGCCTACGCCCGCGCTCGCGCCGCCGCCGGACAGCGGACCCGTCCGGCCGTCGTGGTCGTGCGCACCCAGCCCGCGGCGTGGACCGAGGCCGGGGCATGGTGGGAAGTCGGTGTGCCCGAACATCTTTCGGGCCGCGCGGAGCACGACGCGGGAAAGGCCACCCAGATCCGCCGGCTGCGCCCCTGACCGCTGGGGCCGCCCACAGCGTCGTACCCGCCCCGCACCGCCGGGGCCGCGGTGACATGCCGGTAAGCTGGTTGCAGAGCGCAATCGGTTCGGAAGTGGAGGTGCGCGGTGGAGGGCAGATCGGGATGTCCCATCAACGCCGCGATCGAGGTGATCGGCGACCGCTGGACGATGCTGGTGCTGCGCGATGTGATGTTCGGCAATCACCGGCACTTTCGTGAGCTGCTGGCCGGATCGGAGGAGGGCATCGCGTCCAACATCCTCTCCGATCGGCTCAAGCGGCTCGTCGCCGCCGGACTGCTGACCCGCGCGGACGCCCGACCCGGTCAGAAGGCGGAATACCGGCTCACCGAGGCGGCCATCCAACTCGTCCCGGTGATGGCACACTTGGGCAGCTGGGGTCTGCGGCATCGGCCGACCACCGTGCGGCTGCGCGTGCGCGCGGAGCTGCTTGAGGAGGGCGGTCCGGCGCTGTGGGACGAGTTCATGGACGAACTGCGCGAACTGCATTTGGGTATCGCGCGTCCCCAAGGCGATGGTCCACCTCCCTCGCAGCGTTTGCGCGCGGCCTACGAGCGCGCGCTGGCCGAGGATCGGACCGATGGGATCGATGGCTCGGACGGGTGAAGGACAGCGAGATGGCACGGGGCACCGTGAAGTGGTTCGACAGTAAGAAGGGCTTCGGCTTCATCGTCGCGGACGAGGGCGGGCCGGACGTGTTCGTCGACTACACCGAACTCGAGGGGGTGGGCTTCCGCTCGCTGACCGAGGGACAGCGGGTGGAGTTCGAGGTCCGGCGCGTCAAGGCCGGGCCGGAGGCACGCGAAGTTCGCGTCCTGCGCGAGTGATCACATTTCGGTGATTCGTGTTGTCCGGCTCACTCCCTGCAAATAAGTGTTAACGGGTTTCTTGATCTTCTCGATATGCGGTTGTCAGCCAGTTCGACTGGGACTCGACAATAGGAGAGGTATTTATGATCCCCGTTATCATCGACACCGGTAGCGCCGCCCTGAACGGTCTGTTCAACACCCTCGGTGCCGCCCTCCACGGTCTCGTGGACACCCTGTGGACGGGTTCTTTCGGCGGCTGAGCTGCTGTGTCGGTCGCGTAGGCGACCTATAGGCCGGGCCCGGGCACCTCGCGTGCCCGGGCCCGGCCTATTTCGTGGCAGGCGCGCCGGCCCGGCCGGTATGTCGCCTATCACGGTACGATCACCGCCGCGAAAACCGGTGCCCCGAATTTTGTGGGCAGCGGCCACGCAACTCATGAGCTACGTCTTTGTGCGTGGGCGTCTGCAAATAACTTTCCGCGCGTCCGTTGCCGCCGCGCCCGTCCCCGACCGGTCATGCGCACCGATCAGCTCGTGGACGGGGACGAGCCGACCGGGCGTGCGCGCCGATCAGCCCGCGGACGGGGACGAGCCGACGGGGCGTGCGCGCGCCGACCAGCTCGCGGACGCGCCCGTCCCGACCGGGCGTGCGCGCCGATCAGCCTGCGGACGGGGACGAGCCGACCGGGCATGCGCGCCGATCAGCCCGCCGACGGGGACGAGCCGACCTTGCAGCCCGCGTCGTAGGGGAACGGCAGGTCGGTGAGCCGGGTGGCGGCGGGATCGAGGGGGCGGCCGATCACCGGGGTGTGCGGCGGGGTGGCGTGCGGATCGCCGGAACCCCCGGCGCGCAACGACTTTCCGTCGAGTTCGGGTACGGGAGCGATACCGAACAAGTCCAGGACCGTCGGGGTGATGTCGATCAGCGAGTAGCCGTTGTGGATGCGGCCCGCGGGGAAGTCCGGACCCCACGCGATCACGAAACTGGCCACCTCGTACGGACTTTGGCCGCCGTGACCGCCCTCGGGCCGGTGGCCGTGGTCGGTGGTGACCAGGATGGTCCAGCGTTCCTCGGGATGGGCGCGGGCGCGCTGGTCGACCGCCGCGCGGATGCGGCCGACGAGGACGTCCACGCGGCTGATGGCGTCGCGGTACGCCTGCGGATTACTCGCGCGCAGCCGATGTCCGGCGATGTCGACCTGATCGAAGTGGGTGAAGACGAGATCGGCGCCGTCGGCGATCGCCGCGACCGTGGCCGCGGCGGTGCCGGTGTCGATCTCGGCCTCGCACCCGTAGGTGCCGAAGGCGTTGGCGCCCGCGGTGACGATCAGATCGGCGTGCGGTTCGCCCGTGGCGGCGATGCGGGAGATGGTGTCCCAGGTCGCGATCGAGGCCGTCTTTCGTTGTGGCGCGGCGGTTTTCACGCGATTGAAGACGGTGGGGAAGCGGCCGAGATGCTCGGGGGTGCAGGTGGCGTCGTTGTCGCAGATGCCGGTGCGGGTGTCCCACACGCCGGTCAGCACCGCCGACCACGACGGGCAGGAGACGGTCGTGTGCGGGGCGATCGAGTAGCGGCTGAGCGTCCCCTCGGCGGCGAGGCGGCGCAGATTCGGGGTGACCGCGGCGAGCACTTCGCTGTAGAGACAGCCATCGATGCCGATGACGGCCACCTTGTTCGTGCCCGATGCGGCATTCGCGCGGGGCGCGACGAGCGCGAACAGGCCGGTCGCCAACAGGACCGTACAGCTACGCCGGGTCAGGGCCATGATCTCACGGTGACGGGTCTGCAGGCCGCTGGCCAGGCACGACGCGTTTCTTCGCCGAGGTTTCGCCGGGTCGGCACGGGAGCGACGGGCGGGGTTCACGGTGTTCACCCGGCGGTGTCCGGCTCGCAATGAAGTATGGGGGGCCCGTCCCGTGCCTGTCCGATTGATGGTCGGGCGCCGCCATCGAGGAGGGAGCGAGGGTTCTGTGTCTGCGGGCCCGGGTGATCGGGGGCGGACGATGCGTGGGGCGCGGCCGGTGAACGGGAGCCGTGCGGGTTCGGGATCGCGGGCCGGGGAAGTAGGTGAACGGCGGAGGGCGCGGGGGTGCGGTGCGCGAGCGGGAACGGTGCGAGCGGTCGAACGGACTGAGGGCGGGCGACTACTAGGGGGTAGGCGGGGCGGGATCGTGGACCATTAAGCTGGCGGCGGTAATTTCCGAACCCTTCCCCAGGAGTGCCCCACAGTGAGCCAGAATGGCCGTCCTGTAGTTCTGATCGCCGACAAGCTCGCCCAGTCGACCGTCGACGCGCTCGGTGACGGTGTCGAGGTTCGCTGGGTCGACGGCCCGAATCGACCCGAGCTGCTGGCCGCCGTGCCCGAGGCGGACGCGCTGCTGGTGCGTTCGGCCACGACCGTGGACGCCGAGGTGCTCCAGGCCGGTAAGAACCTTCAGATCGTCGCCCGCGCCGGTGTCGGCCTCGACAATGTGGACGTGCCCGCGGCCACCGAGCGCGGCGTCATGGTCGTCAACGCGCCGACCTCCAATATCCACACCGCCGCCGAGCACGCGGTCACACTGCTGCTGGCGGCCGCGCGGCAGATCCCGGCCGCCGACGCCACGCTGCGCGAACACACCTGGCAGCGCGGCAAATTCAACGGTGTCGAGATCTTCGGCAAGACCGTCGGCGTCGTCGGGCTCGGCCGGATCGGTCAGCTGTTCGCGGCGCGGCTGGCGGCCTTCGAGACCAAGATCGTCGCCTACGACCCCTACGTCTCGCCCGCGCGCGCCGCGCAGCTGGGCATCGAACTGCTGACGTTGGACGAGCTGCTCGCGCGCGCCGACTTCATCTCGGTCCACCTGCCCAAGACGCCGGAGACCAAGGGCCTGCTCAGCAAGGAGAAGCTGGCGCTCACCAAGAAGGGCGTCATCATCGTCAACGCCGCGCGCGGCGGGCTGATCGACGAGGCCGCGCTGGCCGAGGCCATCAAGTCCGGGCACGTGCGGGCCGCGGGCATCGACGTGTTCGAGACCGAGCCGTGCACCGACAGCCCGCTGTTCGAGCTGCCGCAGGTCGTGGTGACCCCGCATCTGGGCGCCTCCACCGCCGAGGCGCAGGATCGCGCGGGCACCGATGTCGCCAAGTCCGTATTGCTCGCGCTCGCAGGCGAATTCGTGCCCGGCGCGGTGAACGTGACCGGCGGCGCGGTGGGCGAGGAGGTCGCGCCCTGGCTCGAGATCGTGCGCAAGCAGGGCGCGCTGCTGGGCGCGCTCGCCAGCGAGCTGCCGGTCAGCCTCGAGGTGCAGGTGCGCGGCGAGCTGTCCTCGGAAGACGTTGCGGTGCTGGAACTTTCGGCCCTGCGCGGCATCTTCTCGGCCCTGATCGAGGAGTCGGTGACCTTCGTCAACGCCCCCGCGCTGGCCAAGGAGCGCGGCATCGAGGCCACCGTCACCACCGTGTCGGAGAGCCCCTCGCACCGCAGCCTGGTCGACCTGCGCGCCGTCTTCGGCGACGGCCGCACCCTCAACGTCTCGGGCGCGCTCACCGAGCCCGAGCAGGTCCAGAAGATCGTCAACATCAACGGCCGCAACTACGACATGCGCGCCGAGGGCCTCAACCTCGCGGTCCTCAACTACGACGACCGCCCCGGCGCCCTCGGCAAGATCGGCACCATCCTCGGCGAGGCCGATATCGACATCCAGGCCGCCCAGCTCAGCCAGGATGTCGACCAGGAGGGCGCCACGGTCATCCTCCGCGTCGCCAAGGAGGTCCCGGCCGATGTCCAGCAGTCCATCGCCGAAGCCGTCGGCGCCGCGAAGGTCGCCGTCGTCGACTTGAGCTGAGCCGGTAGGGATCTCGCGAGTCCCTGTTGTTCCGGCCTGGGGGCCGGAACAACAGGGAACGTGGGGTACCGGCCCGCTGAGCGGATTCAGAGGAAGCCCCGTCGGGAACGACCCACCCTCGGTCCAGGACCAACCCAGGTGCACCAACCCCTGGCGCACCAACCCCTGGCGCACCAACCCCTGGCGCACCAACCCCTGGCGCACCAACCCCAGGTGCACCAACCCAGCCGCACCCTTTATTCGGATCCGCACCCGTTGTAGAGCCCTGCAAGGGGTGCGGATCCGAATAAAGGG
>NZ_JBSFPI010000046.1:0-26780 GCF_053588115.1 Nocardia sp. NPDC003482
CCCGCTGATCCACCGGCGACACCCCACCCCCCTGCGGACGCGCCCGGAACTCCGGCAACAACGGCTCGACCAACTCCCACAACTCATCCGGCACCGTGAACCGTCACGGGTTGGGGGCCGCTTCTTCCTAGTGGAAGATGGTTCCCATCATGACGAAGCGTTACCCGCCCGAGGTTCGCGAGAAGGCCGTCCGTCTGGTCCTCGAGCGCCTCGATGAGTTCGAATCCCCGTATGCCGCCGCGCGCGCGATCGGCCCGCTGGTGGACGTGCATTACGAGACATTGCGCGTGTGGGTGAAGAAGGCGCTCGCCCAGGGTGCGCCGCCGGCCGGCAAGGTCGGTGCGGGGTTGGTGGCGGCCGAGCGTGAGGAGCTGGCGCGGCTGCGTAGAGAGGTCCGAGATCTCGAGCAGGCCAACGAGATCCTGAAAGCGGCCTCGGCTTTTTTCGCGCGGGAACTCGACCCGCGACACCGCTGATCGTCGGGTTCATCGACGAATACCGCCAGGTCTTCGGTGTCGAGTCGATCTGTCGTGCGCTGACCGCGCACGGAATCCAGATCGCGCCGAGGACCTATCGCAAGGCGCGACGTCGACCACCGTCGGCGCGCGACGTCGCAGATGCTCACGTGGAGAACGCATTACGTGGTCTGGCAGGCCAACCGGAGGAAATGTATGGACGCCGGAAGACGACCCGATATCTGCGCCGCCGCGGCCACGATGTGGCCTTCTGCACGGTAGATCGGATCATGCGTGAAGTCGGCATGAACGGCGTAGTGCGTGGCCGCAAGCTGCGCACCACCATCGCGGCCGAGGACGGCGTGCGTGCCGGTGACAAGCTCAACCGTGACTTCACCGCCGCCGCGCCGAATCTGGTGTGGGTCGCCGATTTCACCTACGTGTCGACCTGGACCGGGTGGGCGTATGTGGCGTTCGTGTGCGACGCCTGTTCCCGTGCGATCGTCGGCTGGACCACCGCGGCCACGAAAACGACCTCGCTGGTGTCCAAGGCGCTCAACATGGCCGTGTGGCGGCGTGATCATTACGGGCACCCGATCGAGCCGGGTCTGATCCACCATTCCGATGCCGGGTCGCAATACACGTCGGTGAAGTTCACCGAATCACTTGCCCTGCAAGGTCTCTCAGCGTCGATCGGCTCGGTCGGCGACGCCTATGATAACGCTCTGGCCGAATCGATCATCGGTTTGTTCAAGACCGAGGTCGTCAACCGGCACGGCCCGTTCAAGACGCTCACCGAGGTCGAGTTCGCGCTCATGGAATGGGCCGACTGGTACAACAACGCCCGCCTGCACTCGCGACTGGGCTACCTGAGTCCGGCCGAATACGAAGCCGCGTACTACTCTCAACAATCGCCACGCCGACCGGCGCTGGTCTGAAACCGAAGCCGGTCCCTTACTCGTGACGGTTCATCAACCGCAACGACAACGCATCAACCACGACTGATCATGATGCAACACAACCCATCTCAACGCACAGAAAACGAATCACACCCATGTGAGACACGGTCTAAGCATCGAGGCGCGACCAGGCGGCGCGGGCGGGCGGTGCGGACGACGACATCAAATCGGTGATGGATGACTGCTGTGCGATTCAGCCGCAGCGCGGGCTCAATTGAAGTTGTGCCCGACGGCCGATCTCCAAGGGCATACGAGCAGGTTGAATATAGGAGGGCGCCGACAGCGGTTTGGATTATCCTGATCGGACTGGCGAGGGGATCGCGCGGGGAGGACGGGCAGTGGCGCAATCAGTTCCGGGTCTGCTGATCGGTGGGCGATATCGGCTGATCAACGTTGTCGGCGCCGGCGGGTTCGGGCGCGTGTGGCGTGCGTTCGACGAAGTACTGCGCGTCGATGTCGCCGCAAAAGAGCTGCTGCCGTCGTCGGGGACCGGGCAGGTCGAACGGGCAGTCCGGGCGGCTCGCGAGGCTCGTAATGCGGCCCAGCTGCGCGACAACCCGCACATCGTGTCCGTCCATGACGTGCTCGACGACGACGGGCAGCCGTGGATGATCATGCAATTCGTCGAGGGACCTTCGCTCAAGGACCGGCTCGATACGGGAGGACCGTTGCCTGTCGGTGAGGTCGCCCGGATCGCCGACGCTCTCTTGGATGCGCTCGGTGCCGCCCACGCTGCGGGCGTCGTGCACCGCGACGTCAAGCCGGCGAACGTGATGATCGCGGGCTCGGGAGAGGTCATGTTGACCGACTTCGGTATCGCGGTATATCACGAGGACACCAAACTCACCGCGACCGGGGCGGTGATCGGCAGCCCCGCCTACATGGCACCCGAACGATTCACTGGTGCCGACCGCGGCTCCGCGGGCGACCTCTATTCGCTGGGTGCCACGCTTTACGAGGCAGTGGAAGGTGTATTGCCGACGACCGGCGGCGGTCACGACAGTATCCGCCCTCCCCGCCGTGCCGGTGTGCTCGGTCCCCTGCTCCTCCAGATGTTGGATGCCGATCCGGGTCGCAGGCCGACCGTTCCACTGGCACGCGCTGCTCTGGCATCCACACTGCTCGTGACCGAACCCGCGGGCACGACGCCGGCCCAGGTTCCGATCCCTCATCGGGATGGCAGCGATGGCACGAAGCCGCCCGTGCAGACCTCGTTCAAAGTGCCCCGGAAAACGCAGCTGCTGATGGTTCTGCGTGCCGGGTCGTTGCTCGGCACAATTGTGGGACTGCTCGGCCCGATCATGGCCTTCAGCGACAAGAACGTCCTTCCTGATCTGCCGCGGGTCGTGGCGGCGCTGATCGTGTTCTTCTTGCTGTTCGGGCTCGTGTTCGCGGTTGCGTTAATCGCTGGAATCCTTTCGTCGATTCTCGGTCCCGGGACCATGCCGCTGGTCATCACGGCGGAAGGGGTTGTGGGAGAAGAAGTCCGGGGTCATGCCACGCCGGTGATCGGCTGGGATTACATAGCGACTGTCCGGGTCGACAGGTCGGGCCCCCTAACGACTGTCGTGATCGCGCCAAGAGATCGGGAGAAGTACCTCGGGCGGCTGAGTCAGCTGACCCGGAGCCGGACGTTCGACCCGAACTCCACCTACATCAAACGGCTGCAAGGGTTTCGCATATTCTCCGGTGCGCTCGACAACGAGCCGGATCGCATCACCCAGGCGATGAAGACCTATCGCCCAGATCTCGACGCTCAGGTCGTCACCGGCCAAAGGCCGAATGGCTGGATCGCCGAACTTTTCCAACTTTCCGGACGCTGAGGCCGGGCGGAACAGGGAGGCGGATTCGCAAACGGCCAGTCATTCGAGCTGATGGCCGACTGTTGAGCGTTGAGACGCCGAGCACGGCCCGGCGACGTGCGGGTCGACACCGTAGGCCCGCGCGTCGAGAGCCCTGCGCCCGAAAGAATTTGCGACGGTCGCGGGTTCCTTGGTCATCCTCGAGATGTCGGGCACTTACCCGCAGTGCCGAGGCGGTGGCGCGAAGCGACCCCGACCGTGCCGAAGCCGTCGCCCGCGCCATCACGAGCCGGGGGACGAAGGATTCGGCGCTTGCCCGTACTGCCGAGGTGTTGGTTGCCGGAGACCCTCATCACGCCGCTGGGCTCACCGATCGCGCCGAAGGCCTGGCCCGCGGCATTTCCGACCGCATAGAGCAGCACGGCGCGCATTCCTGTTCGTCCGCGAGATGCTGGCCAGCCGCCACCCCGCCCGCGCCGCTAGGTTCGTCGATCGTGCCGAAGCCCTCACCCGACGCGCCCTGAGGTTCCCCCGCTAATCCGGAGAGCGTGATGTTCCCCCGGGTTCTACGGAGTTGGTTTGCTTGACTTCTTGGTCACGACATCATCGAAGGAGATTTGTTCGTGCCCAGGCGTTATCCCGAGGAGTTCCGTCGCAAGGTGCTGGACCTGGTTGCTGCCGGTCGCCCGGTGGCGCAGGTAGCCGCTGATCTGGGGATCAGTGACCAGACGTTCTACGTCTGGCGCAAGCAGGAGCTGATCGACATCGGCCAGCTACCGGGCGCGACCCGGCTGGAACAAGCCGAATTGTCGG
The DNA here is from genome assembly GCF_053588115.1 of Nocardia sp. NPDC003482. Taxonomy (NCBI): domain Bacteria; kingdom Bacillati; phylum Actinomycetota; class Actinomycetes; order Mycobacteriales; family Nocardiaceae; genus Nocardia; species Nocardia sp. NPDC003482. Next base: position 4,030 of record NZ_JBSFPI010000046.1, read on the forward strand.
CGGCCAAGCGGCGGATCCAGGAGCTCGAGCAGGAGGTGACGATCCTGAAACGTGCCCGTGAGCTGCTGAAGGAGCAGGGAGGCGACCCAAAAGGAGATACGCGGCCATAGCCACGATCGCGAGCGAGGGCTTGCCGGTGCAGGCCGCGTGCCGGCTCCTCGACGTGTCCGAATCCGGGTTCTACGACTGGCGGTCCCGTCCCCCGTCGCAGCGAGCGATCCGTCATGCCTGGTTGATCGACCAGATCCGCGCTGTGCACGCCGCCTCCCGCGGTACCTACGGCGCTCCCCGGGTGCACGCCGAGCTCAGCCTCGGGCTCGGAATCCGCGTGGGCTACAACCAGATCGAGTTGCTGATGGCCCGTGCCGCGATCAAGGGGCTGCCCGGGGTGAAACGTCCACGTCCCAAGCACCAGACCCCGACCGCCGGTGACCTCGTCAACCGCGACTTCGCCCGACTATCGCCAAATCGGTTGTGGGTCACGGATATAACTGAGCATTACACCCGTGGGGGCAAGGTGTATTGCGCTGTCGTGCTGGACGTCTATTCGCGGCGTGTGGTCGGCTGGTCCATCGACTCCACCCAGACCGCGGCGCTGGTCACCAACGCACTGGGCATGGCCATCGCCAACCGCTCGCCCCAGCCCGGGACCATCATTCATTCCGACCACGGGGTGCAATTCACCTCCTGGGCCTTCACCGACCGGGCCCGCAAGTCCGGGCTGGTGCCGTCGATGGGGTCGATCGGCGACTGCTACGACAATGCCGTCATCGAATCCTTTTGGGGCAGAATGCAAACCGAGCTACTGAACCGGCAACGCTGGAAGACCCGGATCGAGCTGGCCAACGCGATCTTCGAATACCTGGAGATCTTCCACAACCGCCGGCGCCGTCATTCGGCCCTTGGTATGCGGTCCCCGATCGAGTACGAGATGATGCAGTCGTCCATCCAGCCCGTGGCCTGAAGTCCAGTATCCCGACTCCACGAAACCGGGGGAACATCAAGCTCTCCGAGAAAGCGGGGGAACCTCACCCCGCCCCGGAAAGCAGGTCGAGGCACTGGCCTGTATTGCCAGGCCGGTGGCAGGCAGCGACCTGAGGCGTGCCGAAGCCCTCGTTCGCAGCACGTCCGACTTATCAGCGTGGGCGGATGCGGCACCACACCATCGAGACCGATCCCGGTGTGTCGTGAGGGTGCCGGCCCCGCCACGCTCGCTCCCGCTCAGGCCGGTCACAGGGCCCTTCGCTGAGCAGACCGATCCTCCACTCGCCTGCGCCCGGTGCGAAGGTGATTCGGTGCAGCTGAGCGAGATGCAGTTTGCGGGGTGGAGGACCGGAGTCCAGAAGGATGAGCATGCCGCTTGCGCTACCTCGCTGGGTCTCCCGCAGTGTCTTCGGGCCGTGGGCAGGCCGAGGACGTGGCGTCCGAGGCTCCGCTTCGGGGATCTTGTTGGATGTCACAGCATTTGGTTCGAGTTGCGCCTGCTCGGCAGCGCCGGGGCGGGGAACTCGGTGGGGCGGCACGCACGCAACCCATGCCGAACTCGGGTGCGACAGTACGATTGACCTCGGCTGCCTGATCATCCGATCGGTGCGAGCCGGGAAATGTCGATCGAGGCGAGAGTCGGGTGGGACGGTCGTGGGCACAGTCGATGTCGATCCGGATGATCGTCGAAAGCATCCGGATTTTCTGCAGGCGGCGATTGCTCGGATGGCGGGTGCGTCTGCTGTCACCACCAAGGGCTGGCTTCTTCCGGTGGTTACCGCGATCTGTGGCTACGCGTTGACCAAAGGTGTCGATTCGATCGCTGTCCTGGTTGTTGGCGCGATTGTCGTTTTCGCTGTCATCGACACCGACTACCTGAACCAGGAGCGCGCTTTCCGTCGACTCTACGAGGCGGCAGTGCGAGCAGTACCTCAGGTTCCGGTCTTCGAGATGGACCCGGCTCTCGTCGATCCAACCGCCGCTGCCGTCGAATGCTGGGGTATACCGCCGCGTGCTGACGCGTCTACGACATTGATTGCCCGCGTGGCAGATCTGGATCTCACGGTCTATAGCGCCGCTGTACGGGACGCTGGTCATTTGGGGACTGGCGAGCTTCGCCAGAGTCGGTCGATGATACGAGGGTTCGAATACCGACAAGCGGGCCCGGCAGTCCGGGGCTGGAGAACCCAGTGGCGGATATCGAGGAACGGGCAGGGCGAACTCGTCGGCAGCTGGCTTCGCAGCCTCCAGGGTACGGGGGCGGTCCCGGTATGTTGAATGTCGCGGCGGTGTCGGTTACCGCTGAATCTCTGGGCCCAGGTCGACGAGCCGTTGTATGGGTACAGGGATGCCCGTTTTCATGTCAGGGATGTGTTGCGCCCGAATGGATTCCGTTTCAAGAGGCCAGGCTGGTCGCACCCGCGGAGTTGGCGGGTGAGGTGCTGTCCGGACCGCCGATCGACGGGGTGACCCTCAGCGGCGGTGAGCCGATGCTGCAGGCGGCCGGATTGACCGAGTTCGTACGTCTGATCCGTTCACGAGTGGATACGACCGTCATCTGCTTCACCGGATTCACCCTGAGGCGGTTGCGATCTCACCCGCCCGAGGGGGTCGCGGAGTTGTTATCCGAGATCGACGTATTGATCGATGGCAGATATATGGCGGAAAGGAACAACGGCAGGGGGCTTCGAGGTAGCACCAACCAGGTCGTCCACCACCTCACCGATCGACTCCGGGGCGTCGGATACGATTTCGAAAACCGTTCGCGTACAGCCGAATTGAGAATCAACGAGCGCTCCGTCACGCTCATTGGAGTGCCCCCAGCGGGGCTGCTGGCAGCCCTCGACGAAGCGCTCGACCGCCATGCCGGGCCGCGGGCCGCCGAGGAAGGGCCGTAGTGAGATGACGGTGCACGCCGGCAAGCCGATCCGGGCTTTCATCTCCTACGCCAAACAGGATCCCGCTCACGCGCTGGCTGTGCGGAATCTTTGGATCTTATTGCGGCAGAATGGTATCGATGCTCGTCTCGACCTGCCAGAGCAGGTGCGTCGGCAGGACTGGCCGACGTGGATGCACCAGCAGATCGACGAAGCCGACTACATCCTCGTCGCTGCCTCGTCGGCGTATCGCAGGCATGCCGACGAGGGCTTGGTTGAGGGTACCGGCCGAGGTGTGACCTTCGAGGCTGCTCTGCTGCGTGAGTTGGTGTATCGGGATCGTCGGCGATGGTTCGAGCGGATTCTGCCGGTCATCCTGCCGGGTGAGGATGTCGATGGCGTGCCGGCGTTCCTGTCCCCGGTTTCCGGCAGCGTGTATCGGGTGCTCGAGTTCACCGTGCCGGGTGCGGAGAATCTGTTGCGCGCGTTGACCGGAAGCAGCAAATATCCCGCACCTCCCATCGCCGCTACTGTTCCGGCGCTGCCATCGGTTGACACTGGCCGGATACACCATGGCGGCGAATGGTCGGTCGTCCTGCTGGGTGCCAGCCCATTCGATATCGCGTTGCAGCGACTGCGCGCCGATCGAGAGTTTCGGGCGATCCACCGAGTGACGCGGGCCGGGTTCCTGCGAGTCACGGCTCGGAACCTCACCGCGGCAACAGATATCGGCGCACTCATGACAGAGAACCCGCAGATCGTGCATGTGTGCGGGCAGTATCGGGCGGAGAACCGTACCCTGATCCTGGAAAATCCAGCTGAGGATCCGCAAGTGGTGTCGGTCGACACGCTTGCGCGACGTATGAGCCTATCTCGTGAATACGGTGCGCCGCCGATCCGTGTGCTGGTGTTCTCGGTCGATGACGGCGAAGAATTTCTGGCCGAGTTCGTCGACGTAGCCGAAACGGTAATCGGCTGGCGGGGAACGGTTCCTGCCGATTGCGGAGTGGCTTTCTGCACTCGCTTCTACGGTGCACTGGCCCATGACGAGCAGCGGGATGTGCGACGTGCAGCGCGACTGGCCGCACGTGACGTCGCGGTGGCCCACGGCGGGTGCGAATCGTTTGCCGACCGCTTGGTTCTTTTGTCGCAGTGAAGGTTTCGTGACCTGACAATTGCAAGCTGGTAGCGGGAAAGCTGCCGTATACTCGGCGTCAAGACGGGACCGGAATCGCGGATTCGGGTCCGGCATCGACTAGGGGTGGAGTGCTGGTGAGCGGTCGTAAGCGCATCTTTGTCGACCAATCCGACTGGGACCGGCTGCAAGCCGATGCGGGCAAGCTCGCGCAAGTACGACGCGACCTACCGAACCTCCTGCGCCGGGTCGGCGAACATACCGACCGGAGCATCGCCCGGGCCCGCGCCGAGATCGATGCGCGTCACGCGGATTTCGAGCACGCACTCGCTGATCTCAGCGAAGACATGCGGCAGGCGGAGGCGCGCACGGAAGAGCGCTTGCAAGAGACCTCGGAGGCGCTGCTCACCCAAGTGCGTACGTCGCAGTCGCGCCTTCGCAACCAAACCGCTCAGGCATTGCGGACACAACGTGAGGAATTCCAGCGGTCGCTCGATGCCGAACGTGCCGAACACAATCGACGAGTCAACGATCTCGAACGGAAGATTTCCGGGCTGTCCGGTGAGCGTGATCGCGCGGAGGCACTGACCCGGGCATACCTTCGCGATGTCGAGATCCTCCGGGCGCAGGTGATCGCTCTCCCCCATGAACGGTATCTGCCGGGCCGGCTGGATGAACTGGATACGCAGTCGGCGGCGTTGCACGAGGATCTGCGACACGACACCCCGGCGTACCTGTTGTCGGATGCGCGGGGGCTGTGTCGCGCGATGAGCGCGCTGCGCGCGGAATTGATTGTGCTCGACGCCGAATGGCGTGCGCTGCGTTGCGCTGCCGAGCGGGACCTGCTTCAGTTGCAAGGCTTCGTCAGAGACAATTCCACACTCGATGTCGCGGCGGCGTTCGGCACGGACGCCACGGTGAAACCACCCGATGTCGACCACTGGTCACGAGGAGCGCTGCGTCGCCTCGCGGGTGAAGTCGATGCCTTACTGGTTCAGGTGCGCGACGACGAGTCTCCACCGACAGCTGAGACGTTGCGGCAGATGATCGCCGAAACCATTCCGGAACTGGATCAGCGGCTCGATTCCGTGGTCGTTGCCGCCATGACGGCATTGCGCTCGTCGCAGTTGCGGGCGAACCTCGCCGAACTCATCACTGATGCTCTCGATCGCCACCACCACTATCAGGTCGTCGACGGCGACGCCGGATACGTTGATGGCGATCAGCGTGCGGCATTCCTGGCGAAGAGCACCAACCGGGCCAGCCGCGGGGAGATCGTGGTCGAAGTTGCCCCCGGCCCCGACGAAACGGCGCCACCCACAGTGCGGCTGCACAACTTCGACACCGACGCCAGCACCGAGGAGCGCAGGCTGCGCACCGAGTCGATTCACGAGAGCGTGCTGGATCGAACCGGTATCGACCTGCGAACGACAGAAGAAGGCGCTGAGCCGGACCGAACCCGCAACGACGTATCCCGGCTCGTCCGGAGTGCGGAGCCAGCCCCCGCCACCGGTTCCGAGAATCTCTCGGTGTGAAACCGAACCAGACGATGGTGACGCCGCCCGACCATCCGGTCTCGTCGCCGGCACAGGACTTTCCGGTGCCAGCGGCATTCTGCGAGCGGTTCCGCGGCGCCCTCCGACCGGTTCCGGGTGAGCCACTGTGGATCATCCACGGGTCCGGAGTCACGGACATGCTCGTCGGCGCCGATCTCCTGCCCCGGACGATCGAGGAACTACTCTGGGAGATCTTCCATTTCGCCGGTTACGAACGCATCGTCTACAGCGACTATCGGCGGCCGGTCTATTTCCGGGATCGACGCTCCCGGGAGCTGACCCGAGCCGAAACCGACGAAACCGCACGCCGCGCAGGGGTTGTCACCACCGGTCGCTTCGGAGGGCCCCTGGGGCGGCTGATGCTGCTCGACACGCCACACTCCGGAGGCACCGGCCACGAACGGCCGGGGAAGATCTCTGCACGCGACCGCTCGACGGCGAGCGATCCGCAGCGGCTCGAGATGATCGATGGGCTGATGACCGAGCATTCGGTCCGGACCGCGGTGGTGGTGCCGGATGCACAGACCTGGCTGTCGGATATGCCGGTACCTGTTCATCGGGCTGCGGCGGACATGTTCCGCCGCTGGAGCAGCGGGGAGGTCGGACCGCGTAACACTTGCGTGCTCCTGTTCGCGCGGCACGAGTTCACCGCTGTCATCGACCTCATCCGCGGACCCAGTGGTTTGCCGGAACTCGAGGACCACTTGATTCAACTGGGGCAACGGGCGGCGGCCCCCGCGGTCACCACGGTCGGGGAGGCCGCCCCGGCAGAACTGCACCGAGTGGTGCATTATGCGCGGCTGATGCGCGGCCTGGAGGTCGGGGATTGGGCAGCGCTCGAGCACCTGACGCAGGCCATGGCCGCACAACGACTGCCGGTCAAGATATGGCTGCCCAACCTGGAGTCCTTCGCTGAACGACGCATTCCGCTCACCGTCGACGCACTCGACGACCACGGTCTGTACGTGGAGAAGGTCCAGCCCAGTGGGGATCTCTGGAAACAACTCGAAGCGATGGTGGGCTTGGCGCCGGTCAAACGCTTCCTCGCCGAGCACCGCGCGTTGCTGGAAGCAGAGGCGGCGTTGCGTGCGACGGGTCGTGGTGGCGGTGAGCGGCCGACCCTGCACCTGGTGTTCACCGGAAATCCCGGCACCGGTAAGACCGTGGTAGCCCGCATGGTGGCGGCGTTGTATCGAGATATGGGGCTACTCGCCGGCGGGCATCTCGTCGCGGCGTCAGTCGACGATCTCGTCAGTGGCTATGTCAGCGGCACATCCGAACGCACGGCGGCCGTGGTGCGGCGGGCCCTGGACGGCGTGTTGTTCATCGACGAAGCCTACGGGTTGGCCGCGGGGCATGGTCCGGAAGCGATCACGCGGTTGCTCACCGCGATGGAGGATCACCGCGACCGGCTTGCGGTCATCGTCGCCGGATACCCCGACCGCATGGCGGAGTTCCTGGCCACCAACGAGGGCCTGGCCAGCCGATTCCCGGAGGGAAACAGAATCGAGTTCCCCGACTACGGCCCGGACGAACTACACACCATTCTCATGCAACAGCTGACCACCGAACACACGTTGACCTGCACGCCGGAATTGGTGGAGACGTTGCGTGCCGTCGTGGCCGACATGCATCGCACTCGTAACCGACGCTTCGGGAACGGTCGCACGATGCGCGAGCTGGCCAAGGACATCAAGCGGACCTGGGCCAGCCGAATCGACTTCGTGCCCGGAACGGCTGTCCCACCGGTGACTGTCGACGACCTTCCCGAGCGGTATCGGCGATACGCGGACAAAGCGCCGACGCTGGACGAGGTGCTGGCAGAACTCACGCCGTTGGTCGGCCTGACGTCGGTGAAAGCCGCCGTCCGTCAGCTTGCCGCGATCCAACAAATCCGCCGTGAGGAGCCCGGGCGTAGGAGTCGGGCTGCCGCGCCGCACATGGCTTTCCTCGGATCGCCGGGCACCGGAAAAACCACTGTCGCAACGCTGATGGGCAAGGTATTCCGGTCACTCGGGCTGTTGGCCGCGGGGCATGTCGTGGTCGCGCGACGGGCGGATCTGGTGGCCGGCTACGTCGGGCAGACCGCGCCCAAGACCCGGGAGAAGGCGTTGGAGGCGCTCGATGGAGTGCTTTTCATCGACGAGGCATACGAGCTCGCCGGCCGGGGCAGCCAAGACTTCGGACCGGAAGCGATCGCGGAACTTCTCGTGTTGATGGAGGAATACCGGGAACGGCTGGTGGTCATCTTCGCGGGCTATACCGACCTGATGGAGCAACAGCTTCTCCTGACAAACCCCGGACTCGCCTCCCGTCTCATACGTCTCGACTTCGCCGACTACACGGTGCCGGAGCTGCGCCTGATCTTCGAGCGGATGGCGGCAGCGGAAGGACTCGAGTTGGCCGAGGGTGTGCACGCCAAGGCGGTGCGCTGGCTCGAGGCCCGTCGGCAAGCGGACGGGGCCCGGTTCGGCAACGCACGGACAGTGCGTCAACTGCTGTTCGACAACATCGAAGGCCGCCGGGCTCTTCGCCTACAGAAGGTGCCCCCGCAGCAACGCGACGCGCATACCCGGCAGGTTCTGCCCATCGATGTCCCGGATCCGGAGCAATGATGACCGCTCCGGCTTCGGCGATGTGCCCGGTGTGCTTGCGCGATATCTCCGACGAGGCGGTGTGCCCGCGCTGCCGCTGGGTGCTGCGGGCGGGCCCGTGGCTCGGCGGCATCACCGACGAGCACAGGCAACGATTCGACGAGGAGCTCGCCGAGGCGGCTTGCCGCTACGACGTAGTCGCGGCCGCCCGCGCCAGTGGCTTTCCCGACCGTGGTGACGAGGTTCGGCTACGTCGCCTGCTGGAGTTGGTGCGTGGGCGCGCCACCGAGGACGAGATAGCCGCCGCGCGACGGCAATCGGCGACCGCTCGCCGGAGCGGCTCGCCGGATGCGCTCGCCGACGCGGTTCGGTGGCTGGGCGGCGACGCGCCCGGCACCAGAACCCTGACCGTTGTCGACATCGCCGAAACCGGTGTCCGGATATGCCGTCTGCGGATCGACTCGGCCGGTGCGGCCATTCCGGCCGAACCGGACCGGCTGGTGCCGTGGCAGGCACTGGTTACCGGTTTGCCCGAAGACCACGACGGCGCGATGTTCCGGTTGGCCGGAGGCGTAGGCAGCGACGCACACGGCGAACCAGCCATCATTCCGAATGTCGACGCCCAACTCGTGCCTCCGAAGCGCATCAGCGGAGACGCCGACGAACGGATCGTGGTCCTCCACGGCCTACCGGGCTGGTCGCTGCCGGACCGGATAGCCGCGGCGTTCGAGACCGTACAACCAACCGGTCCGGAATCGGCTGCCGACCTGTTGCTCGCGGCGACGTCGCGGCTCCCGTCGCGTATCGGATACGGTCTGGTCGCCGTGGCCGTCGATGACGACGGCAACACACATCCCTACGTGCACCCACTGTTCCGTCCCGGAGACACCGCGTCGGCAGCGCGACAGGCGCCGCTCGACATCGCGGTCCCGGACACCGCGACCGATCTGATCATCGCCGTGGTAGGGGGAGATGCGGTTACCTCGCCGCGGCAGGCCGTCCCGGTGAGCGTTTGGCGCTGTCCGCCCGGTGACTGCGCCGGGCGCCTTCAGTTCACGCTCGAACGTCCTGGAGTCATATCGCTGATCGCGCCGACCGCCGCTCGCCGCGAAACAGTGAAGTCGTGGACCGGCCTACTCGACCGGATCCCGCCGATTTACCAGCCCGACCGTGTCGGCCTGGATCTGGCCGTGGTGATCGAGCTCGCGGGCAATCCTGGGGCAGTCACTCGGCGTCGCGAACTCGTCGGTGAGATCGCCGATCTGCTCGAACGGGACCACCCGAGGCCGGAGAGCGTCCGCGTCGCCGTGCTCGGGTACGACGATCACCTGGGACGCCGTCCGCAGTCGGTGCTGCGGGGTGGTGACTTCGGCCCGCTGTCCGACGCCCGCACCACCGTCGGAGAGTTCGCTGCTTCTCGAGTATTGGAATCATTGGCCGCGCCGCTCGAGGATGCCCTCGCCGGAGCGCGGCGGTTGACTTGGCGAACGCCCGCGGTGACGCGACGGCTGGTGATCATCGGCGGTCGCCCGCCGCATCCTGCTCAGGATGGTCTGGTCGCTGCCTGCCCCAATCGCCACGATTGGCGAGGTCATCTCACTTGGCTTCGACGGTTCGACGTCGTGCGCTCGGCGGTGTGGGATCGCCCGGAATGGTGTGCGAAGCGAAGTCCCGCCAGCCGGGAGGCGAACACGGTGTGGCGTGCGCTGGCGCCGCCAGGCAGAACGGTGTTACTCGACGATGCCACCGCGGCGGATGTGGCGGCGCGCGCCGGGCTGATCGAGCCGGAGCCTCCTGCGGCTCCGTTGAATTTTCCCATCTTGAGCTACCGGAAATAGCAGGAGAACAGCGTATGACAAACTCGCAGCCAGATCCGCCGGTGCAGCTTCGCCTCGGCATGTGGGGACCGCCGGCCAGCGGCAAGACGACATTTCTCGCGGCACTGAAAATCGCCACTCTGTTGAGCCGCCGCCCCGGCAATTGGATCATGAACGGCACCGATGGCCCGTCCAGCCGTTTTCTACAGCAGATGACCGACCTGCTGGCCGATCAGCGCGTCTTCCCGACAGCCACGGATGCCGCCAACGGGATGACCTTCCGATTCACCGGCGAGCGGTCCGTCCCGGGTAGCCCCAGGTTCCCCGGTGGTCTGGGACGGCGGCAACCGATGACGGCTCGCGAGGCATTCGAGCTGGATGTGCTGGATGTGCCCGGCGGTACGCACGCGCCGGACCATACCGGCGCCGACGAAGAGCCCGATCTCGAGTTCGCCGATACCGACCCGATCGAGTTCGACGAAATGTCCGATCGGACTCAGATGCTGGACCACCTTCAGGCGTGCCAGGGCATCGTGTATCTGTTCGATCCTGGACGTGACGTCCGGCTGGGCGACGCATTCAAGTATTTTCAGGGCACGCTGGAGGAGCTGTCGTCACGGATATTCCAACCTGGCTATCACGGCACGCGGCTTCCGCACTGCGTCGCCGTATGCATTACCAAATTCGACCAGCCGTACGTCTATCAGGAGGCATTCCGACGCGGTTACTCGGTTCGGGATACCGCGCCACCGTATTTCCCCATGGTAGAGGACGGCCGGGCCGGTGAGTTCTTTCACGAGCTCTGCAAAGACGACCATACTAATACGAACCTGGTCGCAAAAGCACTCGAAAGGTACTTCTACGAAGACCGGGTAAAATATTTTGTGACGTCTTCGATCGGATTCTACAGCGTGAACGGAAGGTTTCAAGCGCGTGATCCGCACAATGTCGAACAGGTCGGCGATGGTGATTTCCGAATCCGGGGTAAGGTCCATCCCCTCAATGTGATCGAACCGCTCATCTGGTTGTTCGACAATTTGAAAGCAAAACGGTGACGTCGCGCGTTGTTGCCGGCTGGGCAACGATCAGCAAGCCTCCGGGGTCGTACGACGAATACTCCGTCCTCGCCTCGAGCCGGGGCCCTTATACCGTGAAGCAGCTCGGTGCCATTATTCGTCGCAGTCCCGGCAACTCGCCACCACTGCATGATCCGCCACCCGCTGGACTTCCCTGGGTGTGGTTCACGCCGGTCAGAGCGAAGGGAACCGAGCAGGTATATCTGGGCATCGTCATACGATCATGGACCGACAATGTGGATGCCGCCCGTCGCCGGATCGTCACCAATCGGTTCTTCTGTGTGCCGATCGACGACTTCCTTCGGGCGGGTTGTGGATTCGTCGATCTCTACGATGCCGTCGTCGCGGCCGAACCTCTCGTGGACGATGCGGATCCCTTGCGTAGCAGCGCATTCGAGCTGTCGTTGCAATCCTCCGGCGCATGTCGGGAGGCGGGGCAACCAGACGCGGATCTGTTCGTCCAGGCGGCTGCCGCGCTACTCGACGGGCCGGTCGCGATCGTCGAAAAAACCATCGATGTGCGGGATCGGCTGATTCTGCTGGACTCGGTCGCGCGCTGGTTGCCAGCTGGTGCCAGAGCTTGGCTGAGCGCGAGTATATGGGCTGACTCGGGCGCGAATCACGGTATGGCGCTGACGTTCACCGCAGCTGGGAAAGCCGATGACGTCATCCTCGATCCGACCAAACCGATGCTGTCCGGCCGCCCGCTGTCATCTCCGGCGTCACGTTATGCACAGTCGTTACGGCGGCTCCGCCAGATACACGGCCCCGACGCCGTGCTCGCCCATCTGGCAACGCTGGTGACAACCAATAACCGCGACGCGGAAACGGTGTCGCGGGATCTGGAAGACTTGGATCTGGCGAGCATCGTTCTGGCCGACGCCCGCACGCGATCTCTGCGGCCGTCGCTGGTTCTGCGACTGCATGAGAACGGAAACCTTTCGCGACTGCCACAAGGAGAACGCCGCGAGATCATGTCCGCACTGCTCGACAGCGCCGACATCCGCCAACTGCACGAACTGCAGGAAGTCCTGCGGCACCAGCGGAAGGATTGCTCGGACGAGGATCTGACGGGCGCGATGATCCGCGCACTCGAAGCCGATTCCACCGATGGAACCTTGCGGTGGCTCGGGCCTTTTGCTTCGAAAATCGATGCCACAGTCCAGGGCGCTGTCGCGATAGGAGAAGCTGATCGACGACGCCTCGGCGTCTTCGGCAGCGACATTCCGGTGGCGGCACTCATCAACATAACTCGACAGGACCAGTCCTGGTGGCAGCCATTGGCGCGTATTGTTGTCGAATCGCCGCGATTGACCCGTAGAATCGCCAAGTTGCTGTTCGTGAATTCCAGTGAAACGGACAGGGACTGGATGTACGCACTGAACGAAGCCGGGGCGTCGGCCTCCCCGTGGGGGAGGCTGAGCGACGTCTTCTACCGCGGCCTGCGAGTGCGGTCGGATCCCCTTCTGGCCGAAGACGTCGCCCACTGGTGGCGCACCGATCCGGACATCGTCCGCGCGCTTTTGGAAGCAGCTCGGAAACGGCTGTCTGCCACCGACTTCGATGCCCTGCTGGGCTCGGTGCTACCAGTGCTCTACGACGTGGAACCGGAGTACCGCGGCACCGACCCTCCACTGCGCGCGCTGCTCGCATTGCTGCGGCAGCCCTTGCAGTGCAACGACATTCAGCAGGTATGGATCGACTTCACGCTGTACCGATACGGAGAACGGGTCCGACCTCGGTTCGATTCGTGGCAATATCGGCAAGGGGTACTACAGATATCCGGACGTGACGACTGGTCACAGGTGCAACGAGATCGGTTCATCAGCTTTGTGGCGACCACGCTCGGTGTCGGATGGACTGGGCAAGCCGATTCGATTCTGCCGATGCTGTGGGAGTTGATCCATCCCCGTGGTTCGTCGGTCACCGGTAAGGCATCAGTGCTCCGGGCCGTCTGCACCGAGATCAGCCACAGCAATGGTCAGCTGTTGGATGCACCCGACCTCCGTCGATGGCAACCGCTGCTGGCGCAGCCCGACGTATTGGACGTAAAGACGAGGAACATAATGAATCTGAGGCAACTTCTGGCTAGCGACGCGAGCGTAGAGGAGGTCGCGACTGCCATAGCGCAATACGTCAGCAGTGGAGCGCTGCCCGAAGAAATCGCTCCCGCGGTCCGCAGCCCATGGTGGTTTGCCGCCCCCGACCGGGCATTCCATGTGGCCAGCCGAACCACCGCGCTGCTGTCCCGGCGTACGCGGCATCCTCGACCGTACGCACCTGGCCTAGAGCTGCTGCGCGCATACTTGGACCGTCGGCTCGGATCGGTCGAATCCGATCACGATCGGCGGCTTGTCGCCGACGCGGCAGCCCAACTCGAACTTGTGGTGCGAGCTCTGCTGCTTGCGGCCGACAGGACGCCCGGCCGTGATGAACCTGCCATCCTGGAAACGCCGTTACCCAGACTCTTCGGCCAAGTATCCGAGACTCTCAAGAAATTCCAGCAGCAGAGCCGAGACGGGCGGAGCTGGCTCCGACGGGCCATCGGAGGCTGAGGGATTTGAATTCCGGACGCGGAAGCAGCCACCCGGGCGTGCCTATAGGGATCGATATCGGCTCAGTGTGCACCAAGGTAGTTGTGGATCCATCAAAGTCGCCGTGGCAAGGACCGACACCGACCACAAAGCTCCACCACCGCACCGCGCCCACGCTGGCGGCACTCGTCCGGTCCGGATTGCCCGACCCCGCCGCGATCGACGTGCGACCCACCACCCTCGTTGTCGCGGTCTCTGATCGGTGGGCAACTGGCACACCGGAAGACTCGTCCCAGGCGGCCAGCGCGACCTACTCCAGGCTTGAAGCGCTGAGCAGGGCAACGTTCACTAGGGTACAGGTACAGTCGACGATCCCCTGCCTAGCGGCCGCCCAGGACGGCCCCGACGGCTGCTCGCTGCTATGCGATGTGGGAGCCGGTTCGGTGACCGCTGCGGTGTGCTTGCGGACCGGGAACACTCTTCGAGTCCTGGACTCCGAATGTGCGGCGATCTCCGACCTGGATCCGGTGGCGGCATGGCTCACTGGCAGCGACAGGCGATCGAGGATGGAACAGGCCCCACTTCTGCACGCGGAGCGGTACCTCCACGCCCGGCGCGCCCGGCTGATTCTGGATCGTGCCGAGCGATTCCCGCGCTATCGTGAGGCGATCGTGTACCCAGAGGGCGGTGGGTGCGGCCCGATCCGCGCCGAGGAGCTGGCAGCGATCTTGCACCCGATCGCCGCGCAGGGAAGCCGGGTCGTTGCCGATCTGCTGGCCCGCATCACCGAGCCGCTGCTCCCCGACCTGGTGATCACCGGTGGCAATGCGATCGGACCGGTCGTCTCAGCCATTGCCCGCACCGCGGCGGCGGTGACTGATTCGGTTCGGATCGTTCCGCCGTGGTCGGCGGCGGTCGGTGCGCGGCGCATCGCGGCGGGCGAGATCCGGGTGGACGCTACGTTTCCGAACACGATCGGCCTTCTCGCCCACCGGACGCATCATGGCCGACTCGAATCAGTAGTGTTGCCGGTACCGGCGGCCGAAACGACCGGGCTCGCAATTGAAGTCGCCGATGACCAGGAGGTGGGACGGTTGGTGCGAATCCGTGACCGCGGCGTCGGCCCCTGGCTCGAGTACAACACCGTCGACGGAGGCCCACGCCTGCCGGCCGGACGCTATGAAGTGAACCTGCTGACCCGCCGAACAGCCCACGGAGCGTTGCAATTTCGTGACATCGCTACCGGCGCCATCCACCGCGCACCCCTCCGAATCCGGCCATGACGATGAACGACCCTCGCGTAATGATCCAGGACATTGTCACCGACGACGCCGACCGGTGCGCCGGCCTGCGAGTGCTGCAGTATGCGATCGAATGGTCGGCTGCAACCGTTGCCGCAGCTCTGGCTGACGCCGAGGCCGACTCCGCTGCGGTCGAGGTGGTGATTGCCTTGGATGACGCGCTCGGCGGGGTAGACCAGCTTGTCGGCAATGTTACCGCGCTGGCCGACACGGCCTTGATCGGTGAACCCGTACGCGTGTATCTCGAGGAGAAGGTCACTGCCCTGACCGTGCTGTCCGAGCAGCTCACCTTAGCCCGACTCGAATTGCAGTCGGCGGAGGAGGCGGCCGACGAATTGGCCGCGAGCAGTGTGGAGTATGAACGTTTATCCAGCCGCTTGGGCGAATTGAGCCGTCTGCGTGAGCTTTCGGAAGCGTTGCCGGAAGTGCGTGAACAATATGACCGGCTCATTCAGCACCATGATGCGATGATCGACGAGACGGCCGAGGCTGAGCAAGCATTGCGGGACACCGCCGAACAGCTCGTGACCTTGAGCACACAACGGCGGGCCACGCTCGACGAACGGACCCGTGCGGCGCTGGAGCAAATTCAAAGGGGCGAATCCGATCGGATTGCCGCAGCACAACGCTGCGCCGATGCGGCCACCGAATTGGCGCAGCTACGCGACCTGCACGCGTCCCGGATCGCTGCTCTGCAGGCGTATGCGTCGGCCAACAACGAAGTGCTGCAACGTTTGATCCGGATCGACGACGATGCCGACGGCAATGAAAGCATCGGGCAGCGAGATGGTTCGGTCCTCGAAACTGCTCGTCGCATTCTCGGGCAAGTGCAGTCGTCGTTGGAACGAGTAGACGGTGAACTGGGCAGGGCTTTGAAGGATTACGACGAGGCCACGCAAGCGCACCGCAAAGTCATACCGTGGCGTGACGACATGTGATCCCGCGCTGTGTACCCGGATGGATCCACTCGTCGCAACCATCGTCTTATGTGATTCGGGCAGCCATGCTCACGGCCGCACGCGCGGAGGGGTGTCCTGCGCCCCATCGGAGCTGCAGGCTGCGAATGGCGGCCTGCAGCTGTTGCTGCGCGAGCTGCTTGTCGTCGTCGGCAAGGCAGCGAGCCAACCGCACACGAGTATCCGCGACCTCGGGGTGGCCGCGGCCGCGACGCAGTAGCTGCCTGTTCAACACGGATGTCAGCTGGGATACCGCAGCGGTGTACCGAGTCGTTTCTGTTGCGGCGGCGCGGGCTGCCCGGACGACCAGTATCCGGGGATGATCCCCCGGCAGATGCTCGCCGAGTATGGCGAGGGCCTCGTCGTACAACTGTGTAGCGGTCGCGATGTCTCCCTCGGCCGATACCTCGGACGCCAAGGCGGCCAGTACCGACGCTGTTTCTGGGAGGTTGTATCCAGATCGCCGGTGCTCGGCGAGGATGTCGCTCAGCTGCTCCCGTGCAGCGCGCGAGTCATGAGGTGCGAGAAGTAGTTCGGTCAAGCCGCGCCGCAGCCGCAAGACAAGATGATGGGTAGGACCCAGTGCCTCGGCCACATGTGTGTGGACATCGGCCAGGCGTGGGGTTCGCGCGCGGACTGTGTCGAGGGCGGCCTCGAGGAGCGCGGCGTCCACCATGCATTCCAGCTGATCGTCCAGCGGTACACTGCCGAGCCGCCGGTAACCGGCAAGGGCGGCGGTGAGCCACCCGCGAGCCGCGGCCGGAAACCCGAGATCGCACAGGACCTGCCCATAACGGTGACGGGCATACGCACGATCCACCTCCGGTCGGTCGCGTCTGCCGGCCAATTCCGCGATCTGCTTACACAGCCGCATATCGGCTGCTACATCGCGGACCGTGTCACGCGCTCGCTGCAGTTCGAGTAGCCGGAGTCGCAGATCGGAGGAGATCGCATCAGGTGTCGCGGACACACCCGGAGCGGCGGGGACACCGCATCCGGCCCCCAGCAGGGTCCTCGCGAACTCTTGATCACCTCCCATCGGACCCGCGGAACCGCGACCGGTCTGTCGGACCATCCGAGGCCGCTGCTGGGCATCACGAATGTAAGACAGCGAGGAACCGCCGTCGGGCGAATCGACGTCGGCTACCGGGCGCTCGGCGTGGCCGCCCTCGACGGCATCGATGGCATGCCCTGCTGAGGTTTCCTCGTTTTGGAGACCCGCCGAGTTCATACCCGGGGAGTCTTCGATGGCCGCGATTTCCTGGGCGACAATCGACAATCCCCGCTGCGCACGTGTCGCGACAGGACCGGAGAGGTCCTCATCCGGAATTCCCGCAAGGGCCAATTGCAGCTGTCGTTCAGCCGCCACCGGCTTGCCGCGCTCGTGCAACAGCTCGCCCAGTTCCAATCGCACCATGACCAGGTCAGCGCCGGGGTCATCGAGTTCGGTCAGCGTGCTCGCAACATCGGTGAGCAGTTCTTCGGCTTCGGCATGACGTCCCCCGTCCGCTCGGACGACGTCGCAGAGCAACCAGCGCATGATCTGGATTTCGTACTCTCGGCCGGGGAGGCTTTGCAGCGAACTCAGCATCGTTCTGAGATCTTCTTCGGCTTCGGCGATTTCGCCCATTACGAATCGGAGCTGGGCGCGCATCAGCCGCGGCTGCAAGAAATTCGCCGAGTCCGGCTGCGCGGCTTCCGTCGACTGCACCAGCGAGTCGAGTTCTTGCGCGGCTTCAGTGAAACGCTCCTGCTCGCACAGTATTTGCACCAGAATCGCCCGGGTAGGCCATGTCTTCTCATGGTTCGGACCGAACAGCCGCTGCAGTGCTGCGATCGATTCGCGCAACTGTTCTGTGCAGCCGGCCAGATCGCCATTCCTCCGGAGGATGTGTGCCACCGCGATTCGCACATCTATCGTTTGGGGAACGTCATTGCCGACCGCGCGTACATTGTCCCGCAGGAGATCGAGCAACAGCGTTTGTGCCCGGGGATTGTCCTGGCCGGACTTCGCGACCAGTAGTGCGTGCACTTTGCGAATGGCCAGCATCGAGGGGTGCGTGGATGCGAGCAGCGGTGTTTGCGTGTCGAGCAGGTCTTCGACAACTTGTTCGGCACCGACTGGATCGTGGGCAGCGCGGTGGGCCGCCGCGCGCGCCCGAATCCCCAGCACGATCGGGTTGTTTTCCCCTGTCACTCGAGCCATGGTGTCGGCCACTACCAGCAAGCTGTGTTCAATAGCGATCGGGTCTTCACTGGCTTCACTGGCCTGCTGGCCGATCAGGCTGGCGTAGCTGATCAATGCGAAGGGATGTTCGGGGTTGAGGGCGTCTCGTTGAATCCGCAGCATCTGACTGAGCTGGGCATCCGCGGCGTCGGTGTCCAGTAGTCCCCGCAACGTTGCCATCAGCGTCATCCGAGTGGTGAGAGTCAGCGGGCTGGCGGGTCCATAGAGTTGTTCCTGAGCTTCGAGAATCTGGGTCAGCTCGTTTCGTGCCTGATCCAGGCTGCCCTGGCCCGCCCAGACACTGGCCAGAGAAGTGCGAACAGCGAGAATGGCCGCACTGTGCGAGTGTGCTCGATCGATCGCTCGCAGGGCCGACAAAACGGTGCGCAGTTGCCTCTCGGCCTCGTCGAAGCGTCCCATGGAGTCGAGCAGGCGGGCATATCCGAACCGAGTCGCCAGTTCCTGCTGCGAGCCGTCGTCTGCCGCATGGTTGTCGAGCAGTTCACGGTACAGTCGTTCGGATTCGGCGCTCGATCCGGCGGTCGCCAGGGCAAGCGCCAGCTTTTGTTGTATCGCGATAATCCCGGAATGCCGTGGGGGCAAGGTTTGCCGGGCCTCGTTCAGGAGTGTGCGCAGTTCACCGCAGACGACGCCGACATTACCGCTTTCGAAATTTACCGTGGCGGCAACATAACGAGTCTTCAGCCGCAATTCGATGTATTCTGATTTCCGCTTGGAAAGGTGCGCGAGTCGATCGACGGTGCGTGTGCTCATAGCGTGTGCATCCCGGAGTGCGCCGGTGTGGATGAGGTATGCGGCGCATTCGTTTCCTATGTCGATTGTGGTGGTGAGGATGTCGTCCGGCTCGACTGGGGCGCGTTCCAGAAGGTGCCGGCACATCGGCGGCAGCAGTCGCCAGCGTTCGCGATCGCCGGGTTCGGTGGTTTCGGGGGCGAACCTCCGCAGCAGCGAGGCGGCGCAGCGCCATATCGGAACTGCATCGTGGGTCTGGTCGCAGGAGGCGGATACGACCTCCGCCAGCAGCGGATGAAGCGTCACACAGGCGCCGGTTATCGCACCGGCCGACCGGTCGGGATGGTCGACCATCGCATAGGTCTGCAGACTCTGGACCGTGCGATCCACCGCGGTCTGGGAAAGCTCGGCGACGGGGGGTCCCAACATCGTCAATTCCGGCCCAGTGGATAACAATTCGAGCGGGATCGGATGTGGCGCACCGAAGCAGCACAGCAGCTGCAGCAGGGGGCGTGCCGCCGCCTGTCCGTGGCTTTCCAGTAGTCGTAGCGACAGCTCCCAGGTCAGGCGCACCGAGCGTCGGGCGGAGGCCTCGTCGCCGAAATGCTGTGCGAGCGGTTCGCCGGCGTCGAGTAGTTCGAGATCAGTTCGGAGCGCCGCGCTGTACGCGGTGAACGACCGGTATCTCGCCAGTGGTGAGGCCAAATAGCTGCCGGCCAGGCGCAGTGCGAGCGGCAGGCCTCCCAGTTGGAAGGACAGTTGGATCGCGTCGTCGTGTGCTCCGGCGCCGGGTGCCAGCTCGCACAGGAACCCGGCGCCGGCCTCCCCGTCGAGGACCTCGACCCGATGTAGTTCCGCAACGTCGCCCCACGGTAGTTGATCGCCACGGCGAGTGGTCACCACCACCAGACCCGCGTTGCTCTGCCGAATCCAGCCGGTACCGTCGTACCGGTCACCGGAACGTCCCAGCAGGCCATCGCCGCGTAGATCGTCGATATTGTCGAAGATCAGCAACCACGGCCTGTTCGCGCTGTCCAGATGACGCCAAGCAAGGTCACGAGCACAGGAATCGTCGGACCGTGCACGCCGCCGATCGTGTTCATCCATGCCGTAGGCCGCCGCGACCGCCACCATCGATGTCCGCACATCATCGGCCCGAATCCAATGCACATCGACACCGTGGTCGCGCGCCTGCATCGCCAGCCACAGCGCCAGGGCACTCTTACCGCCGCCGGCGATACCGTGCAGAACCACAATCCTGCCACCGGGGTCGGTGTGCAGAATCGAACTCAGCGTGTACTTCATTCGATCTCGGCCGTGCATCGTACGAGGAACCAAACCCAAGGGGGGTGCTGTCGACGGCAGCACCGACTCATCGGGACCTGCTCCGCTAGCTCCGCTAGCGAGCAGGGTGTCACCCCAACCAGCGCCGAGATCGCCCGTGCCCAAATGCGACCCGGCCAGACCTCCTGTGCCTGCCGGTGCATGAGTCGCGTCGTGCGCGGAGCTTTCGGAAACGGGTTTATCGGACATATACCCCCCCGGCCTCGAGCCCCTGTCGAACTCGGGTCGTACTGACAGAGACGAAGTTCAGCTCAACGATAGACGACCTACCGCCGGCGCACGATCGACCGCATCACGGCCGGGTATTTCGGTGTATCGTACGGAGGCGAAAGGCCTGTCCAGTCTGAGTTGTACCGAGATGTATTGATCGGCAAACAGTTTCGAGGATAGGCTCGCGACTCGATCCGCCTGGCGTGGCATGAGGGGGGCACGATGGTCCGGCGATGGCTCGTGGGCTTGGTGGGAATCCGGCACGACCTACTCGACGAGACGCCCGTCGACGGATTTCGTTATGTGGCAATGGCTTCGGTTCTGCTCAGTACCGCAGCCATCGCCAGCGTCTCGGCGGCGTTCGCTCTCCAGATGGCACTCGGTGTCCCGATCTTCTGGGCTGTCTTGATTGGTCTCGGATGGGGTGCGGTGATTCTGAGCCTTGACCGGATGCTGGTGATCGGCATGACGCGGCAATCCGGGTGGTGGCGCAATCTCCTCGCTGCACTGCCGCGGTTGGCGTTGGCGATCCTGATCGGAACCGTAGTCTCCACCCCGTTGGTGCTGCGGATCTTCCAGCCCGAGATCGTCGCCGAGATGCATGTCCAGCAGCAACAGAAACAGATCGAATACAACAACAAGATCAACAGCAACCAGGCCTATCAGCAAATCCCGCAGCTCCAGCAGCAACTGGCGCAGGAAACAGCAAAAGCGAATCAAGACCCGAGCCTGATCGCGAGCAACGACGCCGTTACGGCCGCACAAAAACGGGTCGATGACGCGACTGCCAGATACGACAGCGCGAAGGAAAAAGCCGAAGCCGAACAAGACGGAACAGGTGGCACTCACGTGCCGGGTTGCGCGGAAGCCTGTAGACAAGATCAGGCAGATGAGGCGCAGGCGCTGCGGGACCTCGACAACGCTCAGGCCGAGCGCGACCAGGCCGTGGCGCAGGCCAAGGCGACGTTGCAGCAGCAGGCCCCGGCGGCGGCGTCCATGGTCGCACAACTCAGGCAGGAGATCGATCAACTCACTGCCGCGAAAAATGACGCGGTCAATGGTTATGCCAGCCTGGAGAAGAACGACAACGGGCTGCTGGCCCGTCTCGAAGCGCTCAGCGCGCTGGGGCAGGATCGACCAGCGCTCGGCCGCGCACAGCTTCTGTTGTTTTTGCTGTTTCTGACCATCGAGGTACTGCCTGTGGTAGTCAAGCTGCTGCACTTGAGCGCACCTCCTACGTTGTACGAAAAACTGAGTACCGATATGGAAAAGTCCGCCGCGCGGGCCACGGCCAAAGCATTGTCTCGATACGAAAACGTCACCGATTTCCACAACGAGATGCGCATGGATCTTGAGCACGACCTGATCCAGCGACAGCGCGAAGCGGGCCTGCGAATCAACGACACGCTGGTGACCAAGCAGACTGTTGCCGCCGAGCGGGCTGTCCAGACCTTCGCCGGTCAATCCGGACAGGACAATGACCACACCGCGCCCCGGCTATTCGCTAGGCTCCCGTGGCTGCACTTGAGTGACATCCGAGAGCGATACGCGCATCAGCGCAATTCCGTGGAATGATCGCTCAGCGTTTGCGAACGGACGGTCATCCAGGTCGAGGTAGGCGACACCCAGGACGATCAATTGCTGCTGCCCGATGCTTGATGGATTTCGGCCTGCGGCCGACGGGTCAGGATGGCGCAACTGCGGGCCGGGAGCCTTGTACTCGACGCCGCACCGGCCCGCAGGGTCGTCCGGTTCAGACAAGTAGCAGCTTCGAGAAGGGCCGAATAGTATCGGCGTTCATAAATTTCCAGGTGCAGCCGGGTTTGTGCAGCTGCGAGAGATCGGCTTCACTCGGGCGTTGTGGTTTGTGTCTGCTGCCGGAGCCTATCAAAGGCATCTGTACGTCCAATCCCGCCGTGGGGTCGGTCGAAGGCCGACGGTCGCTGCAGCCTGCCGCCGATGAGGTTCTGTCGGAGTTTCTCGGCTGGCGCCCGACCTCACGCAAGCTCACGTCGTCACGGATCTCACCGCGTGGTATTGCAGGCAACGAGACAAAGATTCGGCGGAATGCGCATGTCTTGCGCATCACCGAGGAAACGCGGCCCGAATCAGAGCCCGATCGTCACGAGCTGCTGGGGGAGCCTACCAATATGTGTTTAGGGATTAGTAGCGCATAAGTTCAACGGCTCACCGCAACCCATGAGCCGAGACTTGGTTGGCAAGTATTCGATACCGTCCGAATGGTCATTTCGCTCCCGAGTGAGGAGCCGGAAGGAATTCGGACAGTGGGGCTTGCCGATTCTCAAGCTGCTTGGTTACGATGAAACCATTCGGACTCTACCTCGTTCGGTGTGCGGTAGCCAATCGATGAGTGCAACCGAATCTGG
>NZ_JBSFPI010000047.1:0-23989 GCF_053588115.1 Nocardia sp. NPDC003482
TGGGAGCCACAACAGTGCTCACCCACCAGCCGCTACCGACAGCAAGTCTGCCGTATCAGCGGACCCGCTACACCTCATTAGGGTGCGGCTGGGTTCGTGGGGCTGGGGTCAGTCTTTGCGGACGCCGTCTATGAGGAGGCGGCGGATGGCTTCTATCAGAGGGGGGCCGGGGGAGTCGGGGGTGCGGAGGCCGTGGAGGAGGGCGCCGATCATCATGCCGGTGACGGCCTTGGCGGTGTTGGTGGTGTCGAGGTCGGGGCGGAGGTAGCCCTGTTCGACGCCGTGTTCGAGGTAGCCGGCGGTGAGGGCGTCGGCGGTGTCGAGGAGGCCGTAGAGGCGTTCGGTGAGTTCGGCGTCGATGCCGGTGGCCTGGAACAGCAGCAGCTGCGCGATGCGGCGGTCCTCGAGGAAGATCGCGTGCAGGGCCTCGCCGATGCGCTCGACCTGACCGCGGTACTCGGCGAGGCTGGTCGCCGCGTCGGGGGCGTTGTCGGTGCCCAGCGAGTCGATGATGCGGGCGGCGAGATCGTCGATGACGTGGTCGATGATGTCGCGCTTGTTGGTGAAGTAGCGGTAGAAGGTGCCGTGCCCGATGCCCAGCCGTCCGGCGATGTCCGCGATACCCGTTGCGTGATAACCCTTTTCGGCGAAGCAGGCGAAGGCCGTATCGATGATCTCGCGGCGGAGCTCGGCCTTGCGGCGTTCGAGGTGTGTGGATGGCTTCGGCACGCCGCCGATGATACGTTGTTCCGGAACGGAATGATGTGTCATTCTGTATCAGCTACTCGGATTCACAGGAGGTTCGGCGTGACACCTCGATACGACGCCGTGGTCGTAGGGGCGGGGTTCGGCGGGATGGGCGCGGGCATTCAGCTCGACCGGCTCGGCTTGCGGGATTTCGTGATCGTCGAGCGGGAGGACGATCTGGGCGGCACCTGGCATGTGAACCGCTATCCCGGGCTGGCCGTGGACATCGCCTCGGTCACGTATTCGTATTCGTTCGAACCGAATCCGCACTGGTCGCGACTGTTCGCGCCGGGCGCGGAACTCAAGCGGTACGCCGAGCACGTGGCCGACAGGTACGACCTGCGCCGCCGGATGCGGTTCGGCACCGTGGTCGACGGCGCGCGCTGGGACGACGAGGGGCAGCAGTGGGTGGTGTCGATCCAGGGCGGGGAGACGCTGACCGCGCGCTATCTGCTCACCGCGACCGGCTTCCTGTCCCAGCCCTACACCCCGCCCTTCCCGGGCATCGAGAACTTCGCGGGCAAGATCATCCACACCACCGCGTGGGACGACGACTACGACCTGCGCGGGCGCCGCGCCGCCATCATCGGCACCGGCGCGACGGCGGTGCAGCTGGTCCCGGAGGTGGCCGCGCGGGCCGCCGAGCTGACGGTGTTCCAGCGCACGCCGATCTGGGTGGTGCCCAAGGTCGACACCCCGATCCCGCGGCCGGTGCAGGAGCTGTTCGCGCGAGTTCCGTTGGCGCAGAAGGCCGCCCGCCTGGTGAACACCAGCGCGCTGGAGCTGCTCATGGTGGCCGGGGTGCTGCACTACCGGGAGATCAAGGTGGGCAACAAGGGTGCGGCGCTGCTGGCCAAGGCGCATCTGCGCGCCCAGGTCCGCGATCCGGAGACCCGGCGCAAGCTCACCCCCGACTACGACTTCGGCTGTAAGCGGCCCACCTTCTCCAACACCTACTTCAAGACGTTCAACGAACCGCACGTGCGGCTGGAGACGAACGCCATCGACCACCTCGAGGCCGACGCCATCGTCACCGCCGACGGGCATCGCACCGAGATCGACACCCTCATCCTCGCCACCGGCTTCAACCTGTGGGACGTGAACTTCCCCGCCCTCGAGATCATCGGCCGCGAGGGCCGCGACCTCGGAAAGTGGTGGCGCGACAACCGTTTTCAGGCCTACGAGGGCATCACCGTGCCGAAGTTCCCCAACTTCCTGAGCCTCAACAGTCCCTACTCCTACAGCGGGCTGTCCTACTTCACCACCATCGAGGCCCAGATGAAGCACATGAACCGCCTGTTCGGCGAGATGTTCCGCCGCGGCGAACACGTCTTCGAGGTCACCGAGCAGGCCAACGCCCGGTTCCTGGACACCGTTACCGACAAGCTCGCCTCCTCGGTGTTCTACGACGGCAACTGCGCCACCGCCCGCAGCTACTACTTCAACCAGCACGGCGAGGCCGCCCTGCTGCGCCCCAACAGCACCCTCACCACCCACCGCGAGGCCGTGACGTTCCCGCTCGACGACTACGTCTACGGCGCGCACGCGGCCTGAGCGCGGGCGGTGGTGGCGGTGTCGCCGCGTCCTGGCAGACTGTTGGGGGTAACCACCCACCCGCAACCCGAGACTAGGGACCGACAACGACGATGGAATACCTGTTTCCGCTGCTGCTGGTAGCTCTGCTCGTGCCGATGTTCCTCGGTGTCCGCCGCCAGAAGCGCGAGGCGGAGAAGGTTGCCGACCTGCAGCAGAGCCTGAAGGTCGGTGACCGGGTCACCACCACGTCGGGGCTGTACGGCACCGTCGTCGATGTGGACGACGTCTCGGTCGATCTCGAGATCGCCGAGGACGTCGTGACCACCTGGCTGCGCGCCGCGATCCGCGACGTCCGCACCGACGACACGGCCGAGACCGCCGGGACCACCGAGACCGCAGAGGCCACCGAGGCCACCGCGGCCGACACCGAGACCCCCGCCGCCGGGAGCACGCTCGCCGAGCGGCCCGCGCCCCCCGCCGCGGAGGAATCGGTGGACGAGACCGACTCCCGCCTCACCAAGGAGTGACCCGGCCGGTCTCAGCGGCCTACGTGTGCCACGTGCGCAGGTGGTAGTACTCCACCAGGCAGCCGTACTTCTGCGTCTCGGGGTTCACCGGGCACCCCATCGTCCCCGCCGGGACGTTGTTGACCATGTCGCAGACGTACTGGAGCCTCGACGGTCCGCCCGCCGCGGCGACGGCCTGCCCGCCCGCCACCTGACAGTCGTGCAGATTCGTGAACAGGTTGGTGGGCGCGGCACTCGCCGTGTGCGCGGCGCCCAGACCGAGCGCGCCCGCCGCCGACACGACGAACGCGACCCGCTTGGCCCGACGCCACACGGTGGCGGTCGAGACGGCATTCGACAACAACATCAACAACATCCCTTCTGGTGATCCCCCCGGTTCTCCGGGATTGTCTGGTTGGACGTCGTTGCGGCAGAACCGGTTCCGGCCCCCGAGATGTGATCTGGACCACGGCGTGAAACGCGGCGGAGGACGCGTCACACGCCGGAGGGTGTGCGGATGTGGCGCTCCCGGCCGGGACTGGCAGACTGTGGGGGTAATTCACCCACACGACAGACTAGGGACCGACGACAACGATGGGTCGATACCTGTTTCGGCTGCTGGCCGTCCTGCTCGTGCCGATCTTCCTCGGCGCGCTCCGGCGGTGCCG
Organism: Nocardia sp. NPDC003482; assembly: GCF_053588115.1. NCBI lineage: Bacteria > Bacillati > Actinomycetota > Actinomycetes > Mycobacteriales > Nocardiaceae > Nocardia > Nocardia sp. NPDC003482. The sequence continues at coordinate 3,458 of NZ_JBSFPI010000047.1, forward strand.
GGCGGTCCCGAAAGTCGGTGAGAGTGAGGCGCGCCCGCCGACGTCCCGCCGGTGTTGACGCGCGTCGACCCATTGTTGATCCCGAGACCCGTCTAGGAGTTAAGAGCCGTGCCACCTTCCAAGGGAACGGGGCATCCGTTGCGGCTGCTCGGCGTGTACGCCTTGCTGCTGATCGTGATTTTCGCGCTGGTGTTCTTCACCGGCTCCAAGTCCCCGACGCCCAAGCTCGGCATCGATCTGCAGGGCGGCACCCGGGTGACGCTCACCGCCCGCACAGCCGACGGTAAGAAGCCGAGCAAGGACAGCCTCGAGCAGGCCCAGCGGATCATCGAGTCCCGGGTCAACGGGCTCGGCGTGGCCGGTTCCGAGGTCGTCATCGACGGCGACAACCTGGTGATCACCGTGCCGGGCAAGGACGGCGACCAGGCCAAGTCCCTGGCCACCACCGCGAAGCTGTACGTCCGGCCGATGCTCAACGAGCTCCCGGTGCAGGGCTCCGGTGCGGCGAATCCGGCACAACCCGGACAGACGCCGGGCACGGCCGTACCTCCGGGCCAGCCGACGTCGCCGGAAACCCCGGCGCCGCAAGGCGAACCCGCCCCCGCGCCCCCGGCCGAACCCGCCCCGGCGGTCCCGGAGGGCGAATCCGCGCCCGCCCCGCAGAACCGGATCTTCCCCGCGCAGGCGCCGACCACTCCCGAGCCCAGCCCGGCCCCCGCTCCGACGACGACTCCCGGTGCGCCGCAAGGCAATTCGAAGGATCTGACGCCGCAGCAGCAGGCCCAGCAGCAGATCGCGCAGGCCCGGCAGCTGCGCCAGAGCGACGACCAGCAGACCCAGCAGATCGCCGCCGCGACCCTCGCCTCGGGCGGCTGCGGCGCGGCCGATCCGCTGGCGGGTAACGACGATCCGGCGAAACCGCTGGTGACCTGTTCCACCGACGGCAAATTCGTCTACCTGCTCGGTCCGAGCGTGCTCGACGGCCAGCAGATCTCCGACGCGAGTTCCAACTTCAACGCCCAGCAGTCGCAGTGGGAGGTGGACGTGAAGTTCACCTCCGCGGGCGGTAAGACCTGGGGCCAGCTGACCGACCAGTACTACCAGAAGCGGCTGGCGTTCACCCTGGACTCCAAGGTGATCAGCGCCCCCGTGGTCCAGGCCTCGGGCCAGTACAGCGGTGACACTCGCATCTCCGGCAACTTCAACTCCAGCACCGCCAAGGATCTGGCCAACCAGTTGAAGTACGGTTCGCTGCCGCTGTCGTTCGCGACCTCCGAGGCCGAAACCGTCTCGGCCACACTGGGTTTGTCCTCGCTGCACGCCGGTCTGATCGCGGGCGCGATCGGCCTGATCGCGGTGCTGCTGTACTGCCTGCTCTACTACCGCATGCTCGGCTTCCTGGCCGGATTCTCGCTCGTCGCCTCGGGTTTCGCGGTGTACGGCATCATCGTGCTGCTGGGCAGGTGGATCAACTTCACCCTGGATCTGGCCGGTATCGCCGGTCTGATCATCGGTATCGGTATGACCGCGGACTCGTTCGTGGTGTTCTTCGAACGCATCAAGGACGAGATGCGCGAGGGCCGCAGCTTCCGGTCGGCCGTGCCGCGCGGCTGGGCGCGCGCGCAGCGCACCAACCTCTCCGGCAAGACGGTCAGCCTGATCGCCTCCGCGGTGCTCTACATCCTGGCCGCCGGGCAGGTGAAGGGTTTCGCGTTCACCCTCGGCCTGACCACCGTGCTCGACGTGATCGTGCTGTACCTGGTCACCGCCCCGCTGATGATGATGGCCTCGCGCTCGCCGTTCTGGGCCAAGCCGTCGGTCAACGGGCTGGGCGCGGTCCAGGAGCTGGCCCGCGAACGCAAGGCCGCCGCGGGCATTCTCGCCGGTAAGGAGGCGTGAGCATGAACAAGAACTCCAGTCCGGTCCTCGACGCCGTCGACGAACCGATCCGCGAGGAGCCCGGCCGGCACGGTTTCTTCGAGCGGCTCTACACCGGCACCGGCGGATTCCGGATCGTCAGCCGCCGCCGGCTGTACTACGGGATCAGCGCCGCGCTCGTGGTGATCGCGCTGCTGAGCATCGGGATCCGGGGCTTCACCCTGGGCATCGACTTCGCGGGCGGTACCCGCATCCAGGTCCCGGCCACCGGGCAGATGAGCACCGACCAGGTGTCCGACGTGTACTCGAAGGCGTTGGGGCACAGTCCCGTCACCGTGCAGAAGGTCGGCTCGGGCGCGGCCGCCTCCTACGAGATCCGCTCCGACACCCTGACCGCGCAGCAGCAGGACACCGTGCAGGGCGCGCTGTTCGACGCCTTCCATCCGAAGGACTCCTCGGGCGCCGAGAGCCGCAACGCGATCAGCGTCGCCGAGATCAGCGAGACCTGGGGTGGGCAGATCACCCGCAAGGCGCTCATCGCGCTGGTGGTGTTCGTGCTGCTGACCATGGTCTACATCGCGATCCGCTTCGAACGCGACATGTCGATCGCGGCGATCGCCTCGCTGCTGTTCAACCTGATCGTGACCGCGGGCATCTACTCGATCGTCGGCTTCGAGGTCACCCCGGCCGCGGTCATCGGCCTGCTGACGATCCTCGGCTACGTGCTCTACGACAACGTCGTCGTCTTCGACAAGGTCGAGGAGAACACCCGCGGCGTTCTGCATCTGACCCGGCGCACCTACGGCGAGCAGGCCAACCTGGCGGCCAACCAGACGTTGATGCGGTCGATCAACACCACCGTCATCGGCATCCTGCCCATCATCGGCATGTTGGTGATCGCGGTGTGGCTGCTCGGCGTCGGCACGCTCAAGGACCTGGCGCTGGTGCAGCTGGTCGGCATGATCGTCGGCGCGTACTCGTCGATCTTCTTCGCGGTGCCGCTGCTGGTCACGATCAAGGAGCGGTACGGGCCCGTCGCCGCGCACACCCGGAAGGTGCTCGCCAAGCGGTCCAACGCCGCGCAGGCGCGCGTCCGCGAGGCCGCCGCCGAGCGGGCCAGCGCGATCAGCGGACCGGTCCGGCCGCGCGAAAGCGATTCTCCCGCACCGAGACCCGGTGCCCGGCCCAGTGGGAAACGGCACAAGAGAAGGCACTGAGCATGCGCGACGGCAGGAGGGGTTACCGCTGGGCCGCCGCCGTCCTGGCCGCGGGCGCGCTCGTGGCCGGTTCGGTCACGGGCTGTTCGAGCAAGAACCAGGTGCCGTCGATCGGGTACGCCGTGGACGCGGTGCCGGTCAGCTACAACGGCGGCAGCACGCTCGGCGCGAACGGCGGTGCGGCCGCGGTGTTCTCGCGCGTGCTGACCGGGTTCTTCTACACCGGCCCGGACGGGCAGCCGGTGGCCGACACCGATTTCGGCACCGCGAAGGAGGTGCCGGGCGAGGCGCAGACCATCCAGTACCGCCTCAACCCGGACGGGGTGTACTCCGACGGCGTCCCCACCTCCTGTGACGACCTGGTGCTCGAATGGGCCGCGCGCAGTGGGCGTTTCAAGCAGTTCGACGCTGCGTCCACGAGCGGCTACGCCGATATCGAGCGGGTGGAGTGCCAGCCCGGGTCCAAGGACGCGACCGTCGTCTTCCGGCCCGATCGGCACTACGTGGCGTGGCGGACCCTGTTCAACGCGGGCGATCTCATGCCCGCGCACGTCGCCGCGCAGGCCGCCGGAATCCCGAACGTGGTGTCGGCGGTGCAGTCCGGCGACCGGGCCGTGCTCGATCGGCTCGCCCAGTTCTGGAACACCGGCTGGAACCTGAAGCCCGGCAACATCGATACCAAGGTGCTGCCCGCCTCGGGCCCCTACCGCGTCGAATCCTTCAGCGACAGTGACGGTCTCGTGCTGGTGAAGAACGAGAAGTGGTGGGGCGAGGCCGCGCGCACCCCGCGCATCGTGGTGTGGACCAAGAGCGGGGATCTGGCGAAGAAGATCTCCGACAAGGCCGTGGGCGTCATCGATGTCGGCGCGGGGTCGGTGAAGAACCTGAACCTCAGCGGCTTCACCGTGAACCAGGTGCCCGGCCGCGGGGCCGAACAGCTGGTGTTGTCGACCGCGGGCCTGTTCGCGGGGGCCGACACGCGGCGGGCGTTCGCGACGTGCGTGCCCCGCCAGGCGCTGTTCGACAAGCTCGGCCACCCCGGCTTCGACGTCAAGGTCGGCCCGGGCGCCGGACCGTTGAATTCCCGTACGGTGCAACAGGATTCGCCGTACTACCCGGCGATCACCGGACCGGCGGACAAGTATCGCACCGGCGACGCGGCCGCCGCCCGGCAGGCGCTGGGCGCGACGCAGAATCCCACCGTGCGCATCGGCTACCGCGCCCCCGACGACCGCCGCGCGCAGACGGTCGCCCTGATCGCGGACGCGTGCAAACCGGCCGGTATCAATGTGGTGGACGCGGGCGCGGCGGACTTCACGGCGACGCAGCTGAGCGAGGGCAAGGTGGACGCGGTGCTGGGCGGCACCGCCGCCGCGCCCGGGCCGTCCGGATCGTTGCCGGGGGTCGAGGCCGCCGCCGCGCTGCACGGCGGGCAGGGCTCGAATTTCGGCCGGTACGGCAACGGGCGTTACGATGCGATCGCAGATCAACTTGCAGCCGACGACAATTCGACGACCACGCTGAATCTCGACAGCGAGGCGGAGAACCTGCTGTGGAGCGAGATGCCGACGATTCCCCTGTTCGCCACGCCCCGCACCATCGCCTTCGGCGCGGGCCTGGAGAACGGGATCGCGAACCCCACCGAGGGCGGTGCGGGTTGGAACATGGACCGCTGGGTGCTACAGCGCTGACCATCCCCGGGCGGGAGATGAGGGAGTAGGGCCAGATGAGCAAGCATGGAATGGTCGAGACCGAGAATTCCGCGGGGGAGCGACTCAGCCGGGCTTCCGACGCCGTGCGGCGGCTCACCCGCTGGCACGACGACTTCCCCAGTCCCGGTGTGCGATTCGCGGATCTGACGCCGGTCTTCGCCGACGCCTCCGGTTTCCACGCCATCGTCGACTGTCTGGGCGGGGTGGCCGGGGAGGTGGATATCGTCGCGGGCGTGGACGCTCGGGGCTTCCTGCTGGGGGCGGGTGTCGCGGCCGCGCTGGGCACGGGCGTGCTGGCCGTGCGCAAGGCCGGCAAGCTGCCGCCGCCGGTGATCTCGCGCGAGTACACCCTCGAATACGGTTCGGCCGCACTGGAAATCCCCGCCGACGGGGTCGAACTCGCGGGCCGCCGGGTGCTGCTGCTCGACGACGTGCTAGCCACCGGCGGCACGCTCGCCGCGGCGGCCGAACTGTTCCGCGACGCGGGCGCGGAGGTGGTCGCGGCCGGAGTCGTGCTCGAGCTGAGCTTCCTCGGCGGGCGGGAGCGCCAGGGCGACTATCCGGTCACGTCGATCGTGCGGCTGTAGGCCCGCGGTGCTTGAGACTCGCGGGGCCGCTCACTAAGCTCGGCCCTCGTGAACCGCCGTCGCAGCACCCGGGTGAGCATGTTGCTCGCCGGTGCGGTGGCCACCATCTTCGCGGTGGGCGCGGCGACCGCGTCGGCGTCTCCGTCGGCCGCGGTGCACGGCGGCACCACGATCTCCGCGCACGTGACCGGCGAGCGGGCCGGGCAGGTATGCCGGATCGCGGCCCCGGGCATCGATATGCCGTGGCGGCCGGTGGGCCGGGACGGCACGGTCGATCTGGACACCGGGCCGGTGCCCGCCGGGCGGCACGAGGCCCGCGTGGTGTGCGAGGATCCGCGCGTCGGCGACGCGTCGGTCCGGACGGTGGGTCGGGTGGAGGACGTGTTCACCGGCCGCTGGGCGCCGGTCTTCGAATTCCTCCACCACCACCGCCTCGAGGTGCTCACTCCGCGGGGTCGTTGAGCACCTAGAAGCGGGCCACCAGTCGGGCGATGATGCCGGTCACGACGAGCCAGAACACCGCTGCCAGGCCGTAGTTGATGATCACGTCCAGCTGCCAGGTGCCGGTGTTGAACAGGCCTGGGAAGAACAGGGCCAGCGGCTCGGCCAGCCCCTTCATGAACGTGAAGAACCGGTTGTCGGGGTTCGCCTTCAGGACCAGCATGAGGATGTAGACGACCTCGATCAGCGCGAAGATGCCGCCGACGGCGCTGATGATGGCCGCCGCGGTACCCGTGCCGCCCTGAGTGCGATAAGTGCGATATCTGTACATGCCACGGACGTGCCCGCTCATCGCTTGTTCGAAACGGACACGCCGCGAAGTTTTGGGGCCTTGACCTGGCGAATGTCTGGCTACCGGAAAATTGTGAGAGCACTGCTCTTGACGATTCGGCGCGCGTGGTGCAGACTTGGAGTCACAACAGAGAGCATCGCTCTCAAAAGTGAGGAGCAGTCGCCATGAACACCACCCGCTACATCGGCCCCAGCGGACTCGACCCGATCATGAACAAGATCTTCAACCAGCTGCCCCGGATGGGCATCAGCGTCATGGGGTCGCGCCTGCTCGCCGTGCGCGGGCGCAAGTCGGGCGAGTGGCGCACGACCATGGTCAACCTGCTCGTCGGCGAGGACGGCAACCGCTACCTGGTCGCCCCGCGCGGCAACACCCAGTGGGTGCGGAATCTGCGCGCCGCCGGGGGCGGTGAGCTGCGGCTCGGGCGCAAGGTCGAGGCGTTCACCGCGACCGAGATCGCCGACGCGGACAAGGTCCCGGTGCTGCGGCTGTACCTGAGGAAGTGGGGCTGGGAGGTCGGCCGCTTCTTCGAGGGCGTCACCAAGGACGCCACCGACGCCGAATTGGCCGGTATCGCACCGGGTTTCCCGGTCTTCCGGATCGACTGACCCGGGGCCGGAATAAACCCCTTGCGCGCGGTCGTTGAATCGGCTAACTTCTCAATCCGTTCTGTTCCCGTTGATCGGAGTCGTGCCGTTGCTCTTCTGAGGTAGCCCCGAGTGGCCCGCATTCGCGCGCCGCATCCCTCGCCACCTCCAGGAGCACGCATGTCAACCTCTACTGTCGTCCTCTCCGATCTCACCTTCGCCTGGCCCGACGGCACCCCCGTCTTCGACGGGCTGGACGCGGTCCTCGGACCCGGGCACATCGGCCTGATCGGCGGCAACGGCGCGGGCAAATCCACGCTGCTGCGGCTGATCACCGGTGAACTGCGGCCCGCGCGCGGCTCGATCACCGTTCCCGGCCGGCTCGGTTACCTGCGTCAGGACCTCGGCCTGGCGGCCGGGCAGCGGGTGGACGCCGTGCTCGGCATCGCCGAGGTGCGAAAGGCGTTGCACCGCATCGAATCCGGGGCGGGCACCGAGCGCGACTTCGATATCGTCGGCACCCGCTGGGATGTCGAGGAGAACGCGATCGCGCTGCTGGGCAGGCTCGGACTGCGCTACCTCGCCGACGACGTGGCGCAACTCGACCGCAGGCTGGACACCCTCTCCGGCGGTGAGACCGTGCTGTTCGGACTCGTGGCCGAACTGCTCGCCGAGCCGGACGTCCTGCTGCTGGACGAGCCGACCAACAACCTCGACGCGGCCGCGCGCGCCCGGCTCTACGAGGTGATCGGCCAGTTCCCGGGCACGGTGCTCACGGTCAGCCACGACCGCGAACTGCTGTCCCGGGTGGCCGCGATCGCGGAGCTGCGCGGCGGCGAGATCCGTTTGTACGGCGGCGATTTCGGCGCCTACATGGCCGTGGTCGAGGCCGAGCAGGAGGCGGCGCGCGCGGCGATCCGCGACGCGCGCAGCGATGTTCGCAAGCAGTCCCGCGAATTGGTCGAGGCCCGAATCAAATTGGACCGCCGCAAGCGGTACGGGCAGAAGATGTGGGAGAACAAGCGCGAACCCAAGATCGTCATGGGTCAGCGCAAACGCGAGGCGCAGGTGTCGGCGGGCAAGCTGCGCAACAACCACATCGCCAAGGTCGAGGAGGCCAAGGAGACGCTCACCCGGGCGCAGGAACTGCTGCGCGACGACCGGGAGATCCGCGTCGAATTGCCCGGCACCCGAGTGCATCCCGGGCAGGAGGTCGTCGAACTCGACGAGGTCCGGCTCGCCAACGGGCCGGTGGTCTCGCTGACGGTGACCGGTCCCGAACGGATCGCGCTCACCGGCCGCAACGGCGCGGGCAAGACCACGCTGCTGCGGCGCGTCGTGGCCGAACCGCCGAAGGTGCCGTGGCGGCTGCTGCCGCAGCGGCTCGACCTGTTCGACGACGAGCGCTCGGTGTTCGAGAACGTCGCGGCCGCCGCGCCGCACGCCTCGGCCGAGCGGATCCGGGCGCAACTGGCGCGCTTCCTGTTCCGCGGGTCCGACGCCGATGTGGCCGCGGGCGCGCTGTCGGGCGGCGAGCGGTTGCGGGCCGCGCTCGCCCTGTTGTTGCTGGCCGATCCCGCACCGCGGTTGCTGCTGCTCGACGAGCCCACCAACAATCTCGACCTGCCCAGCCTGCGGCATCTCGCCGAGGCGCTGGCCGGATTCGAGGGCGCGCTCATCGTGGTCAGCCACGATCCGCGCTTCCTCGACGAGATCGGGGTGACCCGGCGGCTCGAACTGACCGCGGCCGGGCTCGTCGACGCGGACGCGCCGGAGCCGGACTGACCGGGGAGCCGGGGGTCGCGCACGGGCGCGGGGAACCCCCGGCTCACCTCGTTCGTTGTCACTCGGGGTTCGTCCGGGCAGGCGTCGGCCAACGGGATTAAGGTTGTGGTCTGAGCCGTTGCTCGGTCCGATAGTGTGTTGCGATCGAGCCGGTGAGAGGTGGTGGCATGACTCAGCATCTGGAGAAGGCGAATGCGGAGCAATCGTCTGCTGGCGGCGGCGTGCCCGCCGAGGCCGCTCCCGCGCCGCCGTCGCGTCCGGCGGTGACCGAGCCGAAGTCCGCGCCCACCCCGCCCACCCCGGCCAATATGCCGATGCGCCAGCCCGGCAGCCCCGCCGCGGTCCCGACCTCCGCCTCCCGCCGGGTGCGCGCCCGCCTCGCGCGCCGCATGACCGGGCAGCGCGGGATCGCCGCGGTCAAACCGGTGCTCGAACCGCTCGCCAGCGTGCACCGCGAGCTGTACCCGAAGGCGAATCTGCAACTGCTGCAACGGGCTTTCGACGTCGCCGACGACAAGCACGCCCACCAGTTCCGCAAGTCCGGCGACCCGTACATCACCCACCCGCTCGCGGTCGCCAACATCCTCGCCGAACTCGGCATGGACACCACGACGCTGGTGGCCGCGCTGCTGCACGACACCGTCGAGGACACCGGCTATTCGCTCGAGGAGCTGACCACCGACTTCGGTCCCGAGGTCGCCCACCTGGTCGACGGCGTCACCAAACTGGACAAGGTCAACCTGGGCGCGGCGGCCGAGGCCGAGACCATCCGCAAGATGATCATCGCCATGGCCCGCGATCCGCGCGTGCTGGTGATCAAGGTCGCCGACCGGCTGCACAACATGCGCACCATGCGCTTCCTGCCGCCGGAGAAGCAGGCCAAGAAGGCCCGCGAGACGCTGGAAGTCATTGCGCCCCTTGCCCATCGGCTCGGCATGGCCACGGTCAAATGGGAGCTCGAGGATCTGGCCTTCGCCATCCTGCACCCGAAGAAGTACGACGAGATCGTGCGCCTGGTGGCCGACCGCGCGCCCTCGCGCGACACCTATCTGGCCAAGGTGCGCGCCGAGATCGTCAACACCCTCGCCGAGAGCCGCATCAACGCCGTCGTCGAGGGCCGGCCCAAGCACTACTGGTCGATCTATCAGAAGATGATCGTCAAGGGTAAGGACTTCGACGACATCCACGACCTGGTCGGCATCCGCATCCTCTGCCACGAGGTGCGCGACTGCTACGCCGCGGTCGGCGTCGTGCACTCGCTGTGGCAGCCGATGGCCGGGCGGTTCAAGGACTACATCGCCCAGCCGCGCTACGGGGTGTACCAGTCGCTGCACACCACCGTGGTCGGGCCGGACGGCAAACCGCTCGAGGTGCAGATCCGCACCCACGACATGCACCGCACCGCCGAATTCGGCATCGCCGCGCACTGGCGCTACAAGGAGACCAAGGGCAAACACTCCGGTGACGCCGCCGAGGTCGACGACATGGCGTGGATGCGGCAGCTGCTCGACTGGCAGCGCGAGGCCGCCGACCCCGCGGAGTTCCTGGAGTCGCTGCGCTTCGACCTGAAATCGCCGGAGATCTTCGTGTTCACCCCGAAGGGCGATGTCATCACGCTGCCGCAGAAGTCCACCCCGGTCGACTTCGCCTACGCCGTGCACACCGAGGTCGGACACAAGTGCATCGGCGCGCGGGTCAACGGGCGGCTCGTCGCGCTGGAACGGCAGCTGGAGAACGGTGAGGTCGTCGAGATCTTCACCTCCAAGGCGCAGAACGCCGGGCCGTCGCGGGACTGGCAGAACTTCGTGGTGTCCCCGCGCGCCAAGGCCAAGATTCGCCAGTGGTTCGCCAAGGAACGGCGCGAGGAGGCGCTCGAGGCGGGCAAGGAGGCGATCAGCAAGGAGGTCCGGCGCACCGGCCTGCCGTTGCAGCGGCTGATGAACGTCGACGCGATGACCGCGCTTGCGCACGAGTTGCACTTCACCGACATCTCCGCGCTGTACGCGGCGGTCGGGGAGAACCAGGTGTCCGCGCACACCGTCGTGCAGCGGCTGGTCACCCAGCTCGGCGGCGTCGGCGACGTGGAAAACGAACTGGCCGAACGCAGTACACCGTCCACGCTGCCCGCGCGGCAGCGCACCAGCGGCGACGCGGGCGTGGAGATTCCCGGCGCGCCGGGCACGGTCGCGAAGCTCGCCAAGTGCTGCACCCCGGTGCCGGGCGACGAGATCATGGGTTTCGTCACCCGCGGGGGAGCGGTGAGCGTGCATCGCACCGACTGCACCAACGCGGATTCGCTTCAGGCACAGGCGGAACGGATCATCGACGTCAAGTGGGCGCCCTCGCCGTCGTCGGTGTTCCTGGTGGCCATCCAGATCGAGGCCCTCGACCGCACGCGCCTGCTGTCGGACGTCACCAAGGTGCTCGCCGACGAGAAGGTCAACATCCTGTCCGCGTCGGTCATGACCTCCGGGGACCGGGTGGCCATCAGCAAGTTCACCTTCGAGATGGGCGACCCGAAGCATCTGGGCCACCTGCTCAACGTGGTCCGCAACGTCGAGGGCGTCTACGACGTCTACCGGGTGACCTCGGCGGCCTGAGCGCGCGAAAGCCGAACGGCCGCAACGCACATCACCAGCACCGCCGCCACCACGAAGGCCGTGCCGAGCGGGCCGCTGCGCAGCCGTTCGTCCAGTACGGTCATGCCGAGGAAGACCGCGCCCAGCGGTTCGGCGACGGTGAACGCGGGCAGCGACGCCGACAGCGGCCCGACCTGATAGCCGCGCTGTTGCAGATACAGGCCCACCGTGCCGCTCGCGACCAGGGTCCAGGTCTGCCAGCTGGTGAGCACCGCGCCCAACCCGTGTTCGAACAACTCGGTGACGTGCTCGGTCAGCGCGGCCGCGATGCCGAACAACAGGCCCGCGGCCGTGCCGAGCAGTAACGCCTGGAGGGCGGGCACGCGCACGACGCTCGCCACCGCCACACCGATCGCGATGGCGCCGAACAACATTCCCAGCGGCAGGGCCCAGCGATGCCAGGGCGCGTCCGTGCCGCCCTCGGTCGGATCGCCCACGATCAGGAACACCGCCAGCGCCACGGACAGCGCGATCGCCTGCGCCCACATCAGCGGGGTCACCCGGCGCCCGCTGTAGTGCGCGGCCAGCGGCAGCGCGAACACCAAGGCGCTCACCAGGATCGGCTGCACCACCAGCACCGAGCCCAGCGCGAGCGCGGCCACCTGGAACGCGAATCCGCCCGCGTCCCCGACGATCCCGGCCCACCAGCGCGGATTGCGGATCAGCCGGGCGAGCAACGCCTCGCCCTCGGGAACATCGGAGGCCGCCCGCTGCTGCGCGACGGCGGACACGGCGAACAGCACCGCGCCGACGAACGCGCAGACCACGGCGGCGACAGGAAGATCGGCCACGCGCCCAGTCTGCCGGTGCCGCAGGCCCGCCCGAAGGCGGGGGCGTCGGTGTGTCGCGGGGGCGCGCCCGATCGGGACTTCGGCGTGTCTCGCGGAGATCGGCGATGAGACCGCGTGGTTCGGCGTATGATCGCCACACGGTTGCTCCTCGGCGCGAAATCCGGCGTACCGGACGGGAATTCTTCCGGTCGGCCCGGCCTCGCCGACGGTTTCTTCCGGGATCGCGCGTGCACTGTGCAGGATGCACTGCGGCGTTCGCCGGATTCTGTTACGGTCTATTGCGTTTCGGGGCCTCGCAGGGCAATGGCGACGCTTCGGACGACGACGCTCTCCTGGGTCGCCGCGAGCCTCGACCCTCCGGACTTTCGCATACGCTGGTGTAGGGGGTGAGAGATGCCGACCGCGCAGGCGGCCCGAAGCAGGCTGGGCGGTACCGTTCTCGCTGTCGCGGCGATCGTCGCGGCACATCCGGCGCCCGCCGCCGCGGGGCCCGTGGCTCCGACCACGAATCTTTCCGTCGACACCTGTCCCGCGCTGTACGCCTTGGGCATTCAGGGCACCGGCGAGTCCTCGCCGGACGCCGCGCCCACGACCGACACCGGGATGCTGTCGTCGGTGTTCCTGCCCCTGCTGGCCAAGGCGCCCGATCGGGGTCTGGTCGATCGGGCCTACGTGCCCTACGAGTCCTCCTTCGGCGGCGCGGTCGGGCCCGGCGCGGCGCCGTACGCGCAATCGGTGTTCGATGGCCTGGATCGCTTGCGCGGCATGGCCGCTCAGGTCGCCCAGCGCTGCGACAAGACCCGGTTCGCGATCGTCGGGTATTCCCAAGGGGCCCATGTGGCCTCGCTGTTCGCCCAGGAGATCGGGCGCGGGCAGGGCGTTCTCGCCCCGGACCGGATCGCCGCGGTCGCGTTGTTCGCCGACCCCACCCGCACCGCCGGGGCCCCGCTGTTCCCGGGTTCGCCCGACCGCTACACCCCCGCCGCCCCGCCCGGCACCGCGGGCGAGCGGGTCGCGGCCGTGCCCGCCCTGCCCCTGCCCCCGGCCACCGGCGGGGGCATCGGGCCGGGCCGCGATCGGGCCGCCGACTTCGGCGCGCTGACCGGACGGGTCGCGAGCCTGTGTCTCGCGGGCGATCTGGCGTGCGACGCCCCCGCGGGCGCGCCGATCCTGCGCGCGGTCGCGAGCGTCGCCGGACAGTCCACGCTCTCGGGCGGCGATCCGGTCGCCTCGCTGACCTCGATCGCGCAGGCGCTGGCGTTCACCTCCATCAAGACCGCGACCGCGGTGGTGAATCAGGATCTGCGCGGCGGCACCTCGGCCTCGCTGTCCTATCAGCCCGGCGAGTCGATCTCCCAGCGCATCGCCGAGGCCGCCGATCCTCGCGCGCGTCTCGACGTGGCCGAGCCGATGCGGGCGCTGCTGCGGGTGGGCGCGATCGGGCTCAACGCCGTCGGCGTCGTCGTGCGCGCGGTGCTCGATCCCGCGGTGCTCACGCAACTGGCCACGGCCGCCCTCGACGACCCGCCGAAGGCGCTCCGGCTGCTGGGCGGCCAATTGACCGGTGCGGTGACCCAATTGGTGCCGCCGACCACGGTGTCGCGGCTGATCGAGCAGTCGTATCAGGCGGTGGTCCAGACCATCACCGACAATCGCGAACTGCTCGACACCACGACGTGGGTGCGATACTGGGACACCGTGCAACGGCACAGCGCCTACGCCACCGCGGCGGTCGACGCCCGCGGCGACGCGCCGGTCCGATACGTCGCCGACTGGCTCGCCGCGGCGGCCCGGGATCTGGCCGCCACCGGCGCCGCCGGGCAGCCGCCACGGGCGGGCGCGGGTGGTCCTATCAGCGGAATCTCGGTCCCGGCACCCGGCGCGTCGAGTTCGCCTAATTCGTCGGGTACGGGACAATTTCCGTTCGGGACAGGTTCCGGTCCCAGCGCCGACGCCCACGACAACTACCCGTTCTCCACGAACTGATCGCCGAGAGGGTCCGACGATGCTGCACAACGTGGCTGGCTCCGCGGGGGTAGGGGAATGTTGAAGTCGTACAAAGACCTCCGGCGCTGGTACCCGCCGCTGGAACCGGTCGGCGACGCCGAACGGCCCGCGCCCGCGGTCCAGCCCGTGACCCCCGCCTTCGCCGACGACGGCGCGGCCCGGTACCCGCACTACATCCGCGAGACCGAACCCGAACCCTTCGACCCCGCCTTCGTCGACGAACCGCCCACGCGGCGGGCCGAATTCGTGGGCGGCTGGAGCGACTGGGTCGGCAATCACGCCCCCGGCCCCGACGACGACTATCCGGTCGGCGAGGGCGAGGTCGTGCCGTTCCCGTGGGACGACGACCCCGACCCCGAGGACGAGCCGCTACGCCGCGCCCGGCTCGGCCGCGCCGAGTCGGCCGGGACGCCGACCAGTCTGCACCCGCATCGCACGCGCAACCGCCTGCTCGTTCTCCTGGCGATCGCCGTCGTATTGCTCATCGCCGCAACGGGATTCGCGGTGTACTTGCTCACCCGCGACTCCGGTGCGGCCGGGCGGGCGCCGCTGACCATGCAGCTGTCGGTGGCGACCACCGACGCCGCCGCCGACGCGTGCCCGACCGAACAACTCCCCGGCGTGCTGCGCGGCGCGGAACCGGGCGGCACCGACTCCGGACCCGCGGCCATCATGTGGTTCCAGCACGCGTACTACGTGGAGCGGTCCGGCGAGCGCGCCCGGGAGGTCGTCGCGCCCGACGCGGTCGTGCCGCCGCCCGCGGTCATCCAGCGCGGCATCGACTCGGTGCCGCCGGGCACGGACTACTGCGTGCGCGTGGTGACCCGGCACGACGGCGAATACGCGGTCGAGGTCACCGAGCGCCGCCCGGGCGGCGTGCCGAGCACCTACAACAGGCAGACGGTGACCACCGCGGTGGTCGGCGGCCGCACGCTGATCACGAGCATCACGGCCGGGTAAGAGGGAGAAGGCAGATGGGACAGGACTGGAGCCGATGGCTCGACGAGGCGCCCGAGACCGGCGACCCCGCGGCCGCGCGCGCGAAGGCTCCGGTGGTGCGGCTGGGCCAGGACGGGGACGAGGAGGCCACCGGCTCGTTCACCCGCCCGATCCTGGTGGTCGGCGGCTGCGGCGGCGCGGGCACCACCACCACCGCCCTCGGCCTGGCCGGTGAGATCGGGGCGGCGGGCGCGCCGACGGTCGCCGTGGACGCCACCGCGGCGGGCAGCGATCTCGCCCTGCGCGGCGCCGACGAGCACCTGAGCCCGATCAGCCTGCAACAGTGGCTCTACGGCCGCGGCGACGACGAACCCGCCCCGCTCAAGGACTGCCTGTCCCAGGCCACCTCCGGCATCGGATTGCTGTGGCGCGACGCAGCCCCGCTGCGCCGCCGCGCGACGTATCTGACCGTGGCGCGGGCGATCTCGGACGCGGGCTACACCCCGGTCTACGACGGCGGCAGCCCGATCGCCGCCCGGCACCTGCGGCCGCTGCTCGAGGACGCGGAAGTGGCTCTGGTGCTTGCCATTCCGGCCCGCGCCGACGCCGCGAACCGGCTGCGGGTGACCCTGGAATGGCTCGACGACGAATTCGGCGGCCAGACCGAGGGCCAGGGCGGCGGCATCGTCGGCGACACCACCGTCGTGGTCTCGCATCAGCAGCCCGGCGGCGAGGCCGAGGTCGCCCAGCATCTGCGCGAACACCTCACCGGCTGGGTGCGCGCCATCCGCGAGATTCCGTACGACTCCCACTTGGCCCGCGGTGAACTGGTGCGGCACCAGGCCCTCGCGGCCGAGACGCGCCGGGCATATCGCACGTTGCTGGCGGGGGTGGCATCATGACCGCGGCCATGAAGCAACATCGCTCCGAATCCTCGCCCGCGGCAGGCGTTGTCGCCCCGCCGGAATCCCGTCGCGCCCCGATCTGGGAACGACCCGTGCCCGGGGTCGGGCGCGCCCCGCTGGTGTGGCTGCTCGGCGTGCACGGCGGCGCCGGGGCCAGCACCCTGGCGCACGTGCTCGCGCCCGCCGCGGACTCGCACCGGCGCTGGCCCGGCGTGTTCGATCGCGAATCGCCCTACGTCGTGCTCGTCGCCCGCGAGACCATCGCCGGGCTGACCCGCGCCCACGACCTGTTGCGCCAGTACCACGCCGGGCTGGCGGGTCCGAGCGAGGTGCTCGGCATGATCACCGTCGCCGCCCGTCCGGGCCGCCTGCCCGCCGAGATCCGCCGCTACCGCGATGTGGTGGGTGCGCTGGCGGGTGAGATGTGGCAGCTGCCCTGGCACGAGGAGTGGATCCTGGTCGAACCCGATCAGCTGCCGGTGTGGTCGCCGTCGGATCCACCCCCCTCACTCAAGAAGCGCAAACTCGATCCGTTGCAGGAGGTCCCGCGCGACGTCGACGAACTCGGCGCGAGCATCGTCGCCGTGGTTCGCGAAAAGGTCAGCGCCGCAGCGTCTTCGCGCCGTGATCGGGACGAGGAGCACGATGAGTAGCCCCGCCCCGTCCCCGGGTCCGCGCCCGGTCCGGCCGTTGCGCGCACCGACCGGACGGCACCGAGATGTTGTAACCGAGGGTGTGCCTCAGGTACACGGTTATGTATTCCGATCACCTATGGAGAAGGACGCTCGATGAGTACCATCCTGCTCGCCGTGCACGACACGTACGGCGCAGTTCTCGCCCAGGTCGGGAATCCGACCCCCGAGGCGCCGCCCGCCTCGGAGAAATTGCTCAAATTGGTTCGCTATTTCACCTGGTTCGTGCTGCTGTCCGGCATCCTCGGCATCACCTACGCGGGCGGTAGGTTCGCCTGGGAGAAGTGGACCGGCGGCGGGCTGGAGTCGCCGAAGATGGTGGCGGGGGCCATGATCGGCGGCATCGTCGCCACCAGCGCGGGCACCATCATGAACGCCGTGATCGGAACCTAGGAAAGGCCGCGATCGTGCTTGCCTACAAGCAGATTCCCGCCGAGGTCATCGAGCCGGTCATGCAGCTGATCAACTGGCTGCTGTGGGTCGTGCTGTTGTTCTGTCTGGCCTGGATGATCGTCTCCGCCGGCCGGTTCTGGTCGGCGTTCCGGGACGACATGGCCATCAACGACGCGTCCCACGGCGTGGTGATGAGCCTGATCGGAGCCATCGTGGCCACCTCGGCGAGCGCGATCGCGCTGACCTTCCTCCCGACGTGAACGGTTGCGCCCCATGACCTCCGCCGAGCCCCGCACCCGCACGCCCGCCCCGCGTCTGCGGCGCACCGCCGTGGGCGTGCTCGGCCTCGCGGTGCTCGCGGCCGCGGGGTGTGGCGAGGACGCGACGGCGCACACCGATCCCGCCCATCCGCCCACCGGGGTGCGCTGGCAGCCGTATCAGGGCGTCGCGCTGCCGGTGACCGAACAGGGTCCGGCGCGCGACGACGACGGCGCCGCAACGGGTTTCGATCGCGGCCCCGCCGGAGCGGCGGTGGCGGCGGTGACCCATGCCGTGCGCCTGGCGATCGCGCCCGACAACCAGTGGTCCACGGTGCTCGCCAAGGAGGTCGTGCCCGGCCCCGCCCGCGACGGCTGGGCGGTCGATCGGGTGCAGCTCTCCGTCACCGGGCCCGCGGCCCGCGAGTACGCCCCGCGCGTGCTCGGCTATCGCATCACCGGCTATTCGCAGGACAGAACGACCGTGGACGTGTTCACCGAATACTCCGACGGCTCGCGCGCGGTGCACCACACCACCGTCGAGTGGTTCGGACAGGACTGGAGGTTACGGCTGCCCGACGCGGGCGCCACCGAGCGGCCCGTCGAGGCGATCGACCAGTTACCCAGTGACATCGTGATTCTGGAGGCCCCGACATGAGTCCCAAGGACTCCGACCCGACCGAGCGCACCGTCTCGTTCGGCGTCATCGCCTCCGCCGCGGTCGTCGCGCTCATCGTGATCGTCGGGGTGTTCATGTACGTCGGGCGCGACGACTCGGGTCACAAGGCCCCCGCCGACGCCGGGCCCGCCCCGGCCGCAGGGACCGGCGCCACCGGTTTCGCCGACCCGGAGGTCGACCTGTTCGGCCGCCGCATCGACATCCCCAACAACGCCGCCGGGCAACCGCTCGCCCAGGACTCGACCGAACAGCACCACCCCGGCGACAAGGACTGGCTCACCGCCGCCCCCGCCGGAACCACCGAACCCCGTGGCTGGCAACGCGTTTACGGCGCCTCGGTCCCGTTCTCCACCAGCGACGGCCCCACCGCCATCGAGAACGGCATGGCCGTCGGCTACGCGCACACCCCGCAGGGCGCCGCCCTGGCCGCGGCCCAGATCACCTACCGCCTCAACGCCCGCCCCGCCGACCGCGACGTATACGTGCGCCAGGTGCGGGCCACCGCCCAGCAGATCGCCGCCTACGACAAGGCCCGCTCCGCCGGCAAGCTCCCCGAACAACAACCCGAGCGCATCACCCGATACCTGGTGGCGCCGGACGCCTTTCAGATCGAGAATTATGCCGACGACATGGCCATCGTCCGCCTGGCCGCCCGCGGCCCGGTCAACGACGGCAAACAGCTGTGGGCGGCGGTGCGGCTGATCATGGTGTGGGACGACGGCGACTGGCGACTCAAGCCGACCGACGCCCGCGCGTCGCAGACGGAGTACGTGGATTCGCTCGGGGGGTGGACGAAATGGTGAGCGGGCCGGAGCGGGGGAGCGGATGGCAACTGCGCGTGCTCGGCGTGGCGGCGCTGGTGACCGTGGCGCTGGCGGTGGCGGTGACCCTGTGGGGCACGCGGCACACCGGGAGGAGCGCGGCCGCGGGCACGACCCCGACCCCGGTGGCGGCGAACGCCACCGCCGGACCGGTGAGCCGATCCGCCTCCGGCGTCCCGAATTTCACCGCGGTGGAGACGGATTCGTTCGGGCATCGGGTCGACGTGCCGGAAAGCGCTGCGGGCGAGGCGCTTCCGCAGGCGGGTCGGGCGCATCGTCCCGAGGATCCGGACTGGTTGACGGCGGCGCCCGGCGGCACGGACCGACCCGGCGGCTGGCAACGGGTGTACAACGGACCGGTGCTGCCCTTCTCGACGACCGACGGCCCGACCGGGCTGGAAAGCGATGTGCCCGTGGGCTTCTCACACACCCCGCAGGGCGCGGCCCTGGCCGCCGAGCAGATCTACTGGCGAGTGACGGCCCGGCCTGCCGATCGGGCGCTGTGGCAGCGACTCGTGGAGCTGACCCCCGAGGAACAGGCCGACCACGACCGCAGGATCGCCGAGGGCAGGGTGCCCGCGCAGCTGCCCGAGAAGGCCAGGCCGCTGCTGAACGCCTCGGATGCGTTCCGAATCGAAAGCTACACAGATGATCTCGTGGTCCTGCGCATCGCGCGCAAGACCGGTGAGTTCCTGCACGGAGGCAAGAGCTGGCTCGCCATGCGGCTCACCGCGGTCTGGCGTGCGGGCGATTGGAAAGTGAAGTCCGGCGTGGGCGAGGAACAGCCGTTGGAAACGATCGACTCGATCGAAGGGTGGACACGATGGTGAGGCGGGTTGTCACGATACTCGCGGTCATCTTCACCGTAATGATCGCGACCCCGACGGTGGCCTACGGCCAGACGTACGGGTACGACCAGACGTGCAACGAGATTCACGACGATCTCGACGGGCTCAGCCTGCCCGGGATCTCGCTCGGCGACGCCGCCTCCGCCGCGTGCAAGGCGAGCAATGCCGCCACGCACCCCGGGGACGCCGCGAACGCGGTGAAGGACAAGGCGTGGGACTCCACCTTCGGCAAGGTGGTCGACTCGTTGATGAACGGGCTCGGGCAGGCGCTGATCCTGGCGTTGACGTTCTGGATGAAGGTGCCCAACGAGAAGCTCAGCGACAGCGGGGCATTGTTCTCCAAGATCAACGACTACACCTATCAGGCGCAGATATTGCTGCTCATGGTGTCGGTGATCCTGTCGGGCATGAGATTGGCGCAGGCCAGACGCGGGGCGGTGCTCAGCGAGGCCGAGGAATCGTTCCGGATGTTCGCGCGGGTGGTGTTCAGTTCCTGGATGCTGGGCGCGGTGATCGTCGCGGCGGCACAGGCCGCGGATCGCTTCTCGCAGTGGGTGATCCAGGACGCCAGCAACGGCAACGCCAAGGACATCGCCGAGCTGTTGGTGAAAACCTCGAAGCTGCAAGCGTTCTCGCCGGGTCTGGTGCTGATCATCGCCATCGTCGGACTGCTCGGCGCGCTCGGGCAGATCGTGCTGGCCATCGTGCGGCAGGGGCTGCTGGTGGTGGCCGCGGGCATGCTCCCGCTGGCCGCCGCGGCGGGCGGGACGAACACCGGGCGGCAGTCGTATCAGAAGCTGCTGGCCTGGATCATCGCGTTCCTGCTGTGGAAACCGGTGGCCGCCATCGTCTACATGATCGCGTTCATCACGGTCGGCAACACCGACCAGATGACCCCGACCGCCGGCAGCTATGTGCATCATGCACATTATGTGTACTGTACACATATCCGGCTTCCGATCGAGCACCAGGACGGTGGTGTGCCCGACGTCGGGCAGGGCC
>NZ_JBSFPI010000048.1:0-21490 GCF_053588115.1 Nocardia sp. NPDC003482
GCCACAACAGTGCTCACCCACCAGCCGCTACCGACAGCAAGTCTGCCGTATCAGCGGACCCGCTACACCTCATTAGGGTGCGGCTGGGTTCGTGGACCACTTGGGGGTGATGGGGTCGGGGGAGAGGGGTTTTGGGGTCGGCTGGGGGCGTCGCGTATTGTGGAGTGGTTGCCCATTCCACACCTACACGAGTGAGTTGTTGATGTCTTCCGATGCCGGGTCCGGTCAGCGTCGTCGATCGACGGATGCGGGATTTGTGCTGGATACGCGGAGGTTGGGGCGGGCGCCTGGGTCTCTGCGGGAGGTGCGGCGGGGGGTGGTCGCGCCGGAGAAGATCGGGTTGGATCTGGTGGGGATTCCGGCGGGGGGTGAGATCGAGATGGATCTGGTCTTGCAGGCGGTTTCGGAGGGGGTGCTCGTTACCGGGACCGTGACCGCGCCGGTGGAGGGGGAGTGTTCGCGGTGTCTGGAGGCGTTCTCCGATGAGATCGAGTTGCATCTCACGGAGTTGTTCGCGTATCCGGATTCGGCGACCGAGCAGACCACCGAGGAGGATGAGGTCTATCGGCTGGTCGATGACAAGATCGACCTGGAACCGGTGATCGTCGACGCCGTCGGGATCGAGTTGCCGTTGCAGCCGCTGTGCGAGCCGGACTGCGCGGGACTGTGCCCCGAATGCGGTGTGCGGATGGCGATTGCGGGTTCCGATCACTCGCATGAGATACTGGACCCTCGCTGGGCGGGGCTTGCGAAATTCGCGGCCGATCCCACAGCGTCAGACCTGAACCGATCACCAGAGGAGAATTAGTCGTGGCCGTTCCGAAGCGCCGGATGTCCCGCTCCAACACCCGTTCGCGGCGCAGCCAGTGGAAGGCCACCGCGCCCACCCTGGTCACCTGCCCCAACCGGGCCTGCGGTCAGAAGACCCTGCCCCACATCGCCTGCCCGAACTGCGGCACCTACAAGGGCCGTCAGGTCGCCTCGGCCATCTGAGCGCGCCATCCGGTAGCCCGATCGTGACCGCAAGCAAGGATTCCGCGGACGCACCGGCCGTGGGCGAGGCCGCCGACCACACCCCGCTGCTCGAAGCCCTCGGTGTCGACGTGCGTCCGGATCTGCTGCGGCTCGCGCTCACCCATCGGTCCTACGCCTACGAGAACGGTGGCCTGCCGACCAACGAGCGGCTGGAGTTCCTGGGTGACTCGGTGCTCGGTTTGAGCATCACCGAGCGGCTGTATCTCGAGCATCCGGCCAAGTCAGAGGGCGAGCTGGCCAAGCTGCGCGCCAGCGTCGTGAACATGCACGCCCTGGCCGAGGTCGCCCGCGGTCTCGGCGAGGGCGGTCTCGGTCGGCACCTGCTGCTGGGCAAGGGCGAGGAGCTGACCGGCGGTCGCGACAAGCCGAGCATCCTCGCCGACGGCATGGAATCGCTGCTCGGCGCGGTGCACTTGCAGCACGGCATCGAGGTCGCTCGCAGCGTGGTGCTGCGGCTGTTCGCGGATCTGCTCGAACGCGGTCCGCGCATGGGCGCCGGACTCGACTGGAAGACCAGCCTCCAGGAGCTCACCGCCGAACGCGGGATCGGCGTGCCCAGTTACGAGATCACCTCGACCGGGCCCGATCACGACAAGGAGTTCACCGCCACGGCGGTGATCGGCGGTCAGGCGTACGGCAAGGGCATCGGCCGATCCAAGAAGGAAGCGGAGCAGAAGGCCGCGGGCGCCGCCTGGCAGGCCCTGAACTCCGGAAGCTGAGATGCCCGAACTCCCCGAGGTCGAGGTCGTCCGCCGCGGTCTGGCCGAACACGTGGTCGGCCGCGTCGTCGAATCCGTCGCCGTCAAACACCCCCGTTCCGTGCGTCGCCACCTCATGGGCGGCGACGATCTCGCGGGGCGGCTGGCCGGGCTGCGCGTCGAATCCGCCCAGCGCCGCGGCAAATTCCTGTGGCTGACCTTCGACGACCCGGACACCGCGCTCGTCGTGCATCTGGGCATGAGCGGCCAGATGCTCGTCCAGCCCGCGGACGCGCCGCTAGAGAAGCACGCGCACATCGTCGCGATGCTCGACAGCGGCGCGCAGGTCCGCTTCGTCGATCAGCGCACCTTCGGCGGCTGGGCGCTCAACGACATCGTCGAGGTCGACGGCACCCGCGTGCCCGAATCGGTCGCGCACATCGCCCGCGATCCGATCGATCCGCGCTTCGATCCCGAGGCCGTGGTCGAGCGTATGCGCGCCAAGCACTCCGAGGTGAAACGGGTGCTGCTCGACCAGACCGTCGTCTCGGGCATCGGCAACATCTACGCCGACGAGGCGTTGTGGCGGGCCGGAATCCACGGCGAGCGCATCGCCGCCAAGCTCACCCGCCCCGCGCTGCGCGGACTGCTGACCGAGGTGCGCACCGTCATGGGCGAGGCGCTGCTCGCGGGCGGCACCTCCTTCGACGCGCTGTATGTGAATGTGAACGGCCAGTCCGGCTACTTCGAACGCTCCCTGGCCGCCTACGGCCGCGAGGACGAACCCTGCCGACGCTGCGGTGCGCCGATCCGTCGGGAGAAGTTCATGAATCGTTCGTCGTTCTCCTGCCCGCGCTGCCAGACGAAGCCCCGCGCGGGGCGCAACTGAAGCGCTACCGTTTTCTTTGCGGGCCGCGACGTGCGGACCGTGAAAGGGAGGACGGATGCGCAAGCTGACCTACTACGTCGCCTCGACGATCGATGGCTTCATCGCCACCGAGGACGGTTCGGTCGACTTCTTCCCGGTCGGGGGTGATCACGGTCCCGCGATCACCGCGCTGTACCCGGAGACCCTGCCCACGAAGGTGCGGGAGTCGCTGGGCGTGGACAAGCCCGGCAGCACCTTCGACACCGTGCTGATGGGCCGCAAGACCCACGACTTCGGTGTCCGGACCGGGACGTCGAGCCCGTACTCGCATCTGCGGCAGCTCGTGGTGTCCACGACGCTGCCCGAGAGCCCCGATCCGGACGTCGAGTTGATCGCGTCGGGTCCGCTGGACCGGGTGCGAGAACTGAAGCGGGAGAAGGGACTCGGGATCTGGCTGTGCGGCGGCGGGGAACTCGCCCAGGTGCTGCTGCCCGAGATCGATCAGGTGTTCCTGAAGCTGTATCCGATCGTGCTGGGTCACGGCCGGGCGTTGTTCGGTGCGGGCCCGAAACTGCCGGAGCCCACCAGGTTTCGCGTGCTGACCAGTCGCGTGTTCGAGGACGGAGTCGCTTTCGTGAAGTACAGCCGGATTCGCTAGTGTCCCAGGACGTTTCGGGAGCCGATCCGAGGCAGGCCGCGCTGGCCTCCCTCCGGGAGATCGCGTTCTGGATGGAACGCGCCCGCGCGGAGACGCCGCGGGTGCGGGCCTACCGGCGGGCGGCCGACACCGTGGCCGCGCTGTCGGAGGTCGACTTCGATCGGTATCGGCGGGACGGGAACTGGCAGGAGCTGGCCGGGATCGGGCCCAAGACCGCGGCGGTCATCGCGCAGGCCGTCGCGGGGGAGGTGCCCGACCGGCTGGCCGAATTGCGTTCCGGCGCAACGGTTATCGCGCCGACGGGGGCCGAGTTGCGCAAGCGGCTGCGGGGGGACCTGCACACGCATTCGGACTGGTCGGACGGGGGCAGTCCGATCGAGGAGATGATGCGCACGGCGATGGCGCTCGGCCACGAATACTGTGCGCTGACCGATCATTCGCCGCGGTTGACGATCGCGCGGGGGCTCTCGCCGGAGCGGTTGCGCCGCCAGCTCGACGTGGTGGCCGAACTCAACGCCGAGCTCGCGCCGTTCCGGATCCTCACCGGCATCGAGGTCGACATCCTCGACGACGGCGGTCTGGATCAGGAACGCGAACTGCTCGAACGGCTGGATATCGTTGTGGCGAGCGTACATTCGCATCTGCGCGACGACAGCGAGACGATGACCAAGCGGATGGTCTACGCCGTCGCGAATCCGCTCGTCGACGTGCTGGGTCACTGCACGGGCCGATTGGTCACCGGCGGCCGGGGGACGCGGCCGGAGTCCCAATTCGACGCCGAGGTGGTGTTCGAGGCGTGCCGCCGGTACGGGACCGCCGTCGAGATCAACAGCCGCCCCGAGCGCCGCGACCCGCCCGGCCGGTTGATGCGGCTCGCGCTCGAGATGGGGTGCTACTTCTCGATCGACACCGACGCCCACGCGCCCGGCCAACTGGACTGGCAGTGGTACGGCTGCGAGCGCGCCCAGGCGAACGAGGTTCCGGCGGAACGGGTCGTCAATACGTGGGGTGTCGAGGAGTTGCTGGCGTTCACGGGGCGGTAGGCCGGACCCGTCAGAGGATCGCGAAGGCGACCACGATCCCGATGCCCAGGTGGGCGGCGGCGACGAGGAGGGACTGGACGGCGTAGGTGGGGGCCTTCAGGAGGCCGCCGATGTCGAGGCCGACGACGCGTTCCAGGATCCGGACCGAGATCACCTGGGCGACAATGCCGATCAGCCCGTAGACGGCCGTGGCGATGAGCCCCTCGAGCAGGCGGCCGGCCGAGGAGTAGATGGCCAGCACCACGATCAGGGCCATGCTGACCATGCCCGCGGCCGCCACGACGACGGCGTTGGGATTGCCCGCGCAGACCATCGACCGCAGCGGGCCGGGGGTGGTGATGTCGATGGCCCAGAATCCGATCAGCATGAGCACGAGCCCGACGACCGCGTACAGGATGATCGCGCCCACGCCGTGGCCGATCGTGCTCCAGTACCCCGATTCGAGCGCAAGGGTGGTGGCCAAGGGGATCCTCCGGTGAGTGATCGATGAGTCAGACGGATGCTACTTGGTCGGTATGCGATGCGGGACGAAGGTCGAACTGTCGTCGGTGATCAATCCCGGCGTCTCCCGGATGCCCATCCCGGCCGACGTGTCGCCGACCATCCACGCCCCGATGACCGGGCGCATCCCGTCGAAATCGGGCAGCGGATCGAGCAACTGGTACACGAAGCCCTCCTCGCCGTACACGCCGCCGGTGGAGGTCTCCATGCCCGCGCCGACGATCGTCATGTTCGCGCCCTCGCGGCCCAGTTTGGGTTTGCGGATGTACTCGGTGAGCTCGTGCGGGTCGTCGATGTAGGCGGGCAACAGGTTCGGATGGCCGGGGTACATCTCCCACAGCACCGCGAGCAGCGCCTTGTTCGACAGCATGGTCTTCCACAGCGGTTCGACCCACACGGTGCTCGGCAGCGAGTCGACCACCCGCTTGCCGAAGTCGTCGTCGAGCACCCACTCCCACGGGTACAGCTTGAACACCGACCGGATGGGGGCGTCGGCGAGGTCGACGAAACGCTCCAATTCGGTGTCCCAGCCGACCTGTTCGATCGGCAGGGCGATCGTGTCGAAACCCGCCTCGGCGGCCGTCTCCTGCATGTAGGCGGTGGTGACGTTGTCCTCGCCGGAGGCGTCGGCCGCGGACCAGGTGAAGTGCAGTTCGTTGCCGGGCAGCTGGTCGAGCACCTCGCCCCAGCGTTCGACGAGCTTCTCGTGCAGCGAATTCCATTGGTCGTCACCGGAATACAGGTCGGTCAGCCAGTGCCACTGCACGATCGCCGCCTCCAGCAGCGAGGTCGGGGTGTCGGCGTTGTACTCCAGCAGTTTCGCCGGGCCGCGGCCGTCGTAGCGCAGGTCGAAGCGGCCGTAGACGTAGGGATCGGAGCGCTGCCACGACTCCTTGATCGGGCCCCAACTCCATTCGGGCAGACCGAATTCCGCGAATCGCTCGGTCAGCACGACGTGTTCGCACGCCTTCAGGCACATCGAGTGCAGCACCTCGACCTGAGCCTCGAGGCCGAGGATCTCGTCGAGATCGAACTCGTAGTACACCGACTCGTCCCAGTAGGGCCGGGGCTGTCCGTTGGTGTCGACGCCGGGTGAGCCGAACACCAGGCCCTGATCGGCGATGATCTGCTGCCAGCTCGCCCGGGGGCGGGTGCGCACGCGGCGCATCTAGGATCCTCCGCTCTTGGAACCGCCGCTCGTCGTGCCGAGGCCGCCGCGGACGACGGTCCCGCTCTTGGTGGTGACGTGCGCGCCTTTGGGTTCGACGGTGCTGCCGCCGACCGGGGGGCGGCCGACGGTCTGGGTGGGGCCGCCGTAGTAGTAGCGGTACTGGTGGCCGTTGTAGAAGAAGATGCCGGGGCCGAGATACGGTCCGCCGCCGTAATATGCGCCACCGCTGCCGTACGCGGCCTGCGCCTTGACGCAATCGTCGTCGGGCTGCACGGTCTGCTGCCCGTTGTCCTCGGTGATGCAGGTCGCGGTCACGTTCGGCGGGGCGGTGGCCGCGCGGTACGCCAGATACCCGCCGCCGACCAGGGCCGCCACACCCGCGACCGCGCCGCCGCCGATGAGCATCCGCTTGCGCTTGCGCCGCTTCTCCTCGAGCGCCTCCGCCGCCGCGCGCTCGGCCTCCTCGGCCCGCTTGCGCGCCTTCTCCCGCGCCCGCGTCTCGGCGAGCGTCGGCGGCCGCGGCTTGGTCACCCCGGGCTCCTGCCGCTGCATACTGCCGCGCATCCGCCGGGGCTGCTCACCCTGGTCGAAACCGCTGGCGGACAACAGGTCCGGCGGCGTCGCCGGGGGCGGCCCCGACGGCTCGGATTCGCCGGAGCCGGGCAACCCCACGCTGGCCTGCTGCGCGAACGGATCGGGCGCGCCGGGCATCGGGTTCGCCGGATCCCCCAGGCGGATCGTGGGCGCGTTCCCGGAGGTCGGCGTGGCCGATCCCGTGGGAGTACGCCACCACTCGTCCGAGGTGTCGCCCTGCGCGCCGGGTTCCGGCTGGTCGATCCGAGAGGTGGACTCCGTGGCGTCATTCGCCGCGCCGGACTCGGAAGCCGTTGCGCCCGAAGGGGTTTCGGGGGCGGGGGAGCCGGGGTCCGGGTCGTTCGGCTCGGGGGTGTTGTCGGGACGGTTGCCGGACTTGTCAGTTGCCAACGATCGACTCCCTGTTCCCCGCCGCTACCGTTCCTCGAAGCCGGTGGTGCCGCCTTGCGCGGCGCCCCAGTCTTCCACAACCAGATCGACTCGGCCAGGCGTGTTGCCGGACCGCAACAGTCGCAGCAGTGCCTCGCACTTGTCGCGCGGGCCCTCGGCGATCACGTGGACCCGGCCGTCGGCGGTGTTGCGGGCCGATCCGACCAGGCCGAGCTCCAGGGCGCGGGATCGGGTCCACCAGCGGAACCCGACGCCCTGGACCTGGCCGTGCACCCACGCGCTCAACCGGATCGGATCGGCCATCACGCGTCGATCTCGAAATTCAGCGTCACCTTGGTACCGGCCTTCAGGGTCCGGCCCACGGTGCACACCTTGTCGATGGCGCGCTGCACGGTCACCAGCAGCCGTTCGCGCGCGGCCTCGTCGAGCTCGCTCAGATCGAGTTCGAACACCTCGTCCAGCTGCGGGTACACCTCGTTCTCGCGGTCGGCGGCGCCCGAGACGCGGATCGTGGCGTCGTAGTTCTCGCCCAGCCGATTCGACAGCGGGAAGTCCGAACTCATGCCCGAACACGCGGCCAGCGCGATCTTGAGCAGCTCGCCGGGGGTGAACACGCCCTCGACGCTCTCGGAGCCGATGAGCACCTCGGCGCCGCGCGAGCTGCGGCCGGTGTAGCGGCGGGTGCCCGTGCGCTCGACCCACAGGGTGGTCGGCGAGGTGGCGGTCTTTTCTGCCATACGACGATCCTGCCATTGGTTCCGTCCGACCCGCATACCAGTGCCGTGCGGCCCGGCTCACGCCTGGAAGCGGTATCCCATGCCCGCCTCGGTGAGCAGATGTTTGGGCCGAGACGGGTCGTCCTCGAGTTTGCGTCGCAGTTGCGCGAGATACACCCGTAGATAATGGGTTTCGGTGGCGTACGACGGCCCCCAGACCTCGCGCAGCAATTCGCGGCGGCCCACGAGTTTGCCCTGGTTGCGCACCAGCATCTCGAGCACACCCCATTCGGTGGGCGTGAGGTGGACGTCACGGCCGTGCCGGGTCACCTTCTTGGCCGCGAGATCGACCGTGAACGAGGGTGTTTCGACGACCGGGTCCACGCCCTCGCCGACGGTCGTGGCGCGGCGCACCGCGGCCCGCAGCCGGGCCAGCAGTTCGTCCATGCCGAACGGCTTGGTGACGTAGTCGTCGGCGCCCGCGTCGAGGGCCTCCACCTTGTCGCCGGAGTCGGTGCGCGCCGACAGCACGATCACCGGCGCCCGGCTCCAGCCGCGCAGCCCGCCGAGCACCTCGATGCCGTCCATATCGGGCAGGCCCAGATCGAGGACCACGACATCGGGATGTTTCTCCGCGGCCGCGCGCAGCGCCGCGGCGCCGGTGGCCGCGGTGACGACCTCGTAGCCGCGCACCGACAGATTGATCCGCAGCGCGCGCAGGATCTGCGGTTCGTCGTCGACCACGAGCACCTTGGTGGGCGCTGGCGCCGGTGTCGTCACCCGTTCTCCTGTTCGTCTCGGTCGGCCGGGAGGTCCAGGACCATGGTCAGGCCGCCGCCCGGGGTCGGCTCGGCGTGCACGGTGCCGCCCATGGCCTCCACGAATCCGCGCACCACCGACAGGCCGAGCCCGACGCCGGTGGAGTTGTCGCGATCGCCGAGGCGCTGGAACGGTTCGAACAGCTGATCCTCCAGGCCGGTCGGCACTCCCGGCCCGTAGTCGACGACGGTAATCGACACCCGGTCCCCGGTCCGTTCCGCGGTCACCCGGATGGGCGTGTCGCCCGGCGTGTAGCGCAGGGCGTTATCGATGAGGTTGGCCAGCACCCGTTCCAACAGACCGCTGTCCGCGCGCACCGAGACGTCGCCGACCTCGACCTTCACCCGGGCCACCGCCGCCCGGCGCGCGCCGCGCGAGCCCATGGTGAGCCCGACGACCGTGCGTCCGACGACCTCGTCGAGATACACCCGCCGCAGCTGGGGTCGCACCGCACCGGCCGCCAGGCGCGAGGAGTCGAGCAGATTGCCGACCAGTCCGGTGAGCTGATCCACGGATTCCTCGATGGTTTCCAGCAATTCGGCCGTGTCCTCGGGCGAGAACTCGACCTCGTCGCTGCGCAGGCTCGACACCGCCGCCTTGGCCGCGGCCAGCGGGGTGCGCAGATCGTGGCTGACCGCCGACAGCAGCGACCGGCGCAACCGGTCGGCCGCGAGCACCCCGGCCGCGGCCTGGGCCTCCTCGGCGAGTTGGCGCCGCTGCACGAGCCCGGCGGCCTGTTTGGCGACCGCGCCGAGCACCATGCGGTCGGTGGGGGTGAGCGGCCGCCCGCTGAGCAGCAGGCGGTGGCTGTCGTCGCCCGCGTCGATCACGGTGTCCGCCTGCGGGATTCGGGTCGGCGGGCGCTCGCCCGCCCCGGCGAGCATCCGCTCGTCGTCGATGAGGCTCGCGGCCCGCTGGCCGAAGGTCTCCCGGGCGCGTTCGAGCAGATCCTCCAGTTCCGCGCCGTGCAGCACGGCCCCGGCGAACAGGGCCAGCAGCTCGGCCTGCCGCGACGCCTGCCGGGCCTCGCGGGCGCGCGCGGCGGAGATGTCGACCAACGCGGCCACCGCGACCGCGACCATGGCCATCACCACGATCGTGAGCGAGTTGTTCAGCTCGGCGATGGTGAGGCTGTGCCGCGGCGAGACGAAGAACCAATTCAGCAGCAGCCCACCGAGAATCGCCGACAACGCCGCGGGCGCGACACCGCCCAGCAGCGACACCCCGATCACCCCGATGAAGTACAGCGCGCTCTCCCCGTCGAGGTTGAGCCGCCCGTCCAGCCAGACCGCGCAGACCACGGTGATCAGCGACGGCACCAGCAGCGCCATCGACCACGAGGCCACCTTGTGTTCGCGCGGCGTCGGCGACCACCGCATCGGCCGCCGGGCCTCCTCGTGGGTGACCATGTGCACGTCGATCGTGCCCGAGCGCTGCACGACCGTCGACCCGATGCCCTCGTCGAGGATCCGCGCCCAGCGCGAGCGGCGGGAGGTGCCGACCACGAGCTGGGTGGCGTTGACCTGCCGCGCGAAATCCAGCAGCGCGGTCGGCACATCCTCGCTGGTGATGGTGTGCAGTTCGGCGTCGAGTCCGGCGGCCAGATCGCGCAGCCGCTCGAGCCGTTGCGGCGAGACGCCCGCCAGGCCGTCGCCGCGCACGACGTGCACGACGACGAGATCCGCGCTGGACTTGGTGGCGATGCGGCTGGCGCGGCGCACGATCGTCTCCGACTCCCGCCCGCCGGTCACCGCCACCACGACGCGCTCGCGGGCCTCCCAGGTGTCGGTGATCCGGTGGTCGGAGCGGTAGCGGGCCAGCGCCGCGTCGACCTGATCGGCCAGCCACAGCAGCGCCAATTCCCTGAGCGCCGTGAGGTTTCCGGGCCGGAAGTAGTTGCGCAGGGCGGCGTCGACCCGGTCGGCGGCGTAGACGTTGCCGTGGGACATCCTGCGCCGCAACGCCTCCGGGGTGATGTCGACCAGCTCGACTTGATCGGCGCCGCGAACCACCCAGTCGGGCACGGTTTCTCGCTGCGTGACGCCGGTGATGCGCTCGACGACGTCGTTGAGGCTCTCCAGATGCTGCACGTTGACCGTGGAGATCACGTCGATGCCCGCGTCGAGGATCTCGTGGATGTCCTGCCAGCGCTTCTCGTGCCCGGAGCCGGGCACGTTGGTGTGGGCGAGTTCGTCGACGAGCACGACCGCCGGGCGGCGGCGCAGCACGGCCTCGACGTCGAGTTCGGGCAGGGTGGCGCCGCGATAGGTGAGCTGCCGGGGCGGAATCCGCTCGATGCCCTCGAGCAGTTCGGCGGTCTTGGCGCGGCCGTGCGTCTCCACGATCGCGGCCACCACGTCGCGGCCGCGTTCGAGGCGGCGATGCGCCTCGGCCAGCATGGCGTAGGTCTTGCCCACGCCCGGGGCGGCGCCGAGATAGATGCGCAGTTGGCCGCGTTTCACCCGTCCATCATGGCTTTTCTCCGCGCGTATCCCGCGCATTGCGGCGTAAGCGATGCGTCAAGGCGCGGGGCGGGGGCGCTAAGAAGCCGTCAAGGGTGCTCGTTGCGGGGTTGCGCGGCGCTGTACTCACTGCGGTCGTGTTCGTAGAGAGGTTTCGTCATGTCTGTCGTGGTGTTCACGCTGGTGACCGTGGGGGTCTTCGCCCTGCTCGGTCTGATTCAGCGGGGAGTGGAACGGCTGTGACCGCGAATGTGGTCGGCCTGGTGCTGGCCGTGGGTGTCGCCGTGTTCCTGCTGGCGGCGTTGGTCTTTCCGGAGAGGTTCTAGTGTCCACGACAACCGCGGGGATCGTCTTCGTCGGATCCCTGGTCATCGCGCTCGCCCTGGTGCATGTCCCGTTGGGCGACTATATGTTTCGCGTGTACACGAGTGAGCGGCACTCGCGAGCGGAACGACTGATCTATCGGGGCATCGGGGTGCGTCCCGGCGTCGAGCAGAGCTGGGCGGTGTACGCGCGCAGTGCGCTGGCGTTCTCGGCGATCGGGGTGCTGTTCCTGTTCTTCCTGCAACTGGCGCAGGGCAGGCTGCCGCTGCATCTCGGGGATCCCGGCACGCCGATGACGGCGGATCTGGCCTGGAACACCGCGATCAGCTTCGTCACCAACACCAACTGGCAGAACTACGCGGGCGAGTCCACGCTGGGACATCTCGTGCAGATGGCCGGGCTGGCGGTGCAGAACTTCGTCTCCGCCGCGGTCGGTATGGCCGTCGCGATCGCGCTCGTGCGCGGATTCGCGCGGACGCGGACGGGAGATCTGGGCAACTTCTGGGTGGATCTGGTGCGGGGCACCCTGCGGATCCTGTTGCCGATCGCGTTCGTGTTCGCGATCGTGCTCGTCGCCGGGGGCGTGGTCCAGAACTTCCACCTGTTCGACCGGAGCGCGAATACCGTTGCGGGCGCGGCACAGTCGCTGCCGGGCGGTCCGGTCGCGAGCCAGGAGGTCATCAAGGAGCTGGGCACCAACGGCGGCGGGTTCTTCAACGTGAACTCCGCGCACCCGTTCGAGAATCCGACCGCGTGGACGAACTGGGTGGAGATCTTCCTGCTGCTGGTGATCAGCTTCTCGCTGCCGCGCACGTTCGGGCGAATGGTCGGTTCACCCAAGCAGGGCTACGCCATCGCGTCGGTGATGGCGATCCTGGCCCTGCTCAGCGTGACGCTGACGAACCTGTTCCAGCTGCGGCACCACGGGACGGTGCCGACCGCGGTCGGGGCGGCGATGGAGGGCGTGGAAACCCGCTTCGGCGTATCGAATTCGGCGACCTTCGCGGCCGCGACCACGCTCACCTCGACGGGGGCGGTGGATTCGGCGCACGACTCCTACACCAGTCTCGGCGGGCTGTGGCCGCTGTTCAATATGCAGTTGGGGGAGGTCGCGCCCGGCGGTACCGGGTCGGGCCTGTACGGCATGCTGATCCTCGCGGTGATCACCGTGTTCGTGGCCGGGCTCATGGTCGGGCGGACCCCGGAGTATCTGGGGAAGAAGATCACCCCGCGCGAGATCAAGCTCGCCGCAACGTATTTCCTCGTCACACCGCTGATCGTGCTGACCGGGACCGCTGTCGCCATGGCCCTGCCGGGGGAACGCGCGGCGATGGCCAACGGCGGGCCGCACGGGCTGACCGAGGTGTTGTACGCGTTCACCTCCGCGGCCAACAACAACGGGTCGGCGTTCGCGGGCCTGAGCGGGAACACGGTGTGGTGGAATACCGCGCTCGGGCTGGCGATGGTGTTCGGGCGTTTCGTGCCCA
Organism: Nocardia sp. NPDC003482; assembly: GCF_053588115.1. Taxonomy (NCBI): domain Bacteria; kingdom Bacillati; phylum Actinomycetota; class Actinomycetes; order Mycobacteriales; family Nocardiaceae; genus Nocardia; species Nocardia sp. NPDC003482. The sequence goes on from NZ_JBSFPI010000048.1 coordinate 12,767, forward strand.
TCGTGTTCGTGCTCGCCCTCGCCGGTTCGCTCGCCCGCCAGGGCCGTACCCCCGCGTCGATCGGGACGCTGCCCACGCATCGGCCGCAGTTCGTCGGCATGGTCGTCGGCGTCACGATCATCCTGGTCGCCCTGACCTTCCTGCCCGCGCTCGCGCTCGGGCCGCTCGCCGAAGGAATCCACGCATGATCGCCATGCTGATCCGATCCCTGCCCGACGCGCTGCGCAAGCTCGATCCGCGCACGCTGTGGCGCAATCCCGTCATGCTGATCGTGGAGATCGGCGCGGTCTGGGCGACGGTCCTGGCGATCGCCGAGCCGAGTTTCTTCGCGTGGGCGATCGTCGGATGGCTGTGGCTCACCGTGCTTTTCGCCAATCTCGCCGAGGCCGTCGCCGAGGGGCGCGGCAAGGCGCAGGCCGACTCGCTGCGCAGGGCCAAGACCGACACGATCGCCCGGCGGCTGGTGGGATGGTCCCCGGGCGCGGAGCGGGTGCGTGAGGAAGAGGTGCCCGCGCCGGAACTGCGGCGGGGTGACCATGTCGTGGTCGAGGCCGGGCAGGTCGTTCCCGGGGACGGCGATGTGGTGGAAGGCATTGCGTCGGTGGACGAATCGGCCATCACCGGCGAGTCCGCGCCGGTGATCCGCGAATCCGGCGGCGACCGTTGCGCGGTCACCGGCGGCACCACGGTGCTGTCGGACCGGATCGTCGTGGAGATCACCCAGGAGCCGGGCGGATCGTTCATCGACAAGATGATCGCGCTGGTGGAGGGCGCGGCGCGGCAGAAGACGCCGAACGAGATCGCGCTGAACATCCTGCTGGCGGCGTTGACGATCATCTTCGTGTTCGCGGTGGCGACCCTGCAACCGTTGGCGATCTTCGCCCGATCGAACAATCCGGGTGTCGCCGACGGGCTCGCCCTGAACGCGCACGGCGTGACCGGGATCGTGCTGGTGTCGCTGCTGGTGTGCCTGATCCCGACCACGATCGGGGCGCTGCTGTCGGCCATCGGCATCGCGGGCATGGACCGGCTGGTGCGGCGCAATGTGCTGGCCATGTCCGGGCGCGCGGTCGAGGCGGCCGGGGACGTGAACACGCTGCTGCTGGACAAGACCGGCACCATCACCCTCGGGAACCGGCAGGCCGCGGAGTTCGTGCCCGTGCCCGGCGTCGCCGCCGACGAATTGGCCGACGCCGCACAGCTTTCCAGCCTCGCCGACGAGACGCCCGAGGGTCGCTCGATCGTCGTCCACGCGAAGACCGCCCACCACAAGCGGGAACGCACGCCCGGTGAACTGGTCGGCGCGACGTGGGTGGCGTTCTCCGCCCAGACCCGCATGTCGGGGGTGGATCTGCGCGACGGTCATAGGCTGCGCAAGGGGGCGGCCGGTGCGGTCACGGAATGGGTTCGCGCCCATGGGGGTTCGGTGCCGCCGGAGCTCGGCGCGACCGTCGACGACATCTCCGCCTCGGGCGGTACGCCGCTGGTGGTCGGGGAGATCGTGGACGAGAAGGCCCGGTTGCTCGGCGTCGTCCATCTGAAAGACGTTGTGAAACAAGGGATGCGGGAGCGGTTCGACGAGATGCGGCGCATGGGCATCCGCACGGTCATGATCACCGGGGACAATCCGTTGACCGCCAAGGCGATCGCGGACGAGGCGGGCGTGGACGACTTCCTCGCCGAGGCCACGCCCGAGGACAAGCTGGCGCTCATCAAGCGGGAGCAGGAGGGCGGGCGGTTGGTCGCCATGACCGGCGACGGCACCAATGACGCGCCCGCGCTCGCGCAGGCCGACGTCGGCGTGGCGATGAACACCGGGACCTCGGCGGCCAAAGAGGCCGGGAACATGGTCGATCTGGATTCGGATCCGACCAAATTGATCGAGATCGTGGAGATCGGCAAGCAGTTGTTGATCACCCGCGGCGCGTTGACCACGTTCTCCATCGCCAACGATGTCGCCAAGTACTTCGCGATCATTCCCGCGCTGTTCGTGGTGTTGTTCCCCGGCCTGGACGTGCTCAACGTCATGCGCCTGCACAGTCCGCAGTCGGCGATCCTGTCCGCGGTGGTGTTCAACGCCCTGGTCATCGTCGCGCTGATCCCGCTCGCGCTGCGCGGGGTCGGCTATCGCCCGGCGAGCGCGTCCGCGCTGCTGTCCCGCAATCTCGCGATCTACGGTGTCGGCGGCCTCATCGCCCCGTTCATCGGGATCAAGCTCATCGACCTCGTCGTCCGATTCCTCCCCGGGATGTCCTGATGCACCTGTCCACCTGGATCCGCCAACACCTGGCCGCCCTGCGCGCGCTGCTCCTGCTCACCGTGATCACCGGAATCGCCTATCCCCTGGCCGTTTTCGCGGTCGCGCAGCTGCCGGGCCTGCACGACAAGGCCGAGGGATCGGTGCTCACGCGGCACGGCGAGGTGGTCGGCTCGCGCCTGCTCGGGCAGAGCTTCACCGACGGCAACGGCAACGCCCTGGTCCAGTACTTCCAGTCCCGCCCGTCCGCCTCCGGCAAGGGCGACGGCTACGACCCCACCGCGACCGGCTTCGGCAACCTCGGCCCCGAGAGCATCGTCGACACCCTCGACCCCGAGCCGTCGAAGACGAAACAGTCTCTGCTGACCCAGATCTGCGCCCGCAGCAAGACCATCGGCGACCGCGAGGGCGTCTCCGGCGCCCGCCCGTTCTGCACCCCCGGCGGCATCGGCGCCGTCCTGTCGGTCCTCGGCCCCCGCGACGCCCATGGCGAGGTCACCGACCCCACCGAGGTGGTCAGCGTGAACGAACCCTGCCCCGCCACCCCGTTCCTCACCACGTACCTGAACACGAGGGTCGTCTGCGCGACCCCCGGCGCGGACTACTCCACCGGCCAACTCGTCCCCATCAGGGGCGACGCCCCCACCGACACCCCCGTCCCCCCCGACGCCGTCACCACCTCCGCCTCCGGCCTCGACCCCGACATCTCCCCGACCTACGCCACCCTCCAGATCCCCCGAATCGCCAAGTCCCGCAACATAACCGAGGAACAACTCCGGACCCTGGTCGCGACCCACACCTCCGGCCGCGACCTAGGCTTCCTCGGCGAACCCCGCGTCAACGTCCTCGAATTGAACCTCGACCTGGACGAGCGGTTCCCGTACGGCGGCTGAAGCCGCCACGAGAAGTTATGTCTTCCGGCTATTCTCGTTGCCGCAGACCAAGGGGCGGAGGGCCGCGTGAGCAGCGTCGAGTCGCTGTGGGACGAGTTGGACGAGGAACTGTTGCCGGTGTTGCGCGAGTACCGGCGGAATCTCGCGGCGTTGCGAGTCGACACCAAACCCGACAGCACACTGCTGTCGGAAGCCGACGTCGCGGTGCAGACCCTGATCGTCGACGCGGTACAGCGGCATTTCCCCGGCTCGGCTTTCGTGGCGGAGGAGGACAACGCCGAGCTGCCGAGATCGGGCGATCCGTTGTGGATCATCGATCCGATCGACGGGACGAGCGAATTCGTCGCCGCCGATCGCCGCGAATTCTGCTCGGTGGTCTGCCGGATCGATGCCGGAATGCCGACGGCCGCATACGTTCTCGCGCCCGAGCTGGGTACCGAACGATCGGCCGTGTCGATTCACTGGGTCGACGAGGTGACGGTGAATGGGCGACTCGCCACACCACTTCGACCGACGCCCCGGCCACGGCATGCGTCGGTGACCCGGAGCAAGGGTTCGGCGCCGCGCGATTTCGAGGCGTCGCTGGTGTCCGTCGGCGCGGAAATGAAGATTCGGACCACCTCGCAGACCCTCGATATGGTGCGCGCCTGTCTCGATCTGTCCGAATTCTCCGAACCGTCCCAATGTTTCGACCTGTTCTACCGCCCGAACCAGAAGGTCTGGGACGGCGCGGCCGGGATCGGGTTGAGCCTGGCGGCCGGGCGGGCCGCCACCGACGGCTTCGGCAATGCCGCGGTGCCGTTCGACCCGGCCTTCCTCGGGCAACGGGAACCGGTTCTCCCGGAGACCGTCATCGGCAGCCCCGAATCCGTCCGCTGGTTCACGGACGTGCTCGCCCGATTTCGGAGTGGTTGATGTCGCATCGGGTCATGGTGGACGTCACGACCTTCACCAGCGCCGAAGAGTTCATGCTCTCGCAGAACCGCCGAACTCCGGCACGGCCTCGGGACCCGTTCGCCCAGCAGTGTTACGCGGAACTGGTTCAGTCGCTGATCTACTTCGACGAGGTGCTCGTTCCGCATCCGACCAAGCTGATGCCGACACCGGCCGACTTCGGTGAGTTTCCGCGGATTCTCCGGCATTTGTTCGATCTCGGCATCGCTCGCCCGATGCGGATCGGTCCCGAGAACGCGAACATCCTGGCGGCGGCCGAGAACGAAGCGGTGGAGACGTTGCAGTTGACCGGAGTCGAAACGGTCGCCCGCTATATCGACAAGACCGTTCGTGCGGATCATGAGGTCGATCGTCGGCCGGGCGGCCAGCGCCTTCTCCCCAAGATCGCGGCCTGGGTCGACTATCAGATGGAGAACGTCCGGACCGAACGTCACCATGGGGCGCGGATTGCCTTGGGAAGTGGCGCCGACGGGGTCGAAAGCGACGCTTTCGGACTGTGGGCTCGGGCGTCCTCCTACGCCATGGCGGGGCAGCTCCGCTCGCTTCTGCCGGAGGGCGAACGGCAACTGTGGCTCGTCGCGAATCTGGTTCGAGCGCTGCGTTATTCGGCGCGGGCGAATGTCCGGAGGGTCGGCTACACCCCGCACCCTGTTCGCCGTGACTTCGCGGTCATGTTCGACCTCTTCGACAACGGCGCCCCCGATACCACCATCGATGAGCTCATCGCGGCGATCCGGGGTATCCCCGGCGAGATCGGCAGGATCGCGCGCTCGTCCCGGGGTCGTCGGCTGGAGCTCTTGGAATACGAACTGCCCCTCCTCGGCGGCCGATTGTGGTCTCCCCGAGACCGCGGCCGGTTCGACGACGAACGCTGGCTCGAACTGGCCTGCGGCCGCATCGACGAATACCGCGCCCGCGCCGTGGATTTCCGCGACGTGCTCGCCCGATGCGAGACCGAGGAGGATGTGCGACGGCTCGAACTCGATATCGAGGGCGTTCGAGACCAACTGCTCAGACGCTTGGGCCTCGATTCCGCCACCGCCAACGAGACCGAGCGTTCCCTCGTGAATGCCGCTGCGTCCGTGACCGATTGGGCATCGGGCGGCGTTCCCGCGACCCAATTGCTTCGTCTCGTCGTCGGCACCTTGCGGCGGCATTCCGGAACGTTCGACAACCCCCACCAGAAATTCCTCTATCGGGAGTTCGCCCGAGGTATGTGACTCAGGACGTGACCTCGTTCAATTTGCCGGTGGCCACGTCGAAGACGAAGCCGCGTAGGGAGGTCGTCTTCGTGATGAAGGGGCTGGCCTGGATGCGACGGAGGGATTGGCGGACGTCTTCGTCGAGGTCGGGGAAGGATTCGGGGGACCAGGTGGGTTTGAGGCCGGTTTCGTCTTGGAGGGTGCGTTTGAAGTCGTCGTCGGTAAAGGTGAGCATGCCGCAGTCGGTGTGGTGGATGAGGATGATCTCCGTCGTGCCGAGCAGGCGTTGGCTGATCGCGAGGGAACGGATCTCGTCGTCGGTGACGACGCCGCCCGCGTTGCGGATGACGTGGGCCTCGCCCTCCTTCAGGCCGAGGATCCGGTAGACGTCGAGGCGGGCGTCCATGCAGGCGAGGACGGCGACGTGTCGGCTCGGGGGGAGGGGGAGGGGGCCTTCGAACTGGGCGGCGTATTCGGCGTTGTTGGACAGGTATTCGTCGGTCACCGTCATGATCGCGCCTTCGGGTCGGGGGTGCGGACATTCACATGTACGCATAGACGGTGACCGCCGTCGTCCCCCGACGCGAGGCTTTCGCGCAGGATGAGGCCAATCCTGGCGAGTCTCAGACCCGCTCGTCGAGTACCCGGTGGAGTGCGCGGGCGAAGGCCGCGGGTTGGCCGGGGTAGCCGGATTCGCCGTCGGCGAATCCGCCGTGGTGGCTGGGGAAGACGACGGGCCGCAGGTCGAGCAGGGCCGCGGTGGCGATGGTCGTGCGGGCGGTCAGGGTGTCGCCGGTCTCCTCGCCCACCGCGAAGACGATGCGGGTGGGCGCCGCGGTGAGGGCGGGGATATCGGGCTCGTAATCGGTTACCGCCCAGGAGGATTCGGACAGCAGCGGATCGTCGCGGGAACCGTCGTCCTCGGACGGCAGACCGAACTGGGCGGGATCGATCGGGCGGTCGAAGAACTCCTCGGTGAACTCGCCCTGCCACATCGTGGAGGCCAGGAACACCGCCATCCCCGCCCCGGAACCCTTGGCGCGGTAGGCGTCTCGGGTCTGCTCGCGAATCCGCAGGGCGAGATCGGCGTCGGGGAGGGTTCGGATGAGCGGGGGCTCGTGCGCGACCAGGGTCAGCACGTCGTCGGGGTGGGCGGCCACCAGGGCCAGCCCGGTGATCGCGCCGCCGCTGCTGGCGAAGATCTCCACCGGGCCCGCGCCCAGTTCCCGGATCAGCGCGTGCAGATCCGCCGCCTGCGTCGTCGGCGAATTGTCGGTCCGGCCGTCGGTACGGACGCTGCGCCCGAGCCCGCGCGGATCGTAGGTGACCACCGTGCGCTCGGGAAAATGGGCGGCCAGCGCGCGGAAACCGCCGGCGGCCATGGGTTGTCCGATCATGAGCAGCGGCGGCCGCCCGTCACCGGTCGGCAGCGGGCCGTGCACGTCGTAGACGAGATCGACCTCGGGAAGGTGCAGGGTGTACGTCGTCACAGGTATGCCGACGCCACCCGGCACCGAAACTCATCGCTACTGCGCGGCCGCCTGCCGCTTGGGCAGCTTCCAGCCCGGACGCGGGTAGTGGCAGGTGTAGCCGTCGGGGTAGCGCAGCAGGTAGTCCTGATGCTCCGGCTCGGCCTCCCAGAACTCCGCGGCGGGGGTCACCTCGGTGACGACCTTGCCGGGCCACAGGCCGGAGGCGTCCACGTCGGCGATGGTGTCGAGGGCCACCCGCTTCTGCTCCTCGTCGAGGTAGAAGATGGCCGAACGGTAGCTGCTACCGATGTCGTTGCCCTGGCGATCCTTGGTGGTGGGATCGTGGATCTGGAAGAAGAACTCCAGCAGGGCGCGGTAGTCGGTCCGCTCGGGGTCGTAGACGATCTCCACCGCCTCGGCGTGGCCGGGATGGTTGCGGTAGGTGGGATGGTCGTTCCGGCCGCCGGTGTAGCCGACCCGGGTGGAGACCACGCCGGGCTGCTTGCGGATCAGATCCTGCACGCCCCAGAAACATCCGCCGGCCAGAATCGCCTTTCGCGTGTCGCTCACGCGTCCTCCTTCACGAAGAGAGTCCGGTACTGCCCATAGCCCTCCGCCTCGAGGTCGTCGAGGGGGATGAACCGCAGCGCCGCCGAATTGATGCAGTAGCGCAGGCCGCCCGCCTCGCGGGGGCCGTCGGGGAAGACGTGGCCGAGATGGCTGTCACCGTGCGCTGACCGCACCTCGGTGCGGATCATGAGGTGACTGAAGTCCTTCTTCTCCCGCACATTGCCGTCATCGATCGGCTTGGTGAAACTCGGCCAGCCGGTGCCGCTGTCGAACTTGTCGACCGAGGCGAACAGCGGCTCGCCGGAGACCACGTCGACGTAGATGCCCGGCTCGTGGTTGTCCCAGTACTCGCCGGTGAACGGCCGCTCGGTGCCGTTCTTCTGGGTGACGTGGTACTGCTCGGGCGAGAGCGCGGCCACGGCCGCGGGATTGCGGTTGTATTCCTGTGCCATATGACCTCCTCATATCGACACCCGGTACAACCCGCGCCCCGGTGCGGAAAGTTCCGCCCGGTGGCGGCGTCACACTTCGGTCACATCTGGCGCGTCTCCGGCCACGATACGCCGCGCGGGTGACATCCCCTACCCCACGCCGCGCCCCAGCCCGAAAAGCGTTCTGGGCCAAGCCCTCTCGGCCGCGCGGGCCTTGAGATGAGCGATCAGCTCGTGTGAGGGGCCCGCTCCCGCGCCTCGACCCGCCGGATCAGCTCGTGTACGCGCGGATCGCGGGCGAGGCGGCTGTCGAGCACCACATTGACCGCCCCGCGCAACAGCGCGTAGGGCTGCCAGCCCGCCGGGGAGATGGTCCGGGCCGCGCGCCGCTCGATGCCGTCGGCCACGACCCGCGCCGCGTGCTCGGCGCTGATCCGCACGTTCAACGGCCACGGCAGCATGGTGGCCAGGATCCGGCCGAGGGGATCGCGATCGAGGGTGTCGTGGGTCATCTCGGTGTCCACCAACCCGAAGTAGGCGACGCCCGCGCTCGCGCCGACCGCCGCCAGCTCCACCCGCAGCGCCCGCCCGAGCTGTTCCACCGCCGCCTTGGTGATCATGTACGGCGATCCGGCCATGCCGGGGGCGAAGGCCGCGCAGGAGGAGACGACCACCACGTGCCCGCCCGCGGCCACGACGGGGTCGAGCGCGGGACGCACGGTGTTGAACACCCCGGTGAGATTCACCGCGACCACGCGATCGAACGCCTGCCCGGCCATCGTGCGCAGCGTGGCCGGTTCGGGCGCGATACCCGCGTTGGCGATCACCACGTCCAACCGCCCGAACTCCGCGACCACCCGGTCCACCGCGTCCGCCGTCGCCGCCCGGTCGGTGACGTCCGCGCGCCTCGAACAGCAGCCGCGCGGGCACCCGGGCCGAGACGAG
>NZ_JBSFPI010000049.1:0-20557 GCF_053588115.1 Nocardia sp. NPDC003482
CCACCGACCAGGAGGAAACCACCCCAGCACTGACCGCCTGACCGAACAGGATCACGCGGCAATCACCCCGTTACACCACCCGTTTGGACTTGACCGCTCATCCCCGCGCGTGCGGGGAACGCGACCGGTGGCGCTGCATGTACTGCGGCCACCAGGGCTCATCCCCGAGCGTGCGGGGAGCGCACTTTTTGACCTGCAATGTTGTAGTGCCCGAGGACGAAATTCAATCACTTTCGCCGTACGGGGGGATCGCCGGTGGGTGCCTTCTGGCTGCGGGCGTGCGGTGTTCTGGGGAGGTGGGCGGTGGTTGGAGGGGGTGGGTCTTCGTATGCGTGTGGGGGTTGAGTGGGAAGGGGTGGAAGCGTTCGGCAGGCGCAGTCCGGATGCGGGAACCAGTGGCGGGGGGAGATGTGGTGGGTTTCGGGGTCGAGTTCCAGAGTGGTGTCGAGGGTTTCGGGTGGGCGGGTGGTGTCGCCGGCGAGGATGAGTTCGAGGTCGCGGAGGGTTAGGGCGGTGGTGGCGGCGATGGTGGCGGGGGAGGCGTGGCCTACTCGGCCGAGGAGTTGGCCTGCGAGGTGGGGCCAGTCGGCGTCGTTGTCGATGCGGGTGAGGTCGGCGCAGCGGAGGCAGCTGGTGCCGCCGGGGAGGACTAGGGGGCCTACGATGCCTCGGCCGTCTCGGATGCGGACCTGCAGGTGCGGGATGCGTTGCAGGACAAGGTCGTTGACTATATGGGGTTCGGGGACGAGGGCGTCGGCGAGGATGACCAGATCGCAGGATCCGGTCTCGACGGGGGAGGTGGGATCGGAGTCGCGGGAGCGGGTGGGGCGCAGGCCGAGGGTGCGCGCTCCCGTGGCGATCGCGTCCGAGAGCGGGCCGCGGCCGTGGATGTGGACCGCGCGCACGCGGGTGGCTCTGTCCCACGGCCGCAACAACAATCCCGCTCGATCGAGAGCGCTGAGCAACTCCAGCGCGTCCTCCGCCTCGATGCCGACCTGGCCCGCCTGCCAGACGATCTGCGGATGACTGCGCGCCCCGTCGAGCAAGCGCAGGAAGCTCAGTACCGCATCGGGACTCGTGCCGGGTGGGCGCAGCACCAGGGCGTGCTCGGGATCCCATCCCAGCTGAACCTCGCCGGACGGGCGGCGCAGCACCGCCAGTCGTGGATGCAACATCGGCCCGCGTGGGCAATATGTGGTCGTCATGCCACGAGTATCACGTTCGGGGCCGACCGCGCCGTCCCGGAAAGCCCTGGTTATCCACAGGAAAAACCTTCATCCACAGGGCAACTCATGAGGACAGCCACGTGTCCGCGCCCCGCTCGCGGACCACTTCCCGAACGCCGCGCGGCACCGGCACGCCCGAATCGGCAAGATTTCCCAAGCTTTTCCACACGGCACGAAAGTGCCCGGCGCTCAGTCCTTTTCGTCACCTTTGTCGCCCGATTCGCCCCGCTTGGCGTCCCGCTCCTCGCGTTCGCGCGCCTCGGTCTCGGCCAGCTGCGCCAACGGATCGTCGAAAACCTCTGTGCCCCCGCCGATCACGCCGTCGATGAACCCGGCCGGATTGTCCAGATCCTCCGATCCGGGCAGCAGATCCGGATGCGCCCACACCGCGTCGCGCGCCTCGAGCCCGGCGTCGGTGGTGAGCCGCCGCCACAGCGCGGCCGCCTCCCGCAGCTTGCGCGGCCGCAGCTCCAGACCGACCAGCGTCGCGAAGGTCTGCTCGGCCGGTCCGCCGGTGGCGCGGCGGCGCCGCAGCGTCTCGGCCATCGCGCCCGCGCCGGGGAGCCGATCGCCGACGGCGTCGGTGACCACGACCTCCACCCAGCCCTCGATCAACGCCAGCAACGTCTCGAGCCGCTCCAGCGCGGCCTTCTGCTCGGGGGTGGTCTGCGGTTCGAAGGTGCCCTGCGACAGCAGCTCCTCCAGCTTGGACGGATCGGTCAGCATCATCGGATCGATGCCCTGCGCCGCCTCCTCGATGGCCGAGAAGTCCATCCGAATGCCGCGCGCGTAGTCCTCGACCGCGCCCAGCACCTGCTGCCGCAGCCACGGCACATGCGCGAACAGCCGCTGATGCGCGGCCTCGCGCGCGGCCAGATACACCAGGATCTCGCTCTCCGGCCGCTCCAGCCCCTTGCTGAACTCGGTGATCGCCGCGGGCAGCAACGCCGCGGTCCCGGCCGGGCCCAGCGGCAGACCGATATCGGTGGAGGTCAGCACCTCCTGCGCCAGCTGCCCGAGCGCCTGCCCGAGCTGGGAGCCGAACGCCAGCCCGCCCATCTGCCCGAGCATGCCGAGCATCGGGGCCGCGAACTCCTTGGCCTCCTCCGGCAGCGTGGCCGTCCACATGCCCGAAACCTGTTCGGCCACCGGATCACACAACCGTCGCCAGGTGGGCAGCGTCTGCTCGATCCAGTCGTTGGGCGTCCAGGCCGCGGTCTTGGTCGCGCCGGTCGGCAGGGTCGTCGCGGCGTCGAGCCACAGTTCGGCCAGGTGCGCCGCGTCCGTCACCGCGCGCTCGGCGCCCGCGGACACCGGCGTGATCGCCGCGCCGAGCTGCTGGCGGGCGAGCCGCTTGGCGACGTCGTAGTTCACCGGACCCGACTGTGAACCGGGCTGGCCCATATTGCTGAACATCTGACCCAACGAGGTCAGCATCTGTCCGAGCTGGGAGGGATCGAAGCCCGCGCCGGAACCCCCGATCGAGAACCCCCCGAACGGGTTGTTCGCCCCGGCGCCCGACGATTCGTCCCGCTTCTTGCGGTCGTCATCGTCGTCGCGGTTCGAGAATCCGAAGGGCACATCGCTCATACCCCAAACATTACGCGGGTGCCGAATCGGCAGCCGCTACTGTTGGCCGCGTGAACCGTCGGATCATGACCCTCGTCGCCGCCCTCGTTCCGGTGCTCGTCCTCGGCCTCGTCGGCAGCGCCGTCACCGTGCCGTTCGTCGCGCTAGGACCCGGTCCGACGTTCAATACGCTCGGCGAGGTCGAGGGCAAACAGGTCGTCGACGTGCGCGGCGCGACGCTCGATCCGACCTCGGGCAATCTCAATATGACAACGGTGTCCGTTCGCGACGGGCTGAATATCTTCGAGGCGTTCGCGCTGTGGGCCGACGGTCGGTACGGGTTGCGCCCGCGCGCGGAGGTCTATCCGCCGGGCGTGCCGCGCGAGCAGGTGGACAAATCCAATCAGCAGGACTTCAAGGAGTCCGAGGACAACGCCGAGCTCGCCGCGCTGCACTTCCTGAAGTATCCGACGACGGTCCGGCTGCGCGCGGTCACCCCCGACGGCCCGGCCAAGGATCAGCTGCGCGCGGGCGACGAGCTGGTGTCGGTCGGCGGCAAGCCCGTCACCACCGCCGCCGATTTCGTCACGTCGGTGCAGGCCGACAAGCCGGACACGGTGCTGCCGATCGTGCTCCGGCGCGCCGGGGTGGAACAGACCGTCGAGGTGAAACTCGGTGCGCGCCCGGATGATTCGACCAAGGGCTACCTCGGCGTCACCCCCGAGGAGGTGCCGCACGGCCCGCTCGAGGTCACCTTCAACCTCGCCGACATCGGCGGCCCCTCCGCGGGCCTGATGTTCAGCCTGGCCCTGATCGACAAGCTGTCCCCCGGAAAACTCAACGGCGGCAAGTTCATCGCGGGCACCGGCACCATCGACCCCGACGGCAAGGTCGGCCCCATCGGCGGCATCCAGTACAAGATGATGGCCGCGCGCGACGCGGGCGCGGAAACCTTCCTCGTCCCCGCCGACAACTGCAACGAGGCCAAGGAACGCACCCCCGCGGGCCTGCGCCTGATCAAGGTCGACACCCTGACCTCGGCCGTCCAGTCCCTCGACGCCCTCACCGCGGGCCGCGACACGCCGACCTGCGGCTGACCGCGCCCGGCGAGTCGTCCCCTCGCCACCTAATCCGGCTCGTTCTCCAGCGTGTGCCGCAGCGCCTCGACCAGGTTCGGGGCGAGGTTCGGGTAGGTGCGCAGGTCGATGTCGCCGAAGGGGTCCTCCTCGTCGTCCTCGGGGCGGATCTGCAGCAGGCACAGGGATGTTCCCTCGCGCAGGACACCGGCGAACAGGCGGGCGTCGCGGCGGCCCGGGTGGGTGACCGCGGCGTCGACGGCCGCGCGATCGGCGGCGTCGCGGTCGGCCAGTAGGGGGGCGATCGCGTCGTCGAGGGTCTGCTCGGCATCGGGCGGCAGCACGACGATCTGTTGGACGAGCACACAACCGCGTACCGCGGGCGGCCAGCTCGTGGTGGCCAGGAATTCGTCGAGTGCCATGGAATCGCCGTCCACATCCTCCGGAAAGGGTTCCTGCGCAATCGGAGTCAGCTCGGCGCCGTCGTCGAGTTCGTCCTGCAACGTCGGCTCCGCGGCCACCAGATCCGCGGTCGGAACGAGGGCGAACATCTGCGGCGGCCGGTCCCATCCCTCCGCGTCGGCGAACTCCGCTACGTCACGAATGCAGCGGTAGAGGGCTGAGGCCGGGTTGTCCAGAGTCACGCGCGCAGAGTCTAGGAGATGACGCGAGCGAGGGAGTGCGGTCCCCGCCGTTCCGATTTACGTAAAGTGGGGCGCGAACGGTCCCGTGAGGGATCACCCCGCAACTGGAACTGGGAGTGTGGCATCGTGGGCATGCGCCCCCCGACAGGGTTACCTTCGCTGTCCCGACGCAGCCGAGTGCTGCTGGTGACGGCCCTTGTCATCGCGGCACTGCTGCTGATCGGGCCGAGACTGACCGACGCGTATACCAATTGGCTGTGGTTCGGTGAGGTCGGCTTCAAGCGCGTGTACGCGACCGTGCTGCTCACCCGGATCCTGCTGTTCCTGGTGGTCGCCGTCGTGGTCGGCGCGATCATCTGGCTCGCGCTGCTGGTGGCGTATCGATCGCGGCCGGTATTCGTGCCCGTCGCCGGACCCAACGATCCGATCGCGCGCTACCGCACGACGGTCATGGGCAGGCTGCGGCTGTTCGGCATCGGCATTCCGGCGGTGGTCGGTCTGCTGTCCGGTCTGGTCGCGCAGTCGAGTTGGGTGACCATCCAGCTGTTCCTGCACGGCGGCGCGTTCGGGGTGAAGGATCCGCAGTTCCACCTGGACGTCGGTTTCTACGCATTCGATCTGCCGTTCTACAAGATGCTGTTGAACTGGCTGTTCGTCGCGGTGGTCATCGCGTTCTTCGCGAATCTGGTGGCGCACTACGTGTTCGGCGGCCTGCGGCTGTCGGGCCGCGAGGGCAATCTGACCCGCCCGGCCCGCATCCAGCTGGCGATCATCGCGGGAATCTTCGTGCTGCTCAAGGCGATCGCGTACTGGTTCGACCGGTACTCGCTGCTGTCGAGCACCCGCGAGGAACCGACCTTCACCGGCGGTTCCTACACCGACATCAACGCGGTGCTGCCCGCCAAGCTGATCCTGATGTCGATCGCGATCATCTGCGCGATCGCGTTCTTCGCCGGGATCGTGCTGCGCGATCTGCGCGTGCCCGCGATGGCGGCGGCGCTGCTGGTGCTGTCGTCGATCCTGGTCGGCGCGGTGTGGCCGCTGATCGTGGAGCAGTTCGAGGTCCGGCCGAACGCGGCCACCAAGGAATCGACCTATATCGAGCGCAATATCGACGCGACGCGAAAAGCGTACGGGCTCAACGACGTTCAATACGTCGACTACAAGAACTCCGAGAACAAGAGCCCCTCGGCGGATATGAGCCAGGCCGACCAGCAGACCATCAAGAACATCCGGTTGCTGGATCCGAACCTGCTGACCCAGACCTTCATCCAGCGGCAGCAGTTGCAGAACTTCTACGGCTTCCCCGATCCGCTGGACATCGACCGCTACACGATCAACGGCGACGTGCAGGACTACATCGTGGCCGCGCGAGAGCTGGTGCCGCAGAACCTGTCCGGCAACCAGACCAACTGGATCAACAAGCACACCGTCTACACCCACGGCGACGGTTTCGTGGCCTCCCCGGCCAACCGCGTCAACGTCGCCCCGCCGCGCGAGACCCAGCAGGCGGCCTCGGCCGCCGCGGGCGGCAACAACTCCAGCGGCGGCTACGGTTACCCGACCTTCAACGTCGGCGACCAGTCCACGGTCAGCGATCTGCTCACGCCGAAGGACAAGCAGGCCATCAAGGTCGACCAGCCGCGCATCTACTTCGGCGAGATGATCGCCAAGTCCGACGCCGACTACGCCATCGTCGGCGGCAACAATCAGCCGCCGCGCGAATACGACACGCCCACCGAGCAATACAGCTACACCGGGCGCGGCGGCGTGCCGATCGGGAACTGGTTCAACCGGCTGGCCTTCGCGGCCAAGTACGCCGAGCGCAACATCCTGTTCTCCGGGGCGATCGGTTCGGACTCCAAGATCATCTTCAACCGCAATCCGCGCGACCGCGTGCAGCAGGTCGCGCCGTGGCTGACCGCCGACGGCAACGCCTATCCGGCGGTGGTCGAGGGCCGCATCCAGTGGATCGTCGACGCCTACACCACGCTCGACAACTATCCGTACGCACAGCGCACCTCGCTCGACGGCGTGGTGGCCGACAGCATCGACCAGAACACCGGCCGGATGCTGCCGCGCAAGGAGGTCAGCTACATCCGCAACTCGGTGAAGGCCACCGTCGACGCCTACGACGGCACGGTGACCCTCTACGAGGTGGACAAGAACGATCCCGTACTGAAGGCGTGGGAAGGTGTGTTCCCGAACGCGGTCAAGCCGGAGAGCACGATCTCCCCGGACCTGCGCGCGCACTTCCGCTACCCCGAGGATCTGTTCAAGGTGCAGCGGGAGATGCTGGCGAAGTACCACGTCAACGATCCGCGCGAGTTCTTCACCAACAACGCGTTCTGGTCGGTGCCCAGCGATCCGACCTCCGACACCCCGACCAATGCCAACCAGCCGCCCTATTACGTGCTGATCGGCGACCAGAAGTCGGGTAAGGCGCAGTTCAAGCTGACCAGCGCGATGGTCGGCTACAAGCGGCAGTTCCTGTCGGCGTACATCTCGGTGAGTTCGGATCCGGAGAACTACGGCAAGTTCACGGTGTTGCAGTTGCCGACCGAGTCGCAGACGCCGGGCCCGCAGCAGGTACAGACGTCGATGACGACCGACGCGCGCGTGTCCAACGAACGCACGACCTTGACCGGCGGCAATACCAACAAGATCAAATACGGGAATCTGCTGACCCTGCCGATCGGTCAGGGCGGCATCCTCTACGTCGAGCCGTGGTATCTGGAACGC
Organism: Nocardia sp. NPDC003482; assembly: GCF_053588115.1. Taxonomy (NCBI): domain Bacteria; kingdom Bacillati; phylum Actinomycetota; class Actinomycetes; order Mycobacteriales; family Nocardiaceae; genus Nocardia; species Nocardia sp. NPDC003482. The sequence goes on from NZ_JBSFPI010000049.1 coordinate 7,258, forward strand.
AACGCCGGACCCAACACGGCATCGTTCCCGCAGTTGGTCCGGGTACTGGCCAGCTACGGGGACAAGGTGGGTTACCAGCCGACCCTCGGCGACGCCCTCAACGACGTCTCCGACGGTCTCGGCGCCGCGGCCACCCAGCAGCCCGGCCAAGCGGCGAGCAGTCCGCCCGCCCAGAGCGTGAACCCGCCGCAGCAGACGAATCCGGGCACCACGCCGAGCACTCCGGCGACCCCGCCGCCGACGGGTTCGGCCGGTAAGGACGCCGCGGTGCGCCAGCTCAACGACGCGTTGAAGGGCGTCCAGGACGCCCAGAAGTCCGGCGATCTCGGGCAGCTCGGCAAGGCCCTGGAGGGTCTGCAGAAGGCGATCGACGACTACAACAAGGCGGGCGGCTGACCGACCCGCGAAACACGAACGGCGCTGCCATCTTTCGATGGCAGCGCCGTGTCGTTGTGGGCTAGCGCCCCAGCGAGTCGATGAGTCCGCTGTTCTGCTGCAGCACCTGCTGGTACTGGTCGGCGAAACCGAACTGCTTGGCGGCCTGCTCACCGGCGTTCTTGGCCTGATCGATCAGGGCCTGGCGATCGGACGGCGCCGGGGCCGGGGCCGCCGGGGCGGGCTCCGGGTCGGCCTGGGGCGCGCTCTCCGCGACATCGTCGGAGCCGCCGCCCCAACGCAGGTACTGACCGCATACGGGCCACGCGCCGACGCCCTGCGTGGCGAGCACGTTCTCCGCGACGCGGATCTGCTCCTCCTTGCTGGCGTTGGCCGGGCTGCCGTGGCCACCGTTGGCCGCCCAGGTGCTCTGCGTGAACTGCAGACCCCCGTAGTAGCCGTTCCCGGTGTTGATGTGCCAGTTACCACCGCTCTCGCATTGCGCGACGCCGTCCCAGTCGTGGGCGGCGGCCGAAGCGGTGCTGGACAGGGCGAACGGGACGGCAACAAGGGCGCCGGTAACGGCGGCAACGCCGAGGACGCGACTGCTGATCTTCCGGTTCTGGTTCATGGTGGTTTCCCTCCCTGCGCCCACCGACACGCCTTGCGGCATGACCCTGCCCCCAGGAGGTCGGGGTAACTCCGAACCGCGGGACAGGGTCACCGGCGTGCAGCGGTTCGGGTCGGACGCCCATCACGGTTTGATCCGGGCCGAGAGCGACCATAACGAACGGATCTCAACAGATCACGTCTTGATAACTCCTAGATTTGCATGAAACGAATAACTGGGTTTCGGGTGTTGATGCAGGTTGGCTATGTTGTAGAGGTGAATTCTGGACGGTACGTTACCTAGCCGTTATGTGTTCCATATCACGCTGTGATAGTGACTCGGGTCACGTTTTGCGGCTATTGCATTGGCGACGCGCGTGTGCGCGGGGGTGAATTACCGGTACGCCGCTTTTGGTGGGGTTCAATCCGGATCGATCCCATTTCATTTCCACGCCGTCGGCCTGCGAGTTGACGTTCCCGTCCTCGGCGCGGCCCAGCGTCTCGAATCCGCCCTCCGTGGAGTGACCTCGATCACATTCATCCGCTACGGCCCGCTCCGCACGCCGGTCATGATCATCCCTCGCCTCTCGAAAACCCGCCATGACCAGCCGATTTGGAGTTACCGCAAACCCGTGTGTAATGTTCTATTCACCGACGCGGGGTGGAGCAGCTCGGTAGCTCGCTGGGCTCATAACCCAGAGGTCGCAGGTTCAAATCCTGTCCCCGCTACAAGCGGCCCAGGTCAGGGAGATGCAAGTCTCTCAGACCTGGGCCATTTTTCATGCTCGGGGTCACAAAATAGTCCATTAATCGCCTCGTGGGGCCTGCTGGTCTCTGCTGGCGCGTGGGGCCCGAGCGCCGCGTCGACCGCGGCTGCTATCTCGTAACGGACCCGCTTGCGGCCCAGGTAGGTGTTCTGCGTCATCGACGCCGCGCTGTGCCTGGCGTGGTCGGCCAGCGCCACCGCGGAGATCCCCGCGTCGTCGCCGATCGTGAGCAGTGTCTTGCGGAAGGTGTGGCCGGTGATATCGAACTCGAAGTCGAAACCCAGCGCCTTGCGCACGCGGCGCCACTGGTCGTTGAAGTTCGTGGGGTCCATGATCGTGCCGGCCTCCGAGGGGTAGATCAGTCCCAGGTCGTTCGGCCGTCCGGTCTGCTGCCGCAGAACCAGACGGTCGACCAGAACCGTGGGAAGCGCGATCTCGCGATGGATGTGCTTGCTGTTCTCCTCGGTGATACGCACCATCCCCCGGCCCTTGACCCGGATGACCTTGCCCGTGACCTTGATGGTCTTCTTCTTCGGGTCGAAGTCCTCCCACAGCAGCCCGAACAGCTCCGAGGCTCGGAGGCCGGTCCCGGCGAAACCCCAGATGACATCGACGACGTCGTGCCTGCGGCAGTACTCGGCCACGGTGGGCACCCGGTAACGCGGCTGATGTGGTCGCCCGTCGCTACCCTTGCGAATCGGCGGGCACGGTGCGGTCGAGGTGGAGATGCCGCGCAGGATCTCCACGGCGTCTCGGCTTTCCAGCGACCGTGCCGGTCTGCGGCCGCCGGTGTCGGCGGGGAGTGTCTTCCGGATCGGGTTGGCGTCGAGGGCGCCGTAGCGCACGGCCATGCTCATCATTCCGGACAGCGTGGCGCGCACCGACTTCGCCGCCCCCGGGCCGTTGTCCTTCTCGATACGCCGGATGAACTCCTCGGCCCGCTGCGTCTGCTGCATCTCCCGGACCCGCACCCCACCAAGACCCGCGACGATCAGCTTGGCGTTGATGTCGTTGCGCTGCAGCGTGTTCGAACTCCGCTTGCGGTCGACCAAGTGCTCGCGATAAGCCACCCACAGGTCGGCCATGGTGGTTTCGGGCGTGATGATGCTGTCCCTCGGCGGCACCCGCTCGATGAGATGTCGAATCAACGCCCGCTCGGCCGCGGCCCCGCGAATGTCCTTCACTCCGCGCGGGGTGTGCCTGTGACTACAGGTTGCCAGGAAAGAGACCATACGGTCGGAGCCAACGATAGGACGGAGGTTCGATGCGTGCAACTTGCCTACGGACGCTTGATCACCTGATGATCGAGGGCCAAGTCAAGCTGGTCGAAAGTGAATGAAATTCTGGACCTGACGCCGCAACGGTGCAGGTCAACAAGTGTGCTCCCCCCACGCGCGGGGATGAGCCCGCGATCGTCGACCGACTCACCTTCGGCGGGCACATCATCGAAACCGGCACCGACTCCTACCGCCTGGCCCGCACCCGCGCCGCCACCGCAGGCTGAACGCGGCCGCCCCCCGAACGACGTCCGAATTCACCGATACTTTGCAGCTCTCTGTCACGCGGCGGCACCGGAATTCACCGATACCCGCCCCGGGCCAGGAACCGAGCGAGGAGGGTCGCCGGTCTTCAGTTGCCGAGTGTTCGAACATGAGGTGCCAATGTCCTGATTCACCCGTGTCGGGTGAGGTGGGGGCTGTTGCGGCCGTCGATAATCCGTGTGCCCAGTACCGATGACCGTACCGAGGAGCTGACCCGGGATGGCTTTGGACTACGAGGATCGCACCGATTTCGACAATGCCGATCGCGGTTTCATCGCGACGCTGACCCCGATGACCATCCGCGACGCCGACGGGGCCATCGTGTTCGACACCTCCGGTTACGCGTTCCTCGACGGGCCGTGCCCGGACACGGTGAACCCGAGCCTGTTCCGCCAAGCCCAGCTCAACGTGAAGAACGGCCTGTATCAGGTGGTCGAGGGGATCTACCAGATCCGCGGATTCGACATCTCCAACATGACCATCGTCGAGGGCGACACCGGCGTGATCGTCATCGACCCGCTCATCTCGGCCGAGTGCGCCGCCGCCGGGCTGGCGCTGTATCGCGAGCACCGCGGCGACCGCCCCGTCGCCGGCGTCATCTACACCCACTCCCACGGCGACCACTTCGGTGGCGTGGCCGGTGTACTCCCCGACGGCCCGGGCGAGGTGCCGATCCTGGCCCCGGCCGGATTCATGGCCGAGGCCGTCTCGGAGAACGTCTACGCCGGCACCGCGATGACCCGGCGCGCCAGCTACATGTACGCCATCGGGTTGAAACCGGCCGTCGACGGGCAGATGAGCACCGGGCTGGGCATCCAGACCTCCACCGGCACCTTCAGCCTGTACCCGCCCACCGTCGACATCACCGAGACCGGGCAACGCGAGACCATCGACGGTGTGCCCATAGTGTTTCAGCTGACCCCGGGCACCGAAGCACCCGCGGAGATGAACTTCCACTTCCCCCGCCATCGCGCGGTCTGCCTGGCCGAGAACGCCACCCACAATCTGCACAACCTGCTGACCCTGCGCGGGGCTCTGGTGCGTGACGCGCGGGTGTGGTCGCACTACATCGATGAGGCGATCGACATGTTCGCCGACGATTCCGACGTCGCGTTCGCCTCGCATCACTGGCCGACCTGGGGCACCGACAACCTCGTCGAGTTCCTCAGCGTCCAACGAGACCTGTACTGCTACCTGCACGACCAGACCCTGCGCCTGCTCAACGAGGGCCTGACCGGGGTCGAGATCGCCGAACAGATCGAATTGTCCCCGGGCCTGGACGACGCCTGGTCCGCGCGCGGCTACTACGGATCGGTCAGCCACAACGTCAAAGCCATCTACCAGCGCTACCTCGGCTGGTTCGACGGCCACCCCAGCTCCCTGTGGCCCCACCCGCCCGAGGCCGCCGCGACCCGCTACGTGAAAGCCTTCGGCGGCATCGACACCGTGCTCGAGAAAGCCGCCGAATTCACCCGCGACGGGGACCTGCGCTTCGCCGCCGAACTACTCAAACACGCCGTCTTCGCCGACCCCACCCACACCGCCGCCAAGAACGCCCTCGCCGACGTCTACACCCAACTCGGCTACGGCTCCGAGAACGCCACCTGGCGCGGCTTCTACCTGATGGGCGCCAAAGAACTCCGTGACGGCATTTATTCCACCGCCCTCAACCTCGCCGGTGGTATGGCAGCGGCCCTGTCGATCGAGCAGCTGTTCGACACCGTCGCCATCCGGGTCAACGGCCCTCGCGCCGCGACCGAATCACTCGTCATCGACTGGCAATTCACCGATCTTGACACCACCATGCGACTGACCCTGTCCAACGGGGCACTCATCCGCACCGTCGACCCCCGCCGCAAAGCCGACGTCGACCTCACCCTCACACTCACCAAACCACAACTGATCGCACTGCTCGCCGGGCAATCACCCGACGGAATCGACCACACCGGCGACATCACCGCCCTCCAACGACTCCTCGGCCTCCTCGACCAGCCCGACCCGAACTTCCCCATCGTCACCCCCTGACCTTCCGGGCACGACGTGCCCCCGGCCGTCAGCCGAACAACTCTGGCCAGGAAGTTCGACGCACCAGCGGTCACCGCCGCGAACGGCGTACAACACGCATTCGGCCAGACACGCCGCAACCCATGCCGTCAGTTTCCGCCGATAGGAACCGACCTTCGAGCCGCAACCGGTGTCACAGTTCACCGATAAACGACGTCCGAATTCACCAGCCTAGCCACCCGTATTACAGGGTGAACAAGTTGCGGCGCGCCGCGCGCCCACAGTTGGCGTGGATTCGCTTGGAACCCAATGACATTGCAGTATTCGGATGATCACGCTGGAGGAGGTGTGGCTGTCTGTCGACAGCTGCTCCCCGCACAGATTCGGTTGTCGGCCTGGCCTCGCCGAAGGACTGGGGACCCGACAGTGTTCGAGGATTCGCCGGACGTCCCGCGAGGGCCTCCGATGTCGCAGTTCGGGCGCGCGACGGCATCCCCGACTGAACCCGAATCGCGTTGTCGCATACGGTTTCCCACGATGCCAGGACCATCTCGTCTATGGTCACAATCGCAACCTAGAGCCGCTCCGCGCCGTTTCACCGCCCGGGTACGGCTCGGATGCTACCGCCAGCACGGAGTTTCATTCCGGAACCCCATCCTCCAGGCCGCGGGCCGACTCGCGGCGTGCGTTCGGCCTATGCCGAAGCGGCAACGGCGCTGCGGTGTCTGCTGAACCGGTACCCACACCTGTGTTTGACCGCACCGGTCAAGACCCTGCGATGGCGGCGCGGCATCTTCTTTCGTCGGCTGGAATCGCTCGCCGTGCACCTCGGCTCGGGACTTCTGGTCACTTGCGGTGTGCCAATTTCCCTGTCGGTGTTCGATGTAGAGGGCGCGGCTCGACACGCCGAGGATCTCGACACGCCGACTATCCGGCCGCTCGAACGAAAGTGAATGAGATTCTTCCGATGGCGCTGCGTCACCGCAGGTTGTTAAGTGTGCTCCCCGCACGCGCGGGGATGAGCCCAGTTCAGTCCGTAACATCTGAACTGTTCAGAAGTGCTCCCCGCACGCGCGGGGATGAGCCCTACCCCACCCAACATACACGACAACACGACTTGTGCTCCCCGCACGCGCGGGGATGAGCCCCCCTCCGTCGGCATCCGGGAGATGACCGTCGAGTGCTCCCCGCACGCGCGGGGATGAGCCCGCGCCGAGGTCTATCCCCCGCCGCCTCGACTCGTGCTCCCCGCACGCGCGGGGATGAGCCCAGATCGCGTAGAGAACCCTTTCCGTTCGGGGCGTGCTCCCCGCACGCGCGGGGATGAGCCCCGCGCGGCGGGATGCTCCGAAGTAAACCGGAAGTGCTCCCCGCACGCGCGGGGATGAGCCCGGCTCTCCCATCGTCTTGTAGAGCTGCGACTTGTGCTCCCCGCACGCGCGGGGATGAGCCCCGGTGGCGCTGGCCGCGATGGGCATCACCCGCGTGCTCCCCGCGCTACGCGGGGATGAGCCTTTCCTCCCCGAATTCGCTGGAAGGCCCTTGCGCGACGACGCCGGAACCGACTCCGAAGCTGAAGACAGGGCGTAGCGCTCCTTCTCCAAGGCGCTGTCCCCAGGTGCGGTGCAGTCCGTGTCTGAGAACTTCGTGTTGCACGAACTGGCGAGCCTGAGTCTCGGCGTAGTGTGCGTGTCTTGCCTTGGGACCGCAGCGGATTCGTTGTCCGGCTCGGTGGAGCCAGTACGCCCAGTATGCGTTGACGTCTGTCTCTTCGATCGTCAGGTGGTAGTCGGCGTCGCTGTCGGAAGACAGGCTCGTTTTCGCGCGGCTTGGCGGATGGCGTCGAGGCGTCCTTCGGCTTCGGCCGGGTTGAAGGCGGTGTTCTCGTTCCAGCCGACACCGGCCGTTTCGACGCGGGGGCGGGCGGTTTCGCCGATCGCGGCAACCTAGTCGGCCGACCACCCGGCCGCTCAGTAGGCCATGCGGTGGAGCTGCTGTTCGTAAGGATTGTCACATTCGGCAAGGCGCGCAATGTTTTTCAGGATTGAGGCATTCGCCTTGTAAGCACGTGAGTCGCGGAGCGGTGATAGGTTCGCGGTCATGCTCAGCGCGGATGAGAAGACTGTTGGCCTGGTTCTGGTCACCTACCAGAGCGCCGAGGACTTGCCGGGTTTCTTCGAGACGCTGTCGGCCGCGGTGGAGCCGTACGCGGTGGAGGTGATCGGTGTGGACAACGTCTCCACCGATGCCAGCGCCGAGTTGGTCGAGGAGTTCGGTGGCCGGGTGATCCGTAACAGCCGCAATGTCGGTTTGGCGGCGGCGATCAATCAGGGAGCGGCGGCCACGAGCGCGGAGTGGATCTTGGTCGCCAATCCCGATACCCAGTTGACCGTGGGCTCGATCGCGGCGCTGGTGGACACGGCGAAGACCGATGATCGGATCGGGATGACCGGGCCTCGGATCGCCCGGTTGGACGGTACTCCGTATCCGAGTGGGCGTCGGTTCCCGTCGTTGGTGGTGGGTATCGCGCACGCGGTGCTGGGTGGTGTGTGGCCGGGCAATCCGGCGACGCGGCGCTACTTCGGTGAGCCGGTCGCCGAGGTGAGTGATGTGGACTGGATCTCGGGGTGCTGCATGCTGTTTCGGCGTGCGGCGTTCGAGGCGGTGGGCGGGTTCGACGACCGGTATTTCCTCTATTTCGAGGAAACGAAGATGGCGTTGGACATGCATCGAGGCGGGTGGCGGGTGGTGCTCGACCCGCGCGTGGAGATCCGCCATCGGGAGGGTGGGAGCATGCGGTCTGCGCCGTTTCGGAAGGTGCGGTCGCATCATCGCAGCGCGTTGCGGTTCTACTGCGACTTCCACAAGGGTTCGCCGTGGATCGTGTTCGCGCCGCTGGTGGCGGCGGGTCTGGTTGTTCGCGGCGCAGCGGCGGTCGCGCGGACCGCGCTGATGCAGCGGTTGGGGCGCGCGGGCTAGAACGGTTGCTCGTCCAGGCCCACTCCGGCCGCGAGGTCGTCGAGCAGTTTGTGCAGGATCTTATTGCCGGTGCGGGAGCTGGGCATGCATTGGGCGCAGTCGTCGCTGATGCGCCGCCCGGACGAGGTCTGCACGACGGTGAGCAGGGGGAGTTGTTTGACCTTGCCGAGGGTGTATTCGGTGTGGGCGAAGCGGGGTTCGGCTTTGAGGTCGCAGGGGGTGAGGTGTCCGTAGGGTCCGATGGTGGGCCGGAAGTAGCGGCCGAGGCATTCGCTGGTACGGGAGCGATCCGCGGGGACGCCGTTGGCGAGCGCGACGAGTTCATCCCCGATATCGATGCGCAAGGGCGTGTTCGGGTGGGTGGCGCGGATCGTGCGGAGCTGGTCGACCACGACGGCGAGTTGCGTGGTGGTGAGGGGTTCGGTGACGTCGACCTCGTCCTTGCGCAGGTCCAGCCAATCCGCGCCCGAGGCTTCGGCGAATCCGACCATGGGCAGGATCTGGTCGTGGTTGAACGGCTGGATGACGAATCCGATGCCGACAGCGGGCGACAGGTCGCGTTGCCCGCGCAGCGCGGCCAGGTTACGGGCGACCCGGTCGAGGGCGCGCTGAGCGGGGCGGGTGCCCGCGATCCGGTCGTAGGTGCCGGAGTCGGGGGAATGGATGGACATGCGGATGCGGTGACACCGCAACAGCGCCTCGAACAAGCCAGTACGGGGGCGGATGGGGAAACCTGTTGTGTAGACGTGGATTTCGAAGCCGAGGTCGGCGGCGTGGTTCAGGATGGCGGGGAGGTCGGGGTTGATCAGTGCCTCGCCGCCGCCGGAGACGACCAGCCGCCGCACCCCGTTGTCGCGCAGCTCGGCCAGCACTCGCAGCCAGTCGGCGGTGTGGAGGAGGCCGGTGGTGTCGAGTCGGCGGGTGCTGTAGGTGAGGGTTTGCTGGTCGGACCACAGGCACATGCGGCACCGGTAGTTGCAGGTGCCGCGGGTGGGGTGGATCTCCATGGTGTCGCCGAGTACCGGTCGTCCGGCGGCGATCGTGGCGGGCACGTCGGGTCGTCGCCGCCACTCCTCGACCGTGGTCGCGGCGAAGGCCCACCGCATCCGGTGTGGGTAGAACCAGGACGTGACGAGCCGGGCCACGGCAGGGTCGTGGCGGGCGAACCGGTAGACCTCGCGCACCGCGTCCAGATCACACCCCGTCGCGGCGGCGAGGGCGCGGGCGGGGGTGTGTGGTGCGGCGAGGTGGCAGGCCAGCGCCGTGCGGAAGGTGGGGTCGGTCGGGGCGTGGGCGAGGACGGTCTGCCACCGCGCGGCGGATCCGGGGTCGGCCAGCAGGAACCGGTGCGCGGCTTCGAGGGTGGTCGTGCTGGTCACCGCGTCACCGCTTCCTGGCCGGTGTTCGCGAGGGCGGCGACGGTGGCCCATTCGTGCGCGCGCAGCAGGGTCACCTGGGAGCGGGCTCGGTGGAATATGAGCACGGTTCCGGTGGGATGCTCCACGACGCGGTGCGCGGCGGGCTCGTCGCTGATCGAGGCCGCGATCGTGTCGAGGTCGACGGGATTGTCCAGCAGCCAGTGGGAATCGACGCTGGTGATCGGGACGAGTTCGACGTCCTGGCGCGGCCCGTCGCCGCGGCCGATCAGGGCCTCGGTGAGCTGGGCATCGGCGCCTTCGCCGAGCTGGAACTTGTGCCGAGCCTCAACGTGACGCGGAAGCTGGTGCGGCGCACCGTGATCGAGTCGTGCTTCGGCGTCGGCTATCAGGTCCGAGAGCGGCCGGGCATGGACCGAGCCGAGGACGGCGTTGCCGACCATCTCCCGTCCCCAGGTGGCGGCTTGGAGCCGGAATTCGCCGGTGGGCCGAATGTTGGCGAGGGTGTCTTTGACCTGTTCGGACAACTGCTGCAACGTGATCGTGCGGTGCGGATTGACCGCGAGGGTCCGCACCCCGGTCGCGGGCCAGCAGGAGTTGAACGTGAGGTAGAGCCCGGCGGCGGCCAGCCGAGAATGGTGGGTGTCGACGAGCCGCTGCACGGCGGCGAACTCCGGCGCGGTCAGCGCGAGCGCGGGGTAATGGGCGCGGGCTTGGCCGGAGAAACTCGGCGCGCACAGATGGTGCTGCGCGGCCAGGCCGTTGGCAGCCAGGAAGTCGCTCAACTCGATCACGCGCCGCCAATTGCCTTGGTGGACAACAGTGATCACCGTGATCGGTTTGCCCGTGGTGACGAGCCTGGTCAAGCCCTCGAGCACCGTGGGCAGGTTCTTGCCCCGCGCGGTGCCGTGCACATCGTTGGTGACACCGTCCACGCTGGTGCACACCCTGGTCAGATTGGACTCGGCGAGCCGGGCTACGAGATCGTCGGTGACCATGGTCGCGTTCGTGATCAACGTCGAAGCACACCGATTCAGCAGATGCGTCGCGTCGAGCACCGACCTCAGCTCGTGGTGCAGGGTGATCTCCCCGCCGGTGAGGACCACCTCGAGCAGTCCCGCGGCTTCGGCGTCGGCCAGGGCGGACGCGACGGCGGGGGCGGGCAGTTGCTGCTGCCGCCACACCTCACCGGGGTGACAGTACCGGCAACGCAGGTTGCATTCGTTGACCGCGTCGATCACCAGCCGCAGCAGCCGACCGACCTTTTCGGGCGCGTTCATATCGTCCCAGTCCTCCGTTCGGGCGAAGCTCTCCGCGGGTGGCCACCGGCCCGGATAATCAGGGCCTGCTCCCGCATGGGGCTGGTTCTATGGTCGGAGCGCGAGCGAGCCGAATGAAGGCACAGCGGTTGCACATCGGTCGTATCCTTCTTGCACGCGCTCGGCGCACGGGGGAGGTGGTGTGTGCCACAACAGGACTGGACGGGCCGCGAGGTATTCGCCTTGCGACACAGCGCATTACGAATGACCCAGAACGACTTCGCGGCCAGGCTGCGCATCTCGCCGTTCACGGTGAGCAAATGGGAACGACACGGCACCTCACAGGTGCTGGGCCTCGAATACGCGACACGATTGGACCGCGTCCTCGAAGGGCTCACCAGCGAGCAACGCCTCCGCTTCCACGGGGCCCTGGACGCGGAGACTCCAGGCACTACCCTGGGCTCGGCATCCGATGGTGCCGTGGAGGAGGTCGACCTGGTGGCGTTGGCGAGGCGCGGGTTTCTGCTCGGCGCGGGCATGGCGGCCTTCGGCTCGAGCCGCCGCACCGGCCCGATCCCCACCGCGTTGGCCGAAGGACTTCGCTCGACCGCCGAGGCGTACCGGGCGCTGTACCGGATGGCACCCGCGCGAGAGTTGCTGGCCGCGGCGCACTCTCATCTGCAACTGGCGCTGTCGCTGCGGCCCGCCGACCAACCCGACCCCGTCCAACGCCATCTGCTGACCACCGTCGGGGAGATGGCCGCCCTGGCCGGGACCATCCACGGCCTCGATCTGGGCGACTGGCGCACCGGCACCCCCTACCTCGCCCTCGCACAGCGGTCCGCCCGCGACGCCGCCAACCTCGAACTGCAAGCCGTCGTGGCGGCCTGCCACGCCTTCCGCGCCGCCTACGACGAACCCCACCGAGACCTGCGCGCCGCCCTCGACCACGCCGAAGCGGCGAGAACCCTTGCCGCACAAGGAGGCTCACCCATCACACGCGGATGGGTGGCGGCCGTCGCGTCCGAACGCCACGCCGATCTGGGCGAGGAAACCGCGAGCATGCGGCTGCTCGACGAAGCCCGGACCGCGCTGCAGGACCCGCCGGTATCCGGCCTGGCCTATTCGGGGATCGGCGCGTTCGACACCGCCAAGGTGACCGCCTACGAAGGGGGCAACCACCGCAGGCTCGGCAACCACGACAAAGCCATCACCATCCTCGACGCCGCCCTGGCCCAGCTGGACCCCGCCCTGTCCCGCCACCGCGCCACCGCCCTGATCGACCGCGCCGAAGCCCACCGCGACGCACACCGCATCGACTCCGCCTGCGCCGACGCCCGCGACGCGTTGGCCCTGGTCGAATCCACCCAACACGCGGGCACCCTGCACCGCGCGATGACCGTCGCGCGATCGATCCGAGACACCGGAACACGAGAGGCGACCGACCTGTGGAACACCGTCCTGGCCGCGAAAGCAACTCTCACGACACCCCGATGACCAGCACCTACCGGGCACTGATCGCCGACTTCGGCGGCGTGGTCTCCACCTCGTTCCACGGCGCGCTGCGCGGATTCTGCCTGCGCGAAGGACTCGAACCCGACGCCCTCGAGCGAGTGTTCTCCCTCGACGGCGGAGCCAAGGGAATGCTGACCGACCTCGAACGCGGCACCATCACCCAAGCCGAGTTCGTCGAGCACCTCGCCCCGACGCTCGGCGTGGACCCACACCGGCTCCTCGAACGCATCCTCGCCGACCTCGACCTCGAACCAGCCGTCACCGCGGCGATAGAAGCGTTGCGGGACAAGGGGATTCGAGTCGCTGTGCTGTCGAACTCCTGGGGAGAGGGGCCCTTCGACCCCTACCGGCCCTACGATCTGGGCAAACGATCCGACGTTGTCGTGTTGTCCCACGAGGTCGGGTTGCGCAAACCCGATCCGGCCATCTTCGAACTCACAGCGGAGAGATTGGGCGTACCCGCACGCGAGTGCGTGTTCGTCGACGACGTCGAGCAGTACCTGCCTCCGGCGCGGGAACTCGGCATGGGCACCGTCCACGCTGTCGACCCCGACACCACCGCGCGCGAACTGGGGCGGCTGTTCGGGCTCTTCGACGCAACGGAGATGGATCAGCAGGGCTGATTTCGGTGCGGAGGGTTGCTCTGAGCTCTACCAGGCGTACGAACGAATCGACGTGGGGATAGTCGTGTGTGCATGAATGACTAAGACGGTGTCTCGCATGGCTGCTCTGGCTTTGGTCAGCTTCTTGAATCCGGTGAGTGCTGCGGCGAGGGTCAGAAAGCCCAGGAAGTGAGTTCCCTTGCGGTCGTAGCGGATCGCCAGCCGGTGATATCCGGTCAGCCACGAGATCGTCCTCTCGACCACCCACCGGTG
>NZ_JBSFPI010000050.1:0-15957 GCF_053588115.1 Nocardia sp. NPDC003482
GAGCCACAACAGTGCTCACCCACCAGCCGCTACCGACAGCAAGTCTGCCGTATCAGCGGACCCGCTACACCTCATTAGGGTGCGGCTGGGTTCGTATCGCTGGGGATCGTCAGGGTTTGCGGGCCAGGGCGCAGGAGATGAGTTTTTCCCAGACGGTGAGGTCGCGTTCGGGGGGGCCGATGTTGGTGACGTCTTCGCCGTCTTCGGGGGCTGGGGCCGGGCGCCATTCGGTGCAATTTCGCAAGCCCGGCTCGAGGACCTCGAGGTCGCCGAAGAGGGCGAGGATCTCCTCGTCGGTGCGCCAGCGGCCGCGGCCGAAGCTGCCCTGCAACTTCTGTTCGGCCAGTTGGGTTTCGGCGTTGTAGCCGGAGCGGAAGTGGGAGATGTAGACCTCGCTGCCGGAGGGGACCTTGTCCACCCACCAGCGGACCAGGCCCGCGGGGTCCTCGTCGTCGTTGAGGTGGTGCAGGATGGCGCTGAAGATCAGGCCGACCGGTCGCGTGAAGTCGATCAGGCGCTGAACTTCGTCGCTGTCGAAAATGCCTTGTGGGTCGCGCAGATCGGCGGTGAAGACCGTGGTGTTGGTGTCGGTGGCGAGTAGGGCGCGGCCGTGGGCCAGCACGATCGGGTCGTTGTCGACGTACACCACGTGCGCGCCGGGGGTGTGGCGCTGGGCGACCTGGTGCACATTGTCGGCGGTGGGCAGGCCGCTGCCGAAGTCGATGAACTGGTCGATGCCGTCGCGGGCGATATCGCCGACGGCGCGGATCAGGGCCTGGCGGTTGGCGTAGGCGATGGCCACCGAGCCGGGCAGGTCCTTGATGAAGAAGTCACCGATCTCGCGATCGACCGCGTAGTTGTCCTTGCCGCCGAGCAGATAGTCGTAGACGCGAGCGATGCTCGCCTTCGACTGGTCCACATGTGTGGCGCTGTCGGTCATGGGAATCATCCCCTGTCGCTGGATGCTGGGACGGATCAATCCTAGGAGCACAACCGTTCGCGGATGGGCGGTTCGGTTATACCGGCAACTCCCCGCCCGGCGCAATGGAATCCGACGTCACGGGATGTGTTCGCCGCCAACGCGATTGCCCCGACCGGCCGCAGCGGGCCCGCAGCGATCGCCCAGCATGCGTACAGCCTCGCCCGACAATCGTTGCGACAGAGGGCGATCACGCCCCGGCCCGGCACGAAACGGCGACCGGTCGGTATGCAAGGACGAGGTCCCCCGGAAGGTCTCGGCTGCAGCGGATTTCGTTCAGCCCGCCAGGGGCCGAGCGCATCGAACCGCCGCCGCCGAGCCCCTCGCTCAGTCGTGCGGTGTCGCAGCGGGCTCCACGGCCACAGGTTCGAGCGGCGTCGCGGCGGACTCCACCGCCACCGGCTCGGGCTGCCCCGATGCGGCTTTCGTCGGATGCACCGACCGTTCGGCCTCCACGGCCACCGGGTCAGGCTGCGCCGCTGCGGTTTCCGTCGTACGCGGCGGCCCTTCGGGCACAGCCGGGACCACCTTCGAAGCCCCGCCCAGCCGCGCGTAGGCGAGGCAGACCACCCCGCACAGCAGATACCCCAGCGCCACCGTCGGCGCCGCGGCCCAGGCGACTCGGGCGGCGTGGATCAGGCCGATCCAGCTCAGCGCCGCGGCGGCCGCGCAGGCGGTGGCCGCGGCGGCGAAGCGTTTGTCCAGGATGAAGGTGACGATCGCGCCGAGTACCAGGCCGGCCAGGACGCCGCCCGAGCCCAGGGTTTTCAGGCCGTCGTACACCACGCCCGCTTGGCCGAGTGCGGCGTTGCCGACCTTGTCGGCGGTGGTTCCGGCCGCGGCCAGCGCGTTGTCGATCTGTCCGACGGCCCATTCGGCGAGGTTCGGGATCAGGGCCGCGACCACCGCCACGGCGTGCAATTTGGGTACCGCTTGGAACGCTTGGGCGCCGATCAGCAGGCCGATGTACAGCAGGATCGGCACGATCGCGGGGGTCGGCAGTAGGGTGCTGAGCACTCCGAACAGCCCCAGCAGGCACATCACGCCGATGGTGACGCCGCTGGCGAGCGAGTATCCGGTGCGTCCGCCGGCGTCCTTCCAGCCGGGATGGCCGATGTAGACCGCGGGCGGGAACGGCGAGCCGAAGCCGGAGCCGATGATGGCGCCGAATCCGTCGGCGAGCAGCACGCTGCGCAGGTTGTAGTTGTCGCCCGCCGCGGCGGCGCTCTCGACGTTGCTCATCGCCTCGGTGAAGTTGTAGACGCCCAACGGAATCGCCGTGGCCAGCAGCGGACCGAGATTGCCGAGGCCGGTGAACAGCAGGTGCGGGTGCAGGGTCGGCAGTCCGACCGCGATGTCGTGCGCGGCCTTGGTGACGTCGGGCACCGACATGTATCCGCCGATCCAGCCGATCGCCGTGCCGACCAGCAACGCCACCAGGCCGACCGGGACGTTGCCGGGCAGCCGCACATCGGTGAAGAAGCCGATCAGGATGATCGCCAGCACGGGCAACGCGATCCACGCGGCCTCCCACATCTGCGCGGCCGGGCGCATGGAGATGAACGTGATCGAGATGCCCGCCAGGGTGCCGAGCATGGCCGCGCGCGGGGTGATGCGGCGGATGTAGGGGCCCACGAAGCCGCCGATCATGACGATCACGCCGATGAGGAACGCCCAGGCCAGACCCGCCGACCACGCCTTCAGCGGATCATGGCTGGCCAGGTAGATCGGCAGCATGACCACGAACACCACGATGAACATGTGCGGCACGCTGGGTCCGTACGGCAGCGCGGTCACCGTCGTCCGCTGTTCGCGGCGGGCGAGGCGGCGGGCCAGCAGCACGTAGTAGAGGTTGCCGAGCACCAGGGCCACGCCCAGCGCGGGCAGCACGCTGCCCAGCACGTCCCGGCTCGGGATGTGCACCACCGCGATCGACAGCGTGGTGAGGGTGAGCACGTTGACCAGGATGTTGAAGCAGAGCCCGAAGTAGGCGTTGGTGTCGCCGCGCGTCCACCAGGGCACGCGCAGGGCGGCGGATTTCTCGGCGGGCGTGGGCTCACGGGGTGGGGTGTGGAGGGACATGGGCTTTCCTGTTCACTAAACCGGCGTATCGGCGGAGGAGTCGAGTGGGGCGGGGGTGGTCAGCGCGGCGCGGACCGCGGCCGAATCGGCGACCCAGCCGAAGATGCCGCCCTGGGCCGCGATCATCTCCAGCCCCACGCGCTGGAATTCGGGGAAATACGAACCGACGCAATCGGAGACGACCAGGCACTCGTAGCCCCGATCGTTGGCCTCGCGCACGGTGGTGTGCACGCACACCTCGGTGGTGACCCCGGTGACCAGCAGGGAGCGAATACCCTTGCGGCGCAGTTCGTCTGCGAGGCCGGTGGCGTAGAAGGCGCCCTTGCCCGGCTTGTCGATCACGACCTCCTCCGGCAGCGGCGCGAGCTCGTCGACGATGTCGTGGCCGTACTCGCCGCGGATCAGGATGCGGCCGAACCGCCCCGGGTCGCCGATGCGCTGAGAAGGATTGCCGCGCACCAGTTTCGACGGCGGACAGTCCGACAGGTCGGGCCGGTGACCCTCCCGGGTGTGCAGCACCGGCACCCCCGCCGCGCGGGCCGCGGCCAGCAGACCGCGCAGCGGCTCGATCACCGTGCGCAGCAGGGCGACATCGTTGCCGAGGCTCTCGCCGAACCCGCCGGGCAGCAGGAAGTCGCGCTGCATATCGATGATCAGCAGGGCCAGGGTGCCCGGCTCGTAGCGGAACGGTCCCGGCCGCGCCGGAATGGCTTGTGTGGTGGTCATCGTCGCTCCTGCGCCGTTCGGGAGGTGGCCGCGGCGGACATCGCCGCGCGGGGTTCGTCGAGGATGCGCGCCGCGGCCGCCAGCACGGTGTCGTCGGCGAGGGCGGGACCGGCCACCATGACCGACAGCGGCCGCCCGTCGCCGGTCGCGCCCACCGGCACCGCCACCGCGGTGAGGTCGAGCAGATTCCCGAAGTGGGTGTAGTGCCCGAGCACGGTGTTGGTGGCGACGGGATCGGCCAGCACCTGCGCCACGGTGAAGGTGGTGCCGATGGTCGGCAGCACCAGCACGTCGAAGTCGGTCCACATCCGGGCCACCCGCGCGCGCAGCCGTTGCAGCCGCTGCTGCGCCCGGAACACGTCCACCGCGTCGAATCGCTGTCCGCCGATAAGGATTTCGCGCACCACCGGCAGGATCGAGTCCGGATGCTCGGCCAGGAACTCGCCGAACACCACCAGCCGCTCGGCCACCCACGGGCCCTGATACAGCAGCTCGCCCGCCGCCAGGAACGGCTCCAGAGTCGTTGGCACGCAGTCGAATCCGAGTCCGGGTAGGCGCTCGCGCAGCGCCAGGTGCGCGTCCCGGAACACCGTGTCGCCGAAGAACTCCAGCTCCGCCGCCGCGGGCAGTCCGGCGCGCAGCCGCCCGCCGCGGTGGCGCGGCCCGCGCGGGCGGCTCCAGGGATCGTCCGGGTCCACCGCGGCGATCACGTCGAAGACCCGGTCGAGATCCTCCACCGACGTCGCGGTGAGGGTGACGCAGTCCAGCGACTCGCACGCCGGAACCAGCCCGACCGCGCTGATCAGCCCGCGCGACGGCTTCCACCCGACAATCCCGTTGAGCGCGGCCGGAACCCGGCCGGATCCGGCGGTGTCGGTGGCCACGCAGAACGGCACCTCGCCCAGGGCCACCGCCCGCGCGGAGCCGGAGCTGGACCCGCCGCAGACGAGGTCGCCGCCGAAGACGCTGCGCGGCACGGTGTAGGGGGTGCGGGTGCCGTTCAGACCGGTGGCGAACTGATCCAGATTGGTCTTGCCGACGAACAGCGCGCCCGCGTCGAGCAGGCGCTGCACGACCGGGGCGGTTCGGGTTGCGGTGTAGGCGAAGTCGGGGCAGGCCAGGGTGGTGGGCCAGCCCGCGACATCGATGCTGTCTTTCACCCCGAACGGCACCCCGTACAGCGGCAGCGTGCGCGCGCCGGGCCGTCGCTCGATCTCGGCCGCCGCGGCCAGCAACCGCGCGCGGGGCACGGGGGTGATCCAGGTGCCGTCGTCGCCGTGGGCGGCGATCGCGTCGGCGACCCGCGCCGCGGTGTTCGTCGGTGAGCCGCTACCGCTTTCGTGGGAGTGCAGGATCTCGGCGATGCTGGGGCCCGTGCTGTGCATTTGTCGATTGTCGACAGAATGCGTGAAGCCCGGTGTGTTCGTGTGTTTCGGTTGTGTTGCCCGCTGTCAGTGGAATTCGAGATCGAGGTAGGCCAGCTCGCCGTGGCGGCGCAGCGCCTCGAGGACGGTGTCGCGGTCGTTGGTCTCGAGGGCGGCCAGCAGCGCGGCGTGGCGGCGCACCCCGTCGCGGCGATGCGTGGCGCGCGCCTCCTCGCGCAGGTTACGGGCCATCGGCAGTTGCAGTTTCAGCAGGATCGGCGCGTAGGCCAGATCCAGTTGCCGATGGCGGGCCAGCGCGACGATCGCGGTGTGGAAGCGGCGGTGCGCGTTGTCGCGTTCGAAGGCGTCGTCACGGTCGTCGGCGGCGCGCATGTCGTCGAGCGCGGCGCGCACCGCGCGCAACGGATCTCCCGTGCCGGGCAAGGGAAACGCGCTCTCCACCGCGTGCCGTTCCAGCACCCGCCGCAGTTCGAACAGTTGCAGGACGTCGGTGGCCGACCACACCACGACCCGGAAGCCGCGGCGCGGCAGATGCTCGATGAGCCCCTCCTGCACCAGCAGCCGCAGCGCCTCCCGCACCGGCGCGCGGCTGGTGCCCAGCCGGGCGCACAGCGCCTCCTCGCCGATCCGATCGCCCGGCGCGTACGCCCCGCTCAGTACCTCCGACCGCACATGCCGCACCGCCAAATCCACCAGGCTCGGCGGCAGCACGGTCTCCTCCGCACCCACCGTCATGCTTCGAGTCTACGAACGGGGCGGTCGGCGGCGTGGCGGTCACACTGTCGTCGACGGAATCGGAGGCGGTCTCGTCGGGGGCCGGACGGAGGGTAGGTCGGGCGGCCCGTTCGCCGAATCGGGTTGCGGCAGAACGCGATCGCGCGCCGGTCACGGTTCGGGCGGGCCTTTCGTGACGACGGCGGCCAGCGGACCCGCGGCCGGACCGATGAATCTGTCGGACCCAGGGTGTCTCATGAGGGTAGGACCCATCGTGCCCCCGGGAGGACTCATGACCGTATCCGTCGCCGCCGCCACCCTCGCCGTCCCCGACGGCCGCCTCTACTACGAGTTGCGCGGCAGCGGGCCGCTGGTGGCGCTGGTCGGCTCACCCATGCACGCCGCGCCGTTCGCGCCCGTCGCCGAGGCGCTGGCCGCCGATCACACCGTGCTGACCACCGATCCGCGCGGGCACTTCGGCAGTGTGCTCGACGATCCGGAGCAGGACTCGACGCCGGAGTTGCGCGCCGACGACCTGGCCCGGCTGCTGCGGCATGTGGACGCCGGGCCCGCGGTGGTGTTGGGTTCCTCCGGCGGCGCGATCACGAGTCTGGCGCTGCTGCAAGCGAATCCGGAGCTGGTGCGGCTGGTGGTCGCGCACGAGCCGCCGCTGGCCGAGCTGCTCGACGATCGGGCGCGCCAGCGCGGGGTGCGCGCGGAGATCCGGGCGCTGTTCGAGGGGGGCGACCGGATCGGCGCGATCCGCAGGTTCTTCGACTTCGCCGATATGCGCATTCCCGAGCCGGTGTTCCAGGAATGGTTCGGTGGCGAGCCCACCCCGGAGGAGTTGGCCAACGACCGTTACTTCTATCTGCACGAACTCGAGGGCACCGCGGGCTGGACGCCGGATCTCGCCGCGTTGCGGGGGGTGTCGGACAAGCTGGTCATCGGGATCGGGGAGACCTCGGCGGGCCTGTTCTGCGACCGCGCCTCCCGCGCGCTGGCCGCCGAACTCGGGCTGGAACCGGTGCTGTTCCCCGGCGGGCACGGCGGATTCACCGAGGACGCACCGACATTCGCCGACCGGCTGCGGGAGGTCATCGGGTGAACGTGGCCGCCTTGTCGGCCAGATCCAGCAGCGGCTGGGGCACGACGCCGAGCACGAGGGTCGCCGCCGCGCTCACCGCGACCACCGTGCTCGTCAGGGGCGGTTCCACGACGCGGGCGGCGTCGGCGGGCGGGTCGGTGAAGAACATGAGCACGATGACGCGGATGTAGAAGAACGCCGCGACCGCGCTGGCGATCACGCCGACGATCACCAGCGCGGTGTACCCGCCCGCCCCGGCGGCGGTGAACACCGCGAACTTGCTGACGAATCCGCTGGTGAGCGGGATCCCCGCGAACGACAACAGGAACAGCGCGAAAACCGTTGCCAGCCAAGGCGATCGGCGGCCGAGCCCGGCCCACGCCGCCAGCGCGGTCGCCTCCTCCCCGGCGGCGTCGCGCACAAGGGTGACCACCGCGAACGCGCCCACTGTGCCGATGCCGTAGGCGGCGAGGTAGAACAGCACCGCCGACACCCCGTCGCTGTTGGCGGCGGCGACGCCGGTGAGCATGAACCCGGCGTGCGCGACCGACGAATACGCGAGCATGCGTTTGACGTCGGTCTGGGTGACGGCCATGATCGCGCCGACGGCCATGGTGGCGATCGCGATCGCGGCGAGGAGGGGCCGCCAGTCCTCGCGCAGCCCCGGCACCGCGACCTGCACCAGCCGCAGCAACGCACCGACTGCCGCGATCTTGGTGCCCGCGGCCATGAACGCGGTCACCGGCGTCGGCGCCCCCTGGTACACGTCGGGCACCCAGGACTGGAACGGCACCGCGCCGACCTTGAACAGCAGCCCCACCGCCAGCATCGCGACGCCCAGCACCGCAAGGGTTTTGGAGTCGCCGTCGCGGCCGATCGCGTCGGCGATCCCGGCGAAGCGGACGGTTCCGGCGTAGCCGTAGAGCAGGGCGGTGCCGTAGAGGAAGAACGCCGAGGAGAACGCGCCCAGCAGGAAGTACTTCAGCGCCGACTCCTGCGACAGCAGCCGTTGCCGCCGCGCCAGCCCGCACAGCAGATACAGCGGCAGCGACAGCACTTCCAGGGCCACGAACATCGTCAGCAGGTCGTTGGACGCGGGGAACAGCAGCAGCCCGCCGAGGGCGAACAGCGCCAGCGGGAACACCTCGGTGGTGGTGATCCCGGCGCGGGCGGCGGCCTGTTCGTCGGGGCTGCCGGGCATGGCGGCGGCCTGCGGGGTGAACGCGTCGACCGGCACCGCGCCCGCGGCGACGGCGGCCGCGCGGCTCCAGGTGCCGGGACCCTCTCGGCGCACCCGGGATTCGACGCCGCGTTCGGCGATCAACGCCAGCCCGAGGATCGCGGTCACCAGGATGGTCCCTTGCAGGAACAGGGTGACCCCGTCGACGGCGACCGCGTCGACGACGGCGGTGGCGTGGGTGCCCGACAGGGCGATCACCGCCGCCAACGCGCCCGCGCAGCCGCCGAATCCGAGCAGCAGGTGCAGCGGGTAGCGCCAGGAGCGGGGGGCGAACGCCTCGACGAGCACCCCGGCGACGGCGGCGGCGAACACCACCAGCATGGGGGAGAGCAGACCGTATTCGATCGAGGGGGCCGGAACGGTCGCGGCGAGCAGCTGACTCATTTGTGCGCACCTCCGCTGGGCGTGGCGGCCTCCGGCTGCACCGTGGGCCCGGGATCGTTCTTACCGATGGTGGTCAGCGTGCCCGCGACGGCCGGATTGATCAGGTCCAGAACGGGTTTGGGGTAGGCGCCCAGGAACAGCAGCGCCGCCAGCAGGGGCACGACCACCACCAGTTCGCGCGGCACCAGATCGCGCAGCCGTTCGTTGCCGGAGGTGACCGGACCGGTCATCATCCGCTGGTACAGCCACAGCACGTAGATCGCGGCGAGCACGAGCGCGCCGGTGGCGGCGATCGCGGCGACCGGGTAGCGGGTGAAGGTGCCGACCAGGACGAGGAATTCGCTGACGAACGGCGCGAGGCCGGGCAGCGACAGGGTGGCCAGTCCGGCGACGAGGAAGGTGCCCGCCAGGAGGGGGGCGACCTTCTGCACGCCGCCGAATTCGGCGATGACGCGAGTTCCCCTGCGCGAGACCAGGAATCCGGCGATGAGGAACAGCGCGGCGGTGGAGATGCCGTGGTTGACCATGTACAGGGTGGCTCCGGCGCCGCCCTGGTTGGTCATGGCGAAGATGCCGAGGATGATGAACCCGAAGTGCGAGATGGAGGTGTAGGCGATCAGCCGCATCACATCGGTCTGCCCGATCGCCAGCAGCGCGCCGTAGAGGATGCCGATGACGGCGAGCACGCTGATCAGCGGCGCGTAGGTGCTCGACGCGGTCGGGAACAGCAGCAGGCAGTAGCGCAGCATCCCGAAGGTGCCGACCTTGTCGACCACGGCCATCATCAGCACCGCGCTGGCCGGGGTCGCCGACACCGCGGCGTCGGGCAGCCAGGTGTGCAGCGGCCACAGCGGCGCCTTGACCGCGAAGGCGAACATGAACCCGAGGAACAGCGCGTTCAATACCGCTGGGCCCGCGCCCAATTGGCCGGAGTTGGCGGCCTGTACGACGGCGCGGAAGTCGAAGGTGCCGTGCTCGCCGCCGATGTTCTCCCGCGCGGTGAGCACGTACAGCCCGATGACCGCGGCGAGCATGATCAGCCCGCCGAACAGGTTGTACAGCAGGAACTTCACCGCGGCCCGCGCGCGTTGCTGGCGGTGCGCGAGATCGTCGGTGCGGGGCCCGAATCCGCCGATGAGGAAGTACATCGGGATGAGCATGACCTCGAAGAACACGTAGAACAGCAGGATGTCGAGGGAGACGAAGGAGATGAGCACCATCGCCTCGACCACCAGTGTCAGCGCCACATAGATGTGCGCCACCCGAGGCCCGGCCCCCACCTCGCGTTCGTCGCGCCATCCCGCCAGGATCAGCAACGGCACCAACCCGGCGGTCAGCAGCACCAACACCAGCGCGATCCCGTCGACCCCGAGGGTGTACCCGGCCCCGAAAGCCGGTATCCACTCATGGGATTCGACGAACTGATACCGCCCCCCACCGGGTTCGAACCGCACCGCCACCACGACGCCGACCACCAGCGTGGCCACGGCGACACCCAACCCGAGCGCGCGGGCGAACAGACGCCGGGCGGCGGGCACGACCATGACCGCGACGGCCCCGGCGAGCGGCAGCACCCACAGCGTTGTGAGCCAAGGGAATTCGTTCACAAAAGCCTCACCGCGAGCAGGGCGGCGACCACCAGGGCCGCGCCGGTGAACATGGACAGGGCGTAGGAGCGGACGAATCCGGTTTGGACTCTGCGGATTCGGGCCGAGAGGCCGCCGATGACGGCGGCGGTGGTGTTGACCAGGCCGTCGATGCCGCGGGTGTCGACGAAGACCAGGGAGCGGGTCAGGTGGGCGCCGGGGCGCATGAAGGCGGCCTCGTTGACGGCGTCGCCGTAGAGGTCACGGCGGGCGGCGACGGTGAGGGCGGTGACGTCGGCGGGGGCGGTGGCGGGGACGGGGGAACGATACTGGCGCACCGCGATCGCGACGCCGACGGCGACCACGGCGAGGGCGGCGAGCGAGACCAGGGCGGCGGAGGAGCCGCTCTCGGTCTGGTGTTCCTCGCCGACGACGGGGGCCAGCCAGTGTTGCAGGGAGTCGCCGAACCAGAAGATCAGGCCGGAGAACACCGAGCCGATCGCGAGCAGGATCATCGGGCCGGTCATGATCGCGGGGGCCTCGTGGGGGTGGGCGTCGTCGGCCCAGCGTCTGTCGCCGAAGAAGGTGAGCAGCATGACGCGGGTCATGTAGAAGGCGGTGATGCCCGCGCCGAGCAGCGCGGCCGCGCCCAGGGTGAATCCCGTTGCGCCGCCGTGCCCGAACGCGGCCTCGATGATGTGGTCCTTGGAGAAGAATCCCGCGAACGGCGGCACCCCGATGATGGCGAGGTAGCCCAGGCCGAAGGTGGCGAAGGTGATCGGCAGGACCGCCCGCAGCCCGCCGTAGCGGCGCATGTCGGTCTCGTCGTTCATGGCGTGCATGACCGAGCCCGCGCCGAGGAACAGCCCGGCCTTGAAGAAGCCGTGGGTGAGCAGATGCATGATCGCCACCGCGTACCCGGCGGGACCGAGACCCGCGGCGAGGACCATGTACCCGATCTGGCTCATGGTGGACGCGGCGAGCGCCTTCTTGATGTCGTCCTTGGCGCAGCCGATGATCGCGCCGAACAGCAGGGTCACCGCGCCGACGATGAGCACCCCGGCTCGCGCGGCGGGCGCGAGGTCGAAGATCGGGTGGGCGCGCGCGATGAGGTACACCCCGGCGGTGACCATGGTGGCGGCGTGGATGAGCGCGGAGACGGGGGTGGGGCCCTCCATGGCGTCGCCGAGCCAGGACTGCAACGGCACCTGCGCCGATTTCCCGCACGCCCCCAACAGCAGCAGCAACCCGAGGGCGGTGAGGGTGGCCTGCGAGGCGTGCGGCGCCCCGGCGAACACCTGCCCGTAGTCGACCGAGCCGAAGGTGGCGAACATGACGAACAGCGCGATCGCCAACCCCATGTCGCCGACCCGGTTGACCACGAACGCCTTCTTGGCCGCCGTTGCGGCGGAAGGCTTTTCGTACCAGAACCCGATCAGCAGATACGAGGCCAGACCCACGCCCTCCCAGCCCAGGTACAGCACCAGGAAGTTGTCGGCGAGCACCAGCACGAGCATGGCGGCCAAAAACAGGTTGAGGTAGGCGAAGAACCGCCGCCGTCCCGGGTCGTGGCTCATGTAGCCGACCGAGTAGAGGTGGATGAGCGACCCGACGCCGGTGATGAGCAGCACGAAACACATCGACAGCTGATCCAGGCTCAGCGCGAAGTCGGCGTGCAGTCCGGCGACGGGCACCCAGGCGAAGAACGAATGCCGCAGCGCGCGTGCGTCGTTCGCGCGGCCGAGCATCTCGGCGAACGCCCACACCCCGAGCGCGAACGACGCCAGCGCCGTCGCACAGCCCAGCCAGTGCCCCCACCGGTCGGTGCGGCGGCCCGCGAGCAGCAGGATCGCGGCCCCGGCCAGCGGCAGCGCGGGCAGCAGAACGAGCGTCTGTGCGGTCATCACGTCAGTACTTCAGCAGGTTGGCGTCGTCGACCGAGGTCGAGCGGCGGGCGCGGAAGATGGTCATGATGATGGCGAGGCCGACGACGACCTCGGCGGCGGCCACGACCATGGTGAAGAACGCGAACACCTGGCCGTCGAGGTTGGCGTGTTCGCGGGCGAAGGTGACGAAGGCGAGGTTCACCGCGTTGAGCATGAGCTCGACGCACATGAACACCACGATCGCGTTGCGCCGCACCAGAACTCCGGCCGCGCCGATGGTGAACAGCAGCGCGGACAGGTACAGGTAGTTGTCCGGATTCACCGCAGAGCCTTTCTCTCAGCTCCGGCTCGCGCCGGATGTCGGGGTGGCGCCGCCCTCGTCGTCGCCGACGCCGAGCGCGGCGGCTTCGGTGTTGGCGCGGTGGCGGCGGTGGCGCAGGATGGTGCTGACCGACAGTTCGGCGAACGACCCGTCGGGCAGCCGGGCGGGGGCGTCGACGGCGTTGTGGCGGGCGTACACGCCGGGCGCGGGCAGCGGGGTGACCTGGTGTCCGTCGCGGACGCGTTGGCGCGAGCGCTCCTTCTGATCGGTGCGCGGCCCGAACCGTTCGCGGTGGGCCAGCACCATCGCGCCGAGGGTGGCGGTGATCAGCAGCGCCCCGGTGAGTTCGAACGCCCACACGTACCGCACGAAGATCAGATCCGCCAGCGCCGCAATGGGATCGGCCCCGAACCCGGGGCCGGTGGGGGCCGTGGTGTCGCGCATGCCGCGCGCGATGGCCCCGATGAGCAGGATGCCGAACCCGAGGCCGACCACGATCACCGCGATCCGGTGTCCGCGCAGGGTTTCGCGCAGCGATTCGGAGGAGTCGACGCCGACGAGCATGAGCACGAACAGGAACAGCATCATCACCGCGCCGGTGTAGACGACGATCTGCACGACGCCGAGGAACACCGCCTTCTGCGCGATGTAGCACACCGACAGCGCGATCATGGTCGCGGCCAGGCACAGCGCGGAGTGCACGGCCTTGCGCGCGCACACCATGCCCAGCGCACCGGCGACGGCGATGACCGCGAGCACCCAGAACAGCACCGCCTCGCCGGTGGAGGTGCGGGTGACCGTCTCTGCCAGAACGGTAGTCATCACGCGCCGCCTTCCGCGCCGACGGTGGCCGGTTCGTCGGTCCGCTCGCCGGTGATCTTGCCGAGGTAGTAGTCCTCGTCGGTGGCGCCGGGCGGCATCGGGTGCGGGGGTGCGAGCATTCCCGCGCGCAGGGGTGCCAGCAGGTCGTCCTTCTCGAAGATCAGCCGTCCCCGGTTGTCGTCGGCCATCTCGTAGTCGTTGGTCATGGTGAGCGCGCGGGTGGGGCACGCCTCGATGCACAGGCCGCAGCCGATGCAGCGCAGGTAGTTGATCTGGTAGACGCGGCCGTAGCGTTCGCCGGGGGAGAAGCGTTCGGCGTCGGTGTTGTCGGCGCCCTCGACGTAGATGGCGTCGGCGGGGCACGCCCACGCGCACAGTTCGCAGCCGATGCATTTCTCGAGGCCGTCGGGGTGCCGATTGAGTTGGTGGCGGCCGTGATAGCGCGGAGCGGTGGGCACCTTCTCCTCGGGATACTGTTCGGTGTTCTTCTTCTTGAACATGGTGGCGAAGGTGACCCAGAACCCGGCCAGCGGTTCCAGCGGGCCCGGCCGGGGGCTCGCGGTGGCGGGCCGAGAGGGCATGGGCGGCACCGGGAATCCCGCGTAGGCGCTCGGTTCGGCCGGTGTGGGGGCCTCGGGTTCGGTCCGGCGCAGCCCGGCGCGCAGGGCGACGCCGAGGAGCAGCAGCGACACCACGATGCCGCCGCCGACCAGGCCGACGGTCTGGACGTGGATGCCGTTGTTCTGCAACACCTTCAGCGTCGCCACGACCATCACCCACAGCAGCGACACGGGGATGAGCAGTTTCCAGCCGAGGTTCATGAACTGGTCGTAGCGCAGCCGGGGCAGGGTGCCGCGCAGCCAGATGAACACGAACAGGAAGATCCACACCTTGGCGGTGAACCACAGCACCGGCCACCAGCCGGAGTTCGCGCCGTCCCACAGGTTGAGCGGGAACGGGGCGTGCCAGCCGCCGAAGAACAGCGTGGTCGCCAGCGCCGACACCGTGCCCATGTTGATGTACTCGGCCATCATGAACATGGCGAACTTCAGCGAGGAGTATTCGGTGTGGAAGCCGCCGACGAGTTCGCCCTCGGCCTCGGGCAGATCGAAGGGGGCGCGGTTGGTTTCGCCGACCATCGACACCGCGTAGATGGTGAACGACGGCAGCAGCAGCCACACGTTCCAGGTGCCCCACTGGTGGGCGACGATGCCGGAGGTGGACATGGTGCCGGTCAGCAGGAACACCGCCGCGAAACAGGCGGCCATCGCGATCTCGTAGGAGATGACCTGCGCGGTGGAGCGCAACCCGCCCAGCAGCGGATACGTCGAACCCGACGCCCAGCCCGCGAGCACGATGCCGTACACCCCGACCGAGGCCATGGCGAGGATGTAGAGCACCCCGACCGGCATATCGGTCAGCTGCACCGGCGAGTGGGTGCCGAACCAGGACACCTGCGGGCCGAGCGGGATCACCGCGAACGCCATGACCGCGGGGATCAGCGAAATGACCGGGGCGAGAATGTAAATGGGTTTGTCGACCATGGCGGGGACGATGTCCTCCTTGAGGAGCATCTTGACCCCGTCGGCGATGGACTGGAGGTAGCCGCGCGGTCCGGTGCGGTTGGGGCCGACGCGCATCTGCATCCACGCCACGACCTTGCGTTCGATGAGCACCGCGAGCAGCGGGATGAGCAGCAGGTACACGAACACCAGCACCGATTTCAGGACGACCAGCCACCAGGGGTCGTGGCCGAAGGCGCTCAGGTCACTCACGGTGGTCCTCCCGTCGGATCCGCACGAGCTGGCCGGGGGTGGCGCCGAGTTGGCGCGAGACCACCGAGCCGGGGGAATTGAGGGGCAGCCACACCACCCGGTCGGGCATGACGGTGACCGCCAGCGGCAGCACGAGGTGTCCGTGGTCGGTGCTGACCCGCACGGGATCGCCTGTGCTGGCGCCGATTTCGGCGGCGGTGTCGCGCGAGAGCCGCAGCACGGGCGGGCGCGCAGTGGCGGCGAGATCGGGTACGCCGTCCTGGCCGCGGCCGCGGTCGAGCAGCATCCGCCAGCCCGCGAGCACGGCCGTGCCGGGGGTGGGGTGCACGGGGTCGGGGACCGGAACGGTCGGTGCGGTGGCGGGCGGTCCGTCCCAGGCGCCCAGCCGTGCCAATTCGGTTCGGGCCGAGGCGATGTCGGGCAGGCCGAGGGGGACGCCCATCTCGTCGGCGAGGGCGTGCAGCACCCGCAGGTCCGGCAGCGGCGCGGCCTCGCGGCGCACGGTGGCGTCGCCCAGCGCGGCCTCGAAGGGGCGTTCGCGGCCTTCCCAGTCGAGGAAGGTGCCCGCCTTCTCCATGGCGGAGGCGACGGGGAACACGACGTCGGCGCGGTCGCTGATCTCGCCGCGCCGCAGCTCCAGGCTGACCACGAACGGGGCGGCGTCCACGGCGGCGAGCGCCGCGTCGGGGTCGGGCAGGTCGGTGGCCTCCACGCCGCCGATCACCAGCGCGCCGAGGGTGGGGGCGGCGGCGAGGATGTGGGCGGTGTCGCGGCCCGGTGCGGTGGGCAGGTCGGCGTGCCACAGGTCGCGAACCTGTTGGCGCGCGCGGGAATCGGTCAGGGGGCGGCCGCCGGGCAGCAGGCCCGGCAGCGCTCCGGCCTCGGATCGGTGTTGGCGATACCGAGGGCGCTCGGCCCGACCACTCGCATCCCGTGCCCGCGCGCGGCGTCGACCAGATCGCGTTCGGC
>NZ_JBSFPI010000051.1:0-13883 GCF_053588115.1 Nocardia sp. NPDC003482
CGCCGGATTCGGAGCACCTCCGGCCCGCCGTAGCGGTCGTACTCCACCGCTCGCATCGTCGCGGTCGCGGTGGTGTTCTCGGATGGCGCGGCGATCGCGACGCACAGCAGCAGCGCCGCGACGCCGCCGCCGATGGCCAGCGGCAGGCGGACCGAGTCGGGGGCGAGCAGTGCGGACACCGCCACGACGGTCGCGGCGAGCACCGCGCAGAACAGGAAGGTGAGCGTGACCCGGGCCACCACGGCTCCGCCGCGGGTACGACCCCCCTCGGGTGTGTGCACAGGTCCTGACACGTTCCGCACTCTCGCATTCCCGACGCCCGCAGCTCCCCCGAATCGTGGACCGCGGACGGGCGGGCCGAAACACGTGCGCTGCCAGGCTCTTTCGAATTTCGGCACGAGCATAACCGGACGGCACCGCAGCCGCTACCCGAACCGGTCGCCCCCTAAACCTCGCAGGGGTAGGGGATTCGGGCGTGCCCGCGGTCGGCGTCTCGTGCGACCGCGGACGAGCACACCAGGGGGAGGCGACCCGGTGTTTGCCGGGACGATGCGCGGGAACGACGCAGACATGAACGATCGAGGCCAGCCCGACGAGGACATGTTGGATTCCACCGAGAGCCTGGACTCCGACGAGGTGCGCAACCGCGACGGCGACGCCGTGGTCGATCCGCCCGACGACTGGACCGGCGCGGACCGGTACGGGATGACGTCGCGCGAACAGCGGGAGGGGGAGCCGCTGGCCGACCGGCTCGCGCAGGAGGAGCCGGACGTGGGGGAGCGGCGGCGGCCGGTCGAGGACGAGGATTCGGGAACCGGTGTCGAGGGGTTGGACGAGGTGCGGCCCGATACGCGGGGGCACGACGCCTCGCCGACGCGCGAGCACGCCGGACAGATCGACGGGACGCCGGAGGACGGGGAGTCCTTCTTTCCCGTCGAGGAGTGAGGGCGGTCGCCGAAACCTCTCCCGTCTCTCGCGCCGCAAAACCTACCGGGAGTTCCGGACCTGGGCGTGAATTCCGGCCCGGGTGGGTAACTTTCATCGAAATCATGCCTTCGACTTGGGCATTCACCCAGCGGACCGGACGCCGATATGCAATGTTGTTAGCGCCCAACCTGATAGCGCTGCGGCGGGACGGAATCGCGAAAGGGGGTGCGGCGAGGCCATGTCGTCGGAGACCGAATTCAGCGGCTCGCGTCGTGCCGGGAGGATGCGGGCCGCCGCCCCGGTGAAAACGGTGTGGCCCGGCATGATTCCGCCGCCCCAGCCCCGTCGCCGCCACGCCCTGCCGACCGCCCGCCGCGGCCGCCGCGTGCTGTTCGGTTCGTTCGCCATGATCGGCACCGCGGCGGTCGCGGGCGGGGTCGCGCTGGCGCGCGCCGAGATGCACGTGCAGCAGGCCGTTCCCGAGGCACTGGTCAGAACCGGCGACATCGGCCTGGGCGGCGCCCCCGGCTGCGATCCCACCCGCACCCCGGATCTGGTGCGCGGCAACGGCGTCGGCTCCACCGCCTCGGGCCCCGACGCCATCCTCGCCTTCCAGCACGCCTACTACGTCGCCCGCTCCGGCGCGCTCGCCCGCACCGTCACCACGCCCGACGCCTGGGTCTCCCCGCCGCAGGTCATCGATCTGGGTATCGCCACGATTCCCGCGGGCACCCACCACTGCGTGGAGATCACCCCCGTTCCCGACGGCCGGTTCGATGTGCGGGTCACCGAATCGCGCCCGGATCAGACGAGCCGCGTGTACCGCCAGATCGTCACCACCACAACGCAATCCGATGTCACGCTGATCACCCGGATCGATATTCCGCCGCGCTGAGCGCCGGTGCTCAGAGCGTGTAGGTGAGGGTCAGGACCTCCCGGCGGTCCTCGACGGCCCGCCCCGAGATCGCGGCCAGCTCGCCCGTGCCGGAGCCGGGGACGATGGCGCCGAAGGTGCTCTGGGAGGTTCCCTCGGCGAGGCCGCCGTGCTGGATGACGAAGGTTCCTCGGCGCCCGTCGAGAACGCCCTCGATCCGCTCGGAGGCCACGAATCCCGCGCCGGAATCGCCTTGGGCGGTAAGCACTTCCACCACACCGGTGCCCTCGAGGACGCCTTCGTAGCGTTTGCGGATCCGCACCCGGGTCAGTTTCGGCCCGGCCTGCGGCTGGTCGTAGATCGTCTCGTCGAATTCGACGATCCGGAACGGTGCTTCGACGGTCCGCGCTTCATGCGTCTCGGTCATTGCGTGAGCTCCTGTTCGAGTCGGTGATCGGCGGCGATGCGCGCGATCTCGGCGGGGGTTCCGGCCATGATGGTCCGGGCGTGCTCGGTGACGAGTTCCACCGGCCAGTCCCACCAGGCCGCGCGGCGCAGGGCGGCGATGTCGTCGTCGGCGAAGCGCCGCCGGATCGGGCGCGCGGGATTGCCGCCGACGATCGTGTAGGGCGCGACGTCGGCGGTCACCACGGACCCGGCCGCGACGATCGCGCCGTCGCCGAGGGTGACCCCGGGCAGGACGGTGGACCGGTAGCCGAGCCAGACGTCGTTGCCGATCACCGTATCCCCCCGGCTGGGCATGGCGGTGACGAGGTCGAGGGTCCGCTCCGCCCAGTCGCCGCCGAACATGGTGAACGGGAAGGTGGAGACCCCCATCGTCGGATGCTCGGCACCGGCCATCAGGAAGCGGGCGCCCGCGGCGATGGCGCAGTATCGGCCGATGACCAGTCGTTCGGGCCGTAGCCGTAGAGCACGTTGCGGTGCTCGAACTCGGTCGCGCCGTCGGGGTCGTCGTAGTAGGTGTACTCGCCCACCACGATGCGCGGCGAGGTGACCAGGGCCTTCAGGAACACCACCCGCTCGTGTGCGGGCAGCGGATGCGGGGTCGTCGGATTCGGTGCCACGCGAGCCAGTCTGGTCGCCGCGCGACCCCCGAAAAAGGAGCGTTCGCGCATCGGATTGTTAACGTGGGGCTTCACGGTGTGGAGGTTGTTGGTGGAACTGCGGGATATCGAGATCTTCCTGACGTTGGCGACCGAACTGCACTTCGGCCGCACCGCCGAGCGCCTGCACATCAGCCCGGCGCGGGTGAGTCAGGCGATCCGGAAGCAGGAACGCGGGATCGGGGGCCGGCTGTTCGAGCGGACCACGCGCACGGTGCGGCTCACGCCGCTGGGGGAGCAGTTGCGGCGCGAGCTGTCGGCGGGATACCGGCAGATCATGGCGGGTGTCGAGAGCGTCTCCGCCGCCGCGCGCGGTTTGGCGGGCGTGTTGACGCTGGGCACGATGGGTCCGCACGGGGCGGCGCTCGCCGACGGCATCGATCTGTTCCGCGCGCGCCACCCCGGCGTGGAGATCCGCCATCGCGAGATCCAGCCGTCCGGCCCGCTGGACGCGCTGCGGGCGGGCGAGGTGGATATCGCGCTGGTGTGGCTGCCGGTGCGGGAGCCGGATCTCACCGTCGGTCCCGTCACCCACAGTTCCCCGGTGCTGCTGATGGTCGACGCCGCGCATCCCTTCGCCGCTCGCGACGCGATCACCCGGGAGGATCTCGGCGACTGTGTGGTGGTCGCGGGCGGTTCGATCCCCGCGTACATGGAGGAGGTCCTCAACCCGTTCCACACCCCGTCGGGCCGGCCGATCGGGCGCGGCCCGCGCGTCGACACCCTGCACGAGTTGTTCAACGCGGTGGCGGCGGGCCGATGCGTGGCCGCCGTCTCCGGCGAGGCGGCCGACTTCTACCCGTGGCCCGGACTGGCATTCGTCCCGATCCGCGACGCGCCGCCCTGCCGATGGGCCCTCGTGTGGCGCACCGCCGCCGAGGGCCCGTTGCTCCGGGCGTTCGCCGACGCGGTCTCCCTCGACGCTACGCACCGAGCGGTCGGGGCATCGGAAGGCGCGTGAGGGCATTGCGAAACACGATGCCGCCGTGGGTTTTCGGGATCATGAGGCGGAGGTTGGGGCCGAGCCGCTGCTTGGTGCGGGTGAGGGGGAGATGGGTGGCGGTGTAGCGCGGGAAGGCTTGCTGGTGGTCGCCGTCGGCGGCGGTGAGGGCGGCGGCGAGGCGGTCGGCACCGACGAGGGCCAGTTCGGCTCCGGCGCCCGAGGCGGGGGAGGGGGAGTAGGCGGCGTCGCCGACGAGGGCGACGCGGCCGGTGGACCAGGCGGACATGCGGATCTGGGTGAGGGAGTCGAAGTACAGGTCGGGGTCGGCGAGGACGCCGTCGAGGAGGCGGGGGATCTGCCAGGCGGTGCGGTGCCCGAAATGCCGGGTGAGCAGCAGATGGGCGGTGGCGGGATCGCGCGGGTCGAGGTCCAGCCGCGGACTGCGGAACATGAAGTACGCCTTGGCCTGTGGGTGGTTGCCCGACCGGTAGAGACCGGCCATCGCGCCGGGGGCGTTGTACATGGTGACCCAGCGATCGGGCCCCAGGCTCGCGTCGGCGTCGCCGAAGGCGAAATAGTGACCCATGTGGCGGGCGTGGTCGCGCTCGGGGCCGAAGGCCAGGCGGCGGACCCGGGAATGCAATCCATCAGCGCCGATCACGAGGTCGAAGCGTTCCGCCGCGGCGTGCTCGAAGGTGACCGTGACCCCGTCGCGATCCTGCTCCAGGGCCTCGATCGAATCGCCGAAGCGGTATTCCACAGCGCCGCTGCCGATCTCGTGCAGGAGCTCGATCAGATCGCCCCGCATGATCTCCACCTCGGCGGCGGGCTCGTCCCCGGGCCGGCGCAGTCGCACCTCCGAGACGCGTGCCCCGGCCGCGTCGACGAACCGCATCCCGAGCACATCGGCCCCCGCCGCCCGCACGCGCGCCAGGATGCCCATGCGCTCGACGACCTCGAGGGCCTCGTCGCGAATGTCGACCCCCTGCCCGCCGCGGCGCAGCGTTCCGGCCCGTTCCACGATTGTCGGCCGGAATCCGTTGCGCGCCAACAGATATCCCAGCGCCTGCCCGGCGATGCCCGCGCCGGAGATCAGTACCCGTTCGTTCCGCATGACGACTCCTTGTCTCAAAAAGTCTGACCATCGGTCAGTGACTCGACTGTAGGCCCCTGACCGATGGTCAGTCAAGGGGTAGGATCGGCGTCGTGATGGATGATTCGCGCGCTCGTATCCTGCGGACCGCGCTCGAGCTGTTCGCCGAGCGCGGCGCCCACGCGGTGTCGGTCCGGGAGATCGCCGAAGGGGTGGGTCTCACGAAAACCGCCGTGCTGTACCACTTTCCGAGCAAGTCGCACATCCTCGCCGCGCTCGTGGAGCCGCTGCTGACCGAGAGCGAGGCCGTCGTCGAGGCCGCGCGGGCGATCGAGGATCCGGCGGCCCGCGGCTGGGCGGTCCTCGAGGCGCTCGTGGACGTCTGGCTCTCGCACGCCCGCTTGCTGCGCGTTCACCTGCGCGACCAGTCGCTGTCCGAGGACGCGGAGACCTTCGCGCGCATGCGCGACCTGGCCGTCTCGGTCCAGGAGCTCCTCGCCGGGCCCGCCCCGGAGCTGGCCGATCGCGTCCGGGCCGCGCAGGTCTACGCGGCGCTGAGCGACCCGATCGTCTTCTTCGCCGACCAGCCCCGCGACGCGCTGCGCGCGGCCGTCCTCGACGGCGCCCGCCGCCTCCTCGGCGCCACGGCCCCCGTGTCCGGAGGTATTCCCGCGCCGCCCCGAACAGCCTCCGCCGCAACGGATTCCGCGCGTCGCGGCCGTCCCGGCGTGGTGACCGACGAGATGGTCCGAGCCGCTCGCCGCCGCCGCGCGTCGGGAGAGTCCATCGCGGACATCGCCGCCGGGCTCGGCGTCTCCCGCGCCACGCTCTACCGGCGTCTCGCCGCGGAGTCTCGATAACGATCCGAATTTCGAGACGCCCGGGTGTTGCTGCCCGGCTCCGCGCCGATCCCTCGGTAGCCTCGGGATGGCCTACCGAGTGGTCGGTCGGGGATGGACGCGACGGCAGGAGTATGCGTGGACGAGTCGGTCGATCGGGTGGTGTCGGGGATGGGGCTGGCCGAGAAGGTGCGGTTGATCTCGGGGGCCGGATTGTTCCGGATGGCGGGGGACGCGCGGGTGGGGTTGCGGGAGATGGTGATCTCCGACGGGCCCACAGGGGTGCGGGGGGAGGACTGGGACGAGCGGGATCCGTCGGTGAGTCTGCCCTCGGGGACCGCGCTGGCGGCGACCTGGGATCGGGAGTTGCTGGCCGAGGTGGGGGCGCTGATCGCGGCGGAGGCGCGGCGCAAGGATGTGTACGCGGTGCTGGGGCCGACCGTGAATCTGCACCGATCGCCCTTGGGCGGCAGGCATTTCGAGTGCTACTCCGAGGATCCGATGCTGACCGCGGAGATGGCCGTGGCCTACGTGGCGGCGGTGCAGCGGCACGGGGTGGGGGCCTGTCCCAAGCATTTCGTGGCCAATGATTCGGAGACGGACCGGTTCACCGTGGACGTGCGGGTGGACGAGCGGGCCCTGCGGGAGCTGTACCTGTATCCGTTCGAACGCGCCGTGGCGGCGGGAGCGTGGATGGTGATGGCGGCCTACAACTCCGTCGCCGGGGTCACCATGACCGAGAACCCGCTGCTGGACGAACCATTGAAGGGCAGTTGGGAATTCGACGGCGTGGTGGTCTCGGACTGGACGGCCGTGCGCAGCACCGAGGGCGCGGCCCACGGCACCGACCTCTGCATGCCCGGCCCGCCGATGCTGTGGGGTGACCCCCTCGAACAGGCGGTGCGCGCGGGCGCCGTGCCGGAATCCGCCATCGACGACAAGGTCCGCCGCATCCTGCGGTTCGCCGCCCGCGTCGGCGGACTGCGCGACAAGCCCGCTCCGACACCGGCTTTCACCGACGAACAGGCCCAGGCCCTCGTCCGCCGGGTCGCCGCCGACGCCATGGTGCTGGTCCGCAACGACGGCGTCCTGCCGCTGCCCCCGGGCGCCGGGATCGCCCTGCTCGGACCCGGCGCGGCCGAACCGCGGCTGATGGGCGGCGGCAGCGCCACGGTCATCCCGAGCCACGTCACCACCCCGCTCGACGGGCTCAAAGGCGTTGTGCCCGTGGTGCATACGCCCGGCGTCCGGGTCACCGACTCGCTCGCCCCGGCCCCGCTCGAACTGCTCACCGATCCGGACACCGGCACCCCCGGCCTGAGCCTGCGCTACCTCGACGGCGACGCGATCATCGACACCCAGCACCGCCTCGCGGGCGGCCTCGTCCTGTTCGGCGACCCGGCCGCCGCCCGCGCCACCACCCTCGAACTGCGCGCCCGCCTGCGCGCCGACGCCGACGGCGAGTGGCGGATCGGCACCGGCGCGCTCGGCCACGTCCGGCTCTACCTCGACGGGGAGACCGCCGTCGACGAGACGCTGACCCCGGCGGGCTCGGATTTCCTTGCCGCCCTGCTGGATCCGCCCCAGCGCGCGGTCACCCGCACCCTGCACGCCGGACAGGACGTGGACGTGCGGATCACCATCGACGTCCCCGATCCCGTCCCGGGCCTGGGCGTCCTGCTCGGCGTCGCGCTCGTCGCCGACCGCCCCCGCCGCGGCGAGCGGGCGGAATTCGACGCCGCCGTCGAGGCCGCCCGGCACGCCGAGGCCGCGGTGGTCGTCGTCGGCACCACCGAACTCATCGAGAGCGAGGGCGTCGACCGCACCACGCTGCGCCTGCCCGGCCGTCAGGACGAGCTGGTCGCCGCCGTGGCGGCCGTGAATCCCCGGACCGTCGTCGTCGTGAATTCCGGTGCGCCCGTGGAGATGCCGTGGCGCGACGACGTGGCCGCGGTGCTGCTGACGTGGTTCCCGGGCCAGGAGTTCGGCGCGGCCCTCGCCGACGTGCTGACCGGCGCCCGCGAACCCGGCGGCCGCCTGCCCACCACCTGGCCCGCGACCATGGCCGATGTCCCGGTGCTGAACACCACCCCGGACGCGGACGGCGTCCTGCGCTACGCGGAGGGCATCCATATCGGCTACCGCGCCTGGCTGCGCGCGGGCGTCGAGCCCGCCTACCCGTTCGGACACGGAATCGGCTACACCACATGGCGTTTGAGCGACCTCTCGGCGACCGCCGACACCGCGACCCTCACCGTCGCCAATACCGGCGACCGCCGCGGCAAACAGGTCGTCCAGGCGTACCTGTCCCGCCCCGAGAGCGCGATCGACCGCCCGGTGCGCTGGCTCGCCGCCTTCGCGACCCTCACCCTCGACCCGGGCGAATCGCGCGAGATCGCCATCGCCCTGCCGCACCGCGCCTTCGAACACTGGACCGCCGGCGGATGGGCGACCGAACCGGGAACCTTCACCCTGCACGTCGGCACCTCCGTCGCGGACCTGCCGCTCACCGCCGACATCGCTCGTTAGCACACCCCTGGCGTACCGTCACTGAGAATGCGCTGACAATCGTCCGCGAAACCCGTGAGAGTGTGGGTCGGGTCATTGTGAGTCCGGCTGGGCGGCTGTAGGTTTCGACGCGTCGCCTGGCGCACCAGGGCCGTGCCAGGCGACGCCCGTGAGGGCGGCCGCCCGGCCGGATCCTTCCGATCCGGCCGGGCGGCCACATCTTTCGGGGATGATCGTTCGCGGCTCGTGCGCTGGCGTACTGGACGAGTGACCAGTACGCTTCGCCGAATCAGGTATTCGCAGCGACGGCGACGTCCCCGGAACCCTCAGGAGCACATGTGACGTTCTCCCGGCGAACGATGCTGGCCGCCGGCGCCGGCGCGGTGCTGGCCGCGCGCGTGCCCGTGCCGGCCGGGGCGAGCCCGGACGGGCAGGACTATCTGATCGGCTGCGGCATGGCCGATGTCACCGGGGCGGTCGCCGGGCAGGGCATGATGGGCTACTCCGAACTCGACCAGGTGGCCACCGGCCTGCTCATGCGCTGCTGGGCGCGGGCCTACGTGATCGTCGACCGGGCCACCGGCGACCGCGTCGCGTTCGTGACCGCCGATATCGCCTGCCTGTTCCAGTCGGTGCACCAGGCCGTGCTGCGGCGGCTGGCCGAGCGCTTCGGCGGGCTGTACACCGAACGGAACGTGAATCTCAACGCCACCCACAACCACAACTCCTGCGGCGGCACCGCCCGGGAGTACGCGTATTCGCTTGCGGCCTACGGCTTCCAGCGGAATTCGCACGATGCCGAGGTGGACGGCATCGTGGCCGCGATCGCCGCCGCGCACGAGCGGCTCGCCCCGGGCGCCCTGCTGCTCGGGCGCGGCGAACTGCGCGACGCGTCGGCCAATCGCTCCCGCTCGGCCTTCGATCTGAATCCGCCGGAGGACACCGCGGAGTTCCCCGACGGCATCGACCCCGCGGTCACCGTGCTGCGGCTGCGGCAGGGCGGCCGCGACGTCGGCGCGATCACCTGGTTCGCCACCCACGGCACCTCCCTGACCGACCACAACACCCTCATCTCCGCCGACAACAAGGGTTACGCGAGCTACCGCTGGGAGCACGACGAGATGGGCGTGCGGCACCTCGACGGGCCGCCCGCCTTCGTCGCGGCGTTCGCCCAGACCAACCCGGGCGACATCACCCCGAATCTCGCCGTGACGCCTTGGCATCCGACCGGCCCGACCGGCGGCAATCGCGCCGACTGCGCGCTGCTCGGCGAACGCCAATACCAGTGCGCGCGTGCGGCTTTCGCGTCCGCGCGACCCATGGCGAGCGGCGGGGTGGACACCGCGCTGCGCTATGTGAACATGGCCGACACCGCCGTCGACGGCGACTACACCCCCGACGGCAGACCCGTGCGCACCACCCCGGCCATGATGGGCGCAGCGGCGGCGGCCACCAGTTCCGAGGACAACTGGAAGACCCAGCTGCCGTTCCTGTTCGAGGGCGAGCGCAATCCCGTGGTCGCCGCGCTCGGCGGGACGGACGCGCCGATCGAGCAGTGGATGCGCGACGCGCAGTCGCCCAAGCTCATCGTCGCGCCGCTCGGCGTGCTGCCGCCGCGGCCGTGGGTGCCGCAGGTGGTGCCGATCCAGATCGTGCGGCTCGGCGAACTCGTCCTCGCGTGCGGCCCGGCCGAATACACGGTGGTCTCCGGGCTGCGGATTCGGCGTGTGGTCGCCCGCGCGCTCGGCACATCCATCGATAACGTGCTCGTCCAGGGCTACGCCAACGGCTACTGCGGCTACGTCACCACCCCCGAGGAGTACACCGCGCAGCAGTACGAGGGCGGGGAGACGCTGTTCGGCCGCTGGACCCTCTCGGCGTACCTCCAGGAATTCGACCGCCTCGCCCGCGCGGTGGCGGCCCGCATCGATCCCGGCCGCGGCCCGGCGCCCCTGGACTGGACGGACGGACCGCAGCCGAATCTGCTGCCGCCCGTGCCGCCGGACGAGCCCGTCGCCGGATACGCCTTCGGCGCGGTCGTGGCCGCGCCCGCCACCGGCTACCCGCCGGGCGCGACCGCGTCGGTCACCTTCTGCGGCGGCCACCCCAACAACGACTTCCACAGCGGCGGAACGTATTTCGAGGTGCGACGCGGCGAGGGCGACGACTGGCGACGCGTGCACGACGACAACGACTGGTGCACCGAACTGCACTGGTCCCGCCCCGACGGCCAGCCCGCGGCCTCCCTGATCCGCATCGACTGGACCATCCCGCCGACGACCCCGCCCGGCCGCTACCGCGTCGAGTACTTCGGAGATCTGCGCGACGCGGCCGGGACACGCACGCCGATCCGCGGCGTCTCGCCCGAATTCACCGTCGGCTGAGAACCGCTCACCGGGCTCGTCGGGTTCGCTCGCCGAGGTCTGCCCCCGGCTCTGGCGTCTTTCCGGCGGGCCCGCGACCGGTCATGCTGTCCACGTGGGCGGCCAGCGCCCGCCCGGCCGCGTGGAGGGGAGTGGCCGAGCGCAGCGTCCGGCTGAGGATGAACGCCCCCTCGAGCGCGCTGAGCATGGCGATCAGCAGTTCGCGGGCCACCTCGGGGCTCAGCCCGCGCCGCACGAAATACGCAGTGCCCTGGTCGATCCACGACGTGATCACCTCGGCGGCCACCTCGCGCAGCGCGGGCTCGCTGTCCGCGATCTCGCCCGCGACCGTGCCGACCGGGCACATGTTCATCCAGTCCGACCGCTCGAGATCCTCGGCCGCGGCGGCGAACGCGGCCGGAATCGCCTCGCGCAGATCGTCGTACGGGTCCATCAGCAGCGGTAGCAACTGGATGTAGACCGCGCCGCTGGTGCGCAGCGCGGCCGCGGCGACCTGCTGCTTGCCCTCGGGGAAGTGGTGATACAGCGAGCCGATGGGCGCGCCCGCCGCGGCGGTGAGCTGCTTGACGCTGGTGGCGGCGTACCCCTGCCGCCGCATGAGCTCGGTCGCGGCGGTGAGGAATCGATCCCGGGTGGTTGACACGTTCTCCGCCATACCCCCACACTAGAACATGCGCTCTAGAGTGATCGTTCTAGGAGGAGGTGGACCATGCCGGTGGTCGAGGTGACGGCGGGACGGGTGCACTACGTCGAACACGGCGACGGGCCGCCGGTGGTGCTGCTGCACGGGCTGCTGATGGATCACACCGTGTGGGATCGGGTGCTGCCGCTGCTGCCCGCCGGCTTCCGGTACGTGCGGCCGGTGCTGCCGCTGGGCGCGCATCCGGAGCCGATGCGCCCCGACGCCGATCTGAGCCTGCGCGGGCTGTGCGGGGTGATCGCGGATTTCCTTGCGGCGCTGGACCTTCGGGACGTCACGCTGGTGCACAGCGATTGGGGCGGCGGATTGTTCCTCACCGCGTACGGACTGGACGAGCGGGTGGGGCGGCTGATCGTGCTGCCCTGCGAGGCGTTCGACAACTTCCCGCCCGGCCTGCCCGGCAAGCTGGCGGTCCTGGCCGCGCGCGTGCCGGGCGGACTCACAGTGGCGGTGCGGCAGTTACGGATTCGATGGTTGCGGGAGACGCCGCTGCTGTTCGGGTGGATGGCGCGCACCTCGCTGCCGGACGAGCTGGTGCGCGGCTGGACCGAACCGGGGCTGCGCGACCGGCGCGTCCTGCGCGATGTCCGCAAGTACGGGCGGACGCTGAGCGCGGCGGCCGAGCTGATCGCGAATACCGAAGCGCTGCGCGGGTTCTCGGGGGAGGCGTTGGTGCTGTGGTCGTCCGCGGGCAAGGTCATGCCACGCGAACACGGCCCCCGGTTGGCAGATCTGCTGCCCGGGGGCCGTCTCGTCGAGATCGACGACGCCTACGTGCTATCGATGATCGATCAGCCCGAGGCCGTCGCCGGAGCGATGGCCGACTTCCTGGTCGGCACTAGTAATACCAGCGTCGACCCCCGACCGGGCGGCCGACCGCGCCCAGCAGGATGAGGATCGCGCCGATGACGGCGAGGATGATGCCGATCGTGGTGAGAATCGGCAGGCCGAGCAGATAGCCCGCGATGATGAGCAGAATTCCAGCGATGATCATGATGTACTCCGGGTCCTTCAGGATTGGGTGGCTGCCCTGTCGCCCTGGCGGCGCAGGAACGGATTGCGGGACCAGACCGGCTTGCGCTGCGGCTCGGTCCGCTGCTGAGCGGTGACCGGCCGGGCGGCGGGCTGGGGCGCGGTATTGGCGAGATCCTTACGCGCGGCGGTCATTTCGCGCCGCGACTGACGCAGCTCGCGGCGGATCTCCGCGTGCCGGCGCGCCGAGGAGAACGCCCCCGCCAGCAGCAGCGCCAGCCCGAGCATCCCGACCGCTCCGACCGCGGCCCCGGCGGCGAACAGCTCACCCTGCGTGGGCGTGAAATGCTGGTTGAAAACGGTGAAATCACTCGACAGCACGTGGGCGGTGCCGGAGTTCGCCACCACGGCGGCGACGCCGACGATCACCGCGGCGATCAATATGATCAACCCGAGCAATACGATCATGACAATTCCAATTCCCGATGGTTGGTGGATCGTGGTGTTCCGGCAATGCCCACCGGCACGCCCGTCAAACCCGGGTTTGAGCGATCGGGCGGGTGCTACCCGAATCACGAAGTCCCTTCGTACCCGGGAGATCCCATGGGCACCTACACCTATCAGCTGCCGCGGTTCGCCGACGAGGCCGATCGCGCCGAGCGCACGCTGCGCGGACTGGACACCACCAGCGGAGTCGACGTCGACCCCGGCTCGGAGTCGATCACGGTCACCTCGTCGCTGACCCACGGCGAGGTGCTCGAGATCATCCGCGACGCCGGTGTCGCCGCGCGGTGACGGCGGTACGGTGATCTCGTGCCGAGAAATCCGTTGCCCGCGGTAGGCCGGGCGCTCGCTCGCCGTCCGCTGGTCATGCGGGCGGCGCCCGCGATCGCGCGACTGGAGAGCCTGATCCGCCGCCTCACCAAGGGTCGGCACGGCGTGCTCGACATCGCCGGGCTGCCCTCGATCGAATTGACCGTCGCCGGGCGCAAAACCGGTGCGCCGCGCACGGTTTCGCTGCTCTACGTCCCCGACGGGGCCGACACCTATCTGCTGGTCGGTTCGAACTGGGGGCGGCCCGAGCACCCGGCGTGGTCGGCCAATCTCGCCGCCGCCGAATTCGCCGAATTGCACAGCGGCGGTGAGCGTTTCAAGGTGCGGGTGCGGCGGCTGACGGGCGAGGAGCGTGCGGCGGCCTGGCAACGGGCGGTGGACTACTGGCCCGGGTACCTGATGGAGGCGCGCCTGTCGCGGGGGCGGGAGTTCCGGTTGTTCGAGCTGACCCGGATCTGACGTCGCTCGATCGCGCTGTGGCGCAATGATTCTC
Source organism: Nocardia sp. NPDC003482 (assembly GCF_053588115.1). Lineage (NCBI taxonomy): Bacteria > Bacillati > Actinomycetota > Actinomycetes > Mycobacteriales > Nocardiaceae > Nocardia > Nocardia sp. NPDC003482. The sequence goes on from NZ_JBSFPI010000051.1 coordinate 13,692, forward strand.
GCGGTCCCGCACTCCGAAGCCGCTGTCGAGCGCGCGGTGGTCAGGGTCCGCCTACGACAATGGCCGCGTCCCGATCCGGGGACGCGGCCGTCGCGGGCGCCTAGGGCGTGTCCTGTAAGTGGTTGTGTGGGTTTGGGTGAGTCGATGTGCTGGTTGTGTTAACGGTGTGGGGTGGTTGGTCGAGGTGAAGTG
>NZ_JBSFPI010000052.1:0-10503 GCF_053588115.1 Nocardia sp. NPDC003482
CCAGGCGATTCACGAGTCACACCCGGTCTGAAGAACCAGCACCACCCTGCCAGCCAGCCCCAGGCCAGCCACCACAAACACTTACAGGCGGTTCACAACCTGGATCTGACCACCAATGCCGCGCCCGTGCCCGTCGATCCGAACGCCGCCGTGGGGCGATGGACATGGTCGAACGTGGCGGGTGTGTTGTCCAATCCCAAATACACCGGCCACCAGGTGTGGAACCGGCGGGGCCGCAAATCCAACAAGAACCAGGCCAACCCGATCTCGGAGTGGGTCTGGTCGGAAAAGCCAGTCCACGAACCGCTGGTCGATCTCGACCTGTTCGTCGCAGTCCAAGAGCGCGGCAAGACCCGGGACAACTCACGGCGCGGAGCCGGGGCGAACTCTCACCCGCAAACCAAACGCTCCTACCGGTTCCGGTCCCATCTCTACTGCGACCTGTGCAACCGGCGGATGTTCGGCAAGACCCGCCGCGTCGCCGCCTACTACGTGTGTGCCGCGAAAAAGGGCTACATCCCCGAAGGCCATCCCACCGGCGGCTCGTTCTTCGTCCGCGAAGACGACATCAGCGAACACCTCAACACATTCCTGAACCAGCACGTCTTCGGCGACTACCGCCGCGCCCTGCTGACCAACGCCAACCTCCATACCCACGCCGAAACCGAACACACCCAACGGATCACCGCGCTACGCCACGGGATCACCGACACCGAAACCAAAATCAAGCGACTAGTCCGCAGCCTGGAACTCGTCGACGAACCCGACCAAGACCTGATCCGAGACATCAGCGAACGCCGTGCCCAGTTACGCGACCACCTAGCAGACCTGCAGGCCCAACTCGCCGACGCCGAAACCCAGCAGCAGCAACAGCCCAACCCCACTCTGATCGATGCGCTACCCACCGGCGAAATCCGGATCGACCAACTACCCGAACACATCGCCCGCGATGTTTACCAAGCCCTACAACTGGAAATCAGGTACAACAAGACCGCCAACCGCGTGCGGTACCGCATCACGCTGACCGGCGCGACGCTCAACCACGCACACCGAACCACCAGCACCGCGATGGCACTACAACCAAGAACCGACCAGATCGGCGGCACCTGCCAGACAAAGCAGCCGCCGCCCGGCACCGCGCCGGGAAAATCTGTTCCCATGTTCACAGTGCCCCCGGCGGGGCACTGTGAACATGGTAACGGGCCTGACCTGTGATTCCCTGTAGGGCGGTTGGTCATTGAAGCCGATTACCAGTGACGGCGCTCGCTGAATTTCCCCGCTGACGCTCACCGAAATTCCCCATTTGTCCGTGTGGCTCCGCCGTGAAGGGCGGGCCTCCTCCAATGCTGGTGGTTACCACACCTGACCAGCAGATTCACCTCGGAGGAGGCCCGCTTTTCCATGTTGACACGTGAGGAAGATGTGGAAATCAGTGCCCTACGCGCCCGAGGCTGGACGATCTCCCAGATCGCCCGCCACACTGGCCGTGACCGCAAAACTGTTCGCGCCTATCTGGCCGGGGAACGCACTCCCGGCGTCCGCAAACGTCATCTGCCGGACCCGTTCGAGCCGTTTGTCGAGTATGTGACCGCCCGCCTGGCCGAGGACCCGCACCTGTGGGCGCAGACGCTGATGGACGAGCTGGAACCACTGGGTTTCCCGCTGTCGTATCAGTCGCTGACCCGCAACATCCGCGCCCGCGGACTGCGTCCGGTCTGCCAGGCGTGCCGGGCCACGACCGAACGCCCCAACGCCGTCATCGAGCACCCGCCCGGTAGTGAAACCCAGTGGGACTGGGTCGATCTGCCGAACCCGCCCGCCTCATGGGGGTGGGGTGCCAACGCGCACCTGCTCGTCGGATCCCTCGCGCATTCCGGTCGCTGGCGCGGCTACCTTGCCCCCTCGACTGATCAGCCGCACCTGATCGAGGGCCTGGACCGGGTCGCTCGCGCGTTGGGCGGGGTGACTGGGTCGTGGAGGTTCGACCGCATGTCCACGGTCTGCCACCCCGCCAGCGGTCAGATCACCGCGTCGTTCGCCGCGGTCGCCAAGTATTACGGCGTGCTGCCGGCGATCTGCCCGCCCCGGCGCGGGAACCGCAAAGGCGTGGTCGAGAAGGCCAATCACACTGCCGCGCAACGCTGGTGGCGCACACTCGCCGACGAGACGACCGTCGAGCAAGCCCAAGCCTCGCTCGACAAATTCTGCACGCTGCGCGGCGACACCCGGCTGCGGCCCACTGCCGACGGCTGCGCCAGCGTCGCGACGGTCGCGGCGTCCGAACCGTTGCGGCCGTTGCCCGCCGACCCGTATCCGGCGATGGTCGCCGAACCCCGCGTCGCGTCTCGGCAGGCGATGGTGTCCTGGCGAGGCAACCGCTACTCGGTCCCACCCGAACTCGCCTCCGCGACGGTGGTCGTCGCGCAACCGTTGCGCGGCAACCACATCGATATCGCCACCACCGCCGGGATCGTGATCGCCCGCCACGAACGCGCCGCCGACGGTCTCGGCGCCACCGTCCGCGACCACGGCCACGTCGTCGCGCTGGGCGCCGCCGCGATGGCGGCAGCGAATACCGGCCGCCCGCACCGCCGCAAGGAACGCATCCCGCCCGGCGACACCGCGCGCGCCGCCGCCGCGGCATTGCGCGCCGCCACCGACCCCACCGTCTCGACCGCCGCGGACACCGCCGGCGCGACGGTCACCGATCTGGCCGCCTACGAGCGCGCCGCCACCGCCAGGAGCCGCAAATGACCACCCCGGCCCCCAAGACCGCCACCCGCCGCACCACGAAAGCCGTCGGCGCCGACGAGACCGCGACCCGCTACCAGCAACTCCGATCACACCTGGCCACGCTCAAGCTGCACGCCGCCGCCGAAGCACTGCCGTCGGTCCTCGAAGACGCCACCGCACAGAACCTTTCGGCGACAGCGACGCTGGAGAAACTGCTGCGGATCGAGGTCGACGACACCGAAGCCCGCCGCCTGGCGGGCCGGCTGCGGTTCGCCAGCCTGCCCACCCCGGCCTCGCTCGACAACTTCGACGTCGATGCCGCGTCCGGCATCGACCGGCCGCTACTCGACGAACTCGGCACCTGCCGCTACCTGGAAACCGCCACCAACGTATTGCTGATCGGCACGCCCGGCACCGGCAAGACGCATCTGGCCACCGGTTTGGCGCGAGCAGCCGCGCATGCCGGCTACCGCACTTACTTCACCACCGCCGCCGATCTCGCGGCCCGTTGTCATCGGGCGGCGATCGAGGGCCGCTGGGCGACCACGATGCGTTTCTACGCCGGCCCAGCGCTGCTGGTCATCGACGAACTCGGCTATCTCCCCTTGCCGGCCGAAGCCGCTTCAGCGTTGTTTCAGGTTGTGTCGCAACGCTATTTGAAGACCTCGATCGTGATCACCACCAACCGCGGTGTCGGCTCCTGGGGCGAGATCCTCGGCGACAACACCGTCGCCGCCGCCCTGCTCGACCGGCTGCTGCACCGGTCGATGGTCATCAACCTCGACGGCGACTCCTACCGGCTCCGCGACCACCAAGCCACCGCGGACAACCTCCGCCGAGCCACGACCGGGAACCGGCAGCCCCTATAATCAGGACCGCTCACGGGTGGGGCATTTCGATGAGCCCGGTTGGGGAGATTCGATGAGCGCAGTCACCAGTTGTGAATTGGCGTGCGCATCTGATGCCTTGCAGGTCGTGACTTCCTCACGCAGCAGTCCCGTCACCCCCCGAACGAGCTAGCATCCGCGACGCTCAGCGGTTGGTCGCCAACCATCGCGGTGAACACCGATTGCTGGTCGGTTGGGTCGTAACGCGCGAGGTGGGCGTGGCGTGATCGGCGGCAGCAGTTAGCTTATGCGATGCCGCTGGTTCGTTGAGCGGAAGAAGTTTTGGCAATTCGGCGGCCACGAGTCCAACATCAAGCGGCACAAACTGTCCCGATACGTCGCAAATCGAACACAGCCATATCGAACGAGATCAAACCCCCCGTGAACGAAATCTCCGCCTCCATCGACCCATATCAGTCGACCAGGTAATGCGCTTCGATATAGGCGACGGTGGAGTCGTACGGTTCGCCCACTGGTTTCAACATGTACCGGCGGAAAACGGCGGCGGTCGCGCGGCGGGCCCCCCGGTTACGGGCGTCGGCGTTGTCCCACGACCGAGCGAGCGTGTTGGTAACCACCCGGTCGATCTCTTCGGCCAGGTTCCGCTCGGTGACCGTCAGCCCAGAGGGCGCATGGTCGTGGATGATTCGCGTTAGCACTCCTACGTGGTCATCGTCCAGCACGACAGCTTCGTCGGGGTGCTTCTGGGCGTTCACGATGGCGCGAGCGATTCGAAGCGCTTCGGACAAGAACTCCAGGGCGTCGTGAGAGTTCTGAATGATTCGGTCACGCAGCAGCCTGATCCGCTCGGCGAGGGCGGTGTACTTCGCAGATCCTGGTTCGACGCCCTCATCTAGTGCGGCCTTGATGTGGCGAAGGATTTCTGCTGCGGACGGCGGCGTTTTTTCCTCGCCGTCGCCCTTGCCGGGCTTGCGGCGGACAAGTGCCAGCAGTTCCTTAAGGATCGCGATGCCCTGGGCGTCCAGGACAAGGGGTTCTTCCTGGGAGGCGACCACAGAGAAGGAGTGCACGTGGCCATTGATGATCTCCAGGACCATCGGCCCCAGCTCGCCCAGCCGTTCCCTACGATCTTCGTCGGAGGACTTCTTGAGTAGGGTCGTGTAGACGGACCCGAACAGTCCAAATCCGTCCTGATACTTGGTAATCCGCTTGTCAGTATTGACGAATGGGTACAGCCGGGCCAGGAGCTGGTAGTTCTTCGTGAACACTTCGGCGGCGCCAGGATTCGCATCAAGGCAACTGTTAATAGCTCGCACGGATTCGTAGCCGTGGACCGCGAGGTCCAGGCCGTCCACGTCCGCGAGCATGTCTTCGATAGAGGCGAAGGTGGTGCGGAATTCGGCCACCAGCTCGGACACGTCGATGACGAACCCGCCGCCTCGGTCGGCCTCCGCCGGAGTAGGGTCGGCGACGGCTCGTTGGACCTCTGCGGCCAGGCCGATGTAATCCACGACGACACCGGCAGCTTTCACGAATCCGGTCGGGGACACCCACGTGCGGTTCGGGCGGGTGATCGTCTGGAACAGGCTGTGGGCCTTAAGCGGCTTGTCGAGGTACAGGACGCCCTCGTTGGGGGCGTCGAACCCGGTCATCAGCTTCGCGGTCACTACCAGGAAGCACAGCGGGTCGTCTGGCCTGAGAAACCGCCGCTTCTGTTCCTCCTCCTCATTCTCCGAAAGCCGGAATGGACGCATAGCGGGGTCTTCGTCCTTGGAGTCCGAGACGGAGATGTTCACCTCGGCAGTGATCCGGTCGTGCTTCCCGACCGCAGCGAGCACCTGTGAAGTCTCGAAGCCGGCGAGCAGCTCATTGATCTTGTCTGTGTAGGCCACGGCCAGCTCACGGTTGTAAGCGACGACCTGCGCTTTGAGGCCATTGCGGTAGGGGCCGGCCAGGTAGTGGTCCACGATGTCCTGACAGACCGCATGGATACGATCGGGGTTGGCGAACACCGAGGTGAGTCGCCCGAATTTGCGGGACAGGGTCTCGCGATCAGGATCATCGAGGTCGAACTCGTCGGCAAACCGGTCGAACTCGGTCTGCAATTCCCGGTCGTTCATCTCGAAGGAGACCGGGTGTGGGTCCAGCATGACCGGCACGGTGGCCTCGTCCAGAAGAGACCTGGACACCGAGTACCGGTGCAGTACCCTGCTTGGGTCGGTCTCCGCACCAAAGAGGCTGAAGGTGTCGGTGGCGAGGTTTCGGACGGGGGTGCCCGTCATACCGAAGAACTTCGCTCGTGGCAACGCTGCACGCATCTGCCCGGCCAGTGACTTCGACCGTGTGGACTGGGTGCGGTGTGCCTCGTCGACCATCACGATGATGTTGCTGCGAGTCGACAGGTTCTTGCCGACGTCGGCGAACTTGTGCACGGTCGTGGAGATGACGCCGCGCACGTCGTCGGCCAGCAGCGAACGCAACTCCTGGCTTGTGGTGGGCTGGTGGAAATAGGCATCCCCCATCGCCGAGGTGAATACTCCGGAGGTCTGGCGGACGAGCTGGGTCCGGTCCGACAGCAGGATGATCGTGGGCGACTCGGTGCGGGTGTCGGCCAACAGCAGGGAAGCGGCGAACACCATCAGCAGCGTCTTCCCGCTGCCTTGATGGTGCCAGATCAGGCCCTTCGACCCGTCCTCCAGGACCCGTTTGTGGATCAGGTGCGCGGCTTCCATCTGCGGGTACCGGGGCAGGTACTTCATGTCGACCCCTCCACCGGAGGTGTCGAACAAGGCGAAGTTAGCCAACATGTCCAGGACAGTGACCGGGTTCATCAACAGTTCGACCGAGCGCTGCACATCGGGCTGCCCGGACAGGTTCTCGTCGTCGGCGGTGGACCGAAACGGCTGCCACAGGTTCGTCGGTGCACCGGCAGCGCCGAACCGCAACTTCAGCCCGTCGGAGGCAACGGAAAAGACATTGGGAGTAAAAAACCACGGGTACTCGGTGGCGTACACGTTGTTGATCTCCCGCGCTGCGTCCGCCCACCCGGACTTCGCAGTCGGAGACTTCACCTCGACCACGACGAGAGGCAACCCGTTGACCCAATACACGAGGTCGAACCGACGGGAAGTCTTGCCCGGCACCGTGATCGTCACCTCGTCCGACACAACCAGCGTATTGGCTTTCGGGTCAGTCGGGTGCTCGAAGTCGATGACCCTCAACCCGTGCCACACACCGTCGGCGTTCCGGAATTCCTTAAGCCCGCGCAATATGTGCAGCACCTGCTCGTTGGCCCGGACCAGCCCGCCTTCGACAGCGTTGACCGTGGCGACGATCTCCTCGACTATGGCGTCCACGTCGAAACCGTCGATCACGGCAGGGTTGAGCCGGACGATGGCGTCCCGCAGTTGGGAGGTGATTACGGTCTGCGTCGCTTCGCGCGGCAATGTTCTACCGGCGGTGAAGGCCCACCCCAGCGGGAGGGACCACTGGACCATCCGGTTCTGGAACTCACGCTCTCGAATGCCCTTAGCCACTGCGCTAGCTCTCTGACTCCGCGGATTTGAGGTCGATAGTGCGGTCCAACAGTGCCCCTAACAGCCGCGCCCGCACAGCACGCAGCCGGTATTCCTCGGCCCGGACAGCGGCGACGGCCTCGCTCATCGTGTCGAGCTCTGCGGCGATCCGCACCTGGTCTGCGACGCTTGGGAGACGTACCGGCATACGGACTGCACGCATGGCGGTGATGTGTTTGATATTGGTGCCACCAGCGGTATCTAGGAATGTGCCTGACTCGTAGGCCCACAAACACCAATGGTTCACGAACGCCGGGACGCTGATGCCTTCGATGGCTCGATACCGCATGAGGGTCTTTTGGAAGCAGATAGGTCCGGGCAGCTCTCCACGCCACACCGCCGGCATGCCGACTGCGGACTGGCTCGCACTACCTTCGGACACAAGTACATCGCCGGGCACTAGACCGAACACCTGGCGTTCCTTGGGATCGAAGTTCATCTCCAACACGTCCGTCAGGTCGAGCGTCCCGTACCCCACGTTCGCGGAACGCAGGTACGGCGTCATATAAGGCCCGGCGGCATACTGAGGCGCCCGCTGTCTCCCCATCCGGATCTCGAACGCCTCGTCAGCACGGATTGTAGGAACGCCCTGGTCGTCAACCAGTTCGGTGCGAAGTCGCCGCAGCACCGCGTGCAACGACTCGGCTTCAGCGTCGAGTGCGGTGATCTGGTCATCGACCGCACCGATCATCTCGACGATCCGCAACTGCACCGGTAGCGGGGGCACGGCTACTCGAACTTCGTACGCCCTGCTACGCGACAGCCCGGGAACCCCAGTCTGGGTAGTAAGTTCCGTCAACTTCGCGTTGGCTAACAGGTGGTAAACGAACTCCATTCCAATCTCGGAGCGGTTTTTGATCGACACGTAGAAGGCGGTGTCGATAGGGGTGAAGTCGCTCTCGCTGAACGTGACCGTCCCCGACGAGCCCTTTCGCCCGACTACGACACCGGGCCCCTTCACCAGTGCCTGAGAGTGAAAGCCGACGATACCGTTGCTCCCGTAGACGGGAAATCCTTGGCCGTCTCGGGCGGCCTCAGGAAGTGGCTTGCCATACTCAAGGGTCAGCAGTTCACCGATTGTCACACTGCGCCAATCACTCATCGAAGCCCTCGATCGCGGCGGCAGCGAGGACTGCGAGCATGCGTTGCTCGGCCTTCTGGCGCTCTGCTCGGGCGATGTTGTAGGCGTCGATGAGCGTGCCAAGGTCTTCGGCTTCAGCCGTGGTCTGCTTGATGTAGCGACCGATGTTGAGGTCGTATTCGTTCGCCGCGATCTCCGTGGTGGGGACGAATCGTGCTGGGAGTGTGCCGTTGCCAGAGGTGCAAACAGAGTCGACATCGGAATCGAAGTTCGAGTGGTAGGTGGCCACCACATCGGCAATGTCCGTCTGGGTTAGAACGTTACGGTTCTTCGCCTTGGTGATCCGTTTGGAGGCATCGACGAACAGCACCCCGTCCTTCCGCTCCATTGCTTTCGATCCGTGTGCACGGAAGAGCAGGATCGCCGTGGGGATGCTGGTGCTGTAGAACAGGTTCGCTGGTAGGCCGATTACGGCTTCCAGAAGGTCATCGTCCAGGACGCGCTGGCGGATGGCTGCTTCCTGACCGCCTCGGAAGAGCACTCCGTGTGGCAGGACGACGCCAGCGCGTCCCTTCGTCGGGTGCATCGACGCGATCATATGCTGTACGAACGCCCAGTCTGCTGTCGACTGCGGGGCGACCCCGCCGATGGCGCGCGGGTCTTTGTTCCAGGGCTTCCACTTCAGGGAGTAAGGCGGATTGGCGAGGATTACGTCGAACTGCGCGACCGACCCGTCCGGCATCTTGAACCGCGGCTCTTTCAAGGTGTCACCGACCTCTATCTGGAACTGGGTGAGGTTGTGCATGAAAAGATTCATGCGTGCCACGCCTGCTGTGTCCAGAACAGACTCCTGCCCGTACAAGCGGAGCGTGTAACCCCGCCCGCCGTGGGCTTTCAGGAGGTTCGCAGAAGCGATGAGCATGCCGCCCGACCCGCAGGTTGGGTCGTACACTGATTCAAACCCTTTGGGATCGAGGAGTTCGACGAGCAGCTCCACGACTTCACGAGGGGTGAAGAACTGGCCGGCGCGGGTGCCGGACCCATCGGAGAACCGCTTCAGCAGGTACTCGTACGCTCCACCGAGCACGTCGTGGGACATGTTGCCCTCGTGCATCTTCGGGACGCGGTCCATCGCCCGCATGACCGCTGCCAACACCTCACTGCGCAACACCTCTTCGGAGGTCCAGGTCATGGATCCGAACAGCCGGGAGAACTTGTCGGGGTTGGCCGTCTCGATGGCTTGCAGGGAAGCACGAACCCGCTGGCCGAGACCCGGCTGGGTAATGGTGGCGAGGATCGATGACCACGAGGCGCGGCGCTCGTGGACGGTGCCCGGGTGGATATTCGGGATCTCGAACGACTGGTAGTCGCGGTACTCGATCTCGCGAGCCTCCCCGTCGGACAGGTCTTCCAAGCCCCGGTTCTCCTCCAGGAACTCCTGATGGTGATGCTCCCAGGTATCGGACAGGTACTTCCAGAACATCAGCGGGAAGACGACCGAGGAATACTGCGCTTCGGGCATCGCCACGCGCAGCTCGTCAGCGGCGTCCCACAACCGGTTCTCGATCTCCTGCTGAGTCACTGCCATCAGATGGGGTGTCCTTGCTCGTCAAAGGGTGGTGACCCGGGAAGGGCCTGGTGAGGAGTACCCCCGCACTGGGACGTGCGAAGTGAGAGTCCTCTCAGGAGGCTAACGCACGGTACCGACACTGATGATGTTTCGAAGCTTTGACTGCCGCGCATCGGCGAAAAGCTAAGCGGCGTCAGCGGATCGGGGTATTGGGAAGGATGGCTGTAGATTCGTACGACCATCGACCCTGATCTCTCACTCTCTCGAGGTCTCACAGCTTGCCCCACCGGGTGCCGGGGCGACTGTTCATCGCATGCCGCGGAGCCGGGGTTACAGCCGTCCCGCTCGTTGCGGTGTGCGGGACCCCGACTCGGAAGCACGGCTAGTGTCGCAGCACACGCGGCAGAACAGCCCCTAATCTCCCCCGCACGGTGGGTAACGGACTGGTGTGGCCCGGTGACCCGGATCGGACGCGGCGGGTTCGACTCTGCCGACCTTCGGTGCTGGGGCAGCCCCAAGCCCGCGTGGGGGACACCTGGGGAGGGGCTGTTGTCGGCTCCTACCCGGCTCCCTTTGCTCGGTTGTCGGTTCGGGCGCGCGGACTAGGTGTACTGACCTGAGAGGTTAGGAACGCGGCTGGCTGGTGGGTGTCCACCGAGTGCTGTGTGGCCGCGGTGGTGATTGTAGGTGTGGAGC
>NZ_JBSFPI010000053.1:0-9530 GCF_053588115.1 Nocardia sp. NPDC003482
TATGAACGCGAAAATCCCCCCGAGCTGCATGTTCGCCGAGGGGATTACGTGGCCAAGGCCGGGATCGAACCGGCGACCTTCCGCTTTTCAGGCGGGTGAAAAACCGCTGGTCAAGATGCTTCTTTCGCTCATCGTGCCCTCATCGTGCCCCAACGTCAGTGCTTGACGACGATCGTGCGAGGCAACCGCACCGCATCACCACGAGCCGCGAGCCGACTCAATTCCTGGGCTACCTCTGCGTCGCGACCGTCAACGGCGTGCATGTACCGAGCCGCAGCCGCATTCGACGCGTGCCCCATCCGCTTCTTGAGGTCAGCGAGAGTCGCACCGGTGGCCGCCGCCAAGGTCTGCCCGGTGTGCCGCAGATCGTGGAACGAGACATCGACCCCGACCTTGTTCCGCGCGCGGACATGCGCCTGGTAGATCGCGTTTCCACGCATCCGCTGACCGTCCCGGCCCACGAACAACCATGGGTCACCCGCCCACTTCTCCAGGTGTTCCACCAGGTACGGCCGAAGGTGCGGCGGGATCGATACCGATCGCTTACCGGCGTCCGTCTTCGGGTCCGCGTCGAACGCCTCATCGGATTCGAGCAGCTCGACCCGGTTGCGTCGCACCCGAAGTTCGTTCGCCTCCAGGTCAACGTCCCTGACCTGTAGTCCGATGATCTCTCCGCGGCGCAACCCACACCACGCAGCGATCAGCACTGCCGCCCGATAGTACGGCGTTATGGCCTCCACCAGCGCAGCCACCTCGGTCGTAGTCGCTACCGACCTCTCCTTGGCCCGGTCTGAGCCCGCACCACGGATCTGGCAGGGATTGACCGTGATCGCCTGGTCCCGCTTCGCCTGGTTCATCACTGCTCGGAGAAACCGGTACGACTGTGCGATCGATGTCTTGCCACCATCACCCTTCAGCGCATCGGCGTGCCACTTTCGCACCACCGGAGGCGTGATCGCGATCAACGGCTTATCCAACAGGTCCGTCATATGCAGCCGCATGTTGCGCAAACACGTTTCCGCCCAACGCTTTCCGACATCGGGGTTATCGCTGAGATATGCCCTGGCGTAGTCCTCAAACCGCTCCAGACCCAGCTTTTCGTCCAGCCATGTGCCTTTGCTGATGTCCGCTTCGACCTTCACCAGCCACCGATCCGCATCGGTCCTGGTACGGAACGTGTTCGGCGCGTTCTGGCGCTCCCCGCTCGGTGTGATGAACGACGCCTGGAACCGCCCCGAGGGCAGCTTGCGGATTTTGCCGAACCGCCGCCGCTTACCAGCCATCAGGCCACCGCCCGCCCGCCACTCCAACGAACCGAGACCGGTTCCACGCGTCCAAGTTGGGCGTACTCCTCCAGGTCCGCCACTTTGAACCGGACATGACCGCCGACCTTGTAGAACCGTACGCGCCGCTCAGCCACCAGACGCCGGATGAACCGCACCCCGACGCCCAAATACGCCGCCGCGCCCTCCACGTCCACATACCCAGGTTCGATGTCCATGTTCCAACCCCCTATGCGACTGTCGAAATTGCCGAATCATGTTGCGGCACAACGGTTTCACGCGGAACACCACCAGCCGCCAACAATGCCCTGAGATACTGCGCCCGCCACGTCGTACGCCTCGAGATCGCGGACATGATCAAGTGCTCACGCAACGGGCGCCCCTTGTCGCCGGGCTCGACCGGAGTCACCCGCAGATGCGACGTGTCCGGCTTCTCGATCCCCACCGCGGCCAGAAGTTGCCGAACAAACTCCACCCGATCGGCCTTGTGGTCCGGCAACGTCTTGCCCGACCAACGACGCGACACCAACACCCGACGACCCGGCAGACCGAGCGTGTCCCGGCGATGCGCCTTGCCCTTGCAGCGGCCCGGCACCGTCTTGTCCGTCGCGCCCTGCGGCACGATCCCGTATTCGAGCCACACCGGGCACCGCGGGGAACACGGAACCGCCTGCAACTCCCGATGCAACCGGTCGTAATGCTCCGCGGCGCGGTCCGACCGCGGTTCCACGATCTCGCTGATCGACTTCACCAGATACTTGGTGACGTAGCCGATCGTGCGCCCCGCCTTCTCCGCGACCACGCCCTGAATGTGCTTGCGGTCCATCTGCTCGCCGAACCTGACCACATGCGCGGGTTCGAGGTCGTCCACCAGGTCCAGGACATCGAGGGCGTCATCCCAGTAGGTGAGCGGCTGCCCGGTGTCCGGGTCGGTGAAGGTGGCCTTGCGGTGATCCCACACCGGTTGATGCGCACCCCCGTACAGGCGGTTGTCCGGGTCGAAGTGCGGCCACCACACCTGGTGATACGTCGCCGCGGTCACCTGACGCAGGACTTCACGCGAGATCGCGCCACGGATCAGGATGTGCAGATGCGGAGCGCCCCGCTTCTGGGGCTCCACGGTCGCGAAATACTGTGCGTCCCAACCGATCGCGCGCCGAAGGTTCTGAATCCACCGGTCCACCAGCTTGGAGAAGAACACGATATCGCGCGCCTGGCGGGCGTAGTCGTAGCCGCCCGGGTTGACCGGGGAACCGTCCGAACACGGCCGCCCCTTCTCATCGGTCGCCCCGTCGCTGTTGATGCGCCCGTAGGACGGCATCGTGAGCGTGACGAACATCGACGGTTGATGCTTGCCCGCGAACACCTGGCCCAGGGTGCGTTTCTCCACCTTCTTCCGCGGCAAATTCGGCACATCCTGACGCCGCCTGGTCGAACGCCGCCGCCGATCCCCCGCAGTCGCGTCCAACGCCGGGAGACGGCCCCTCAGGCCAGTTTCGCGTAGCTCGGCGTCCAGGTCCCGCACCACCTCCCGGATACCGTCCGCCAACTCCTCATCCCCAGCGGCCACCGCGGCCCGGTACTCCGTCACGAGATCCGCTCGGGCTGCGAGCAATTCGGTTTGCCGCTCCGTCGGCTCGGCCTTGTAGTCCACCGGTTCGGACGCCATGTGCCAGCCCTCCCGGCACTGCGCGATCCGCAAGGCACGATGCGCCTTCGCGCACGCCGGGCACACCGATTCGATCGTGGACTTACACGGCGCGCCCTCATAGCGGACCGTGCCCGTTCTCGGGTCCTCCACCCGCATCGGGATCGGCCGTTTGCACACGTCGAACTTCTCGGCGGTCGCCTGCGCGATCTCGAACAGGTTCGGCATGGCCCGACGCTGCGCCGCAGTCTGCCGCTCGGTGGGTTCGGTCATCGTTTTGGTGTCGGTCATTCGGTCACCCTCGGGATGTCGAACAGGGACAGTTGATCGCGGCACTCCCCGCGCTGCGGCTCCTTCGCCTTGGTGTGGGACTGGCGCATCTTGGCCCGGCGCACCTGGTCGGCCGCCGCCTTCACCAACGGATTCGGCTGTGGCGCAGCCTGTTTCGCGGTCGGGTTCTTCCTGGCGGTCATGCCGCCCACCCGCCGCCGTCATCGTCGCCCAGATGCGCGTCCCAACCCGGCACATGACCGGTTTCGGCCCACAGATGCACCGCCGACATGATCGGGTCCAGCCCGGCGCGGTCGTAGTGGCAGCGACGACGCGCCCGGATATCGGTCACCGCGTCGATCGCCTCATCCTCGAACCGCCGCGCCATGTCGGAGGTGGTGCGGCGGAAACGGTTGCGGCTCATCAGGATTCCCCCATCTCGATCTCGGTTTCGTACAACCCGCAGCGGGCGCACACCCGGCACTCCGGCACCCGCGACCACAACCGCCGCCGCGACTGCTCGAACTCGTGGCCCCGGTCCGCGCACGCCTGCGCCGCGATGCAGCCGTCGCACAGCACCCGGTCACCGTCGTAGAACCAGCCCACCCCGGCACCGCGCACGGCGATGTAGTGGACGGCCTGATTCACGCTGGTGAAGCACAACCGGCCCGACCCGGTTTCGGTGTAGGGGTCGCCGCAGCCGTCGCAGTACACGACAACATGCGCCTCCATCTGGAACCCCGTCCTCATGCCGCCAGACCTCCCCGCTCGTCCGGGTGTTCCTCACCGAGGTCGTCCGGATCGAACCCGCTGTAATCCTCGGTGGGACCGGCGATCTCGGGCGCGGGCGAATAGGTGTCCACGATCGCGTCGGCCTGGTCGTCATCGATCCAGAACGCGCGCACCCGCGCGAACTCGGTCGTGCCGTCCTCACCGACATAGGCCACGCCCTGCGTGGATTCGGGGATCTCATCGCAGCGTGCGCCGCGGTCCCTCGCGCCCTGACCGTGGATCATCGCGACCTGGGTCGGTTCGTCCAGGCGCAACCCGACGCGGGTGGTGAACAACTGCCGGTTGGGCACCGTCTCCTTGCTCGGGTCCTGCACCGCCACGATCACGCTCCACCCGACCGCGCGGCCCTGAGTCAGCAGCAGCCCGAGCAGCCGCATACCCTCCTTCATCTGCTCCGGTGTGGCGAACGCCGACATCGCCGCGTACTCATCGATGATCAGCACGTTCAACGGCTCATCGGGGGTGGGAACGAACTTGCGGACCTTCGCCGCCTTCAACCGCGCCGCCCGCTCCTGCATGGCGTGTTCGGCCTCGGTGAGCATGGCCAGGATGCCGTCCGCGGTCCACTCGAACCGCACCCACAGCCGGTCCTCACCACGCCCGAACTCCATGCCGCCCTTCGGGTCTGCCATCCACACGTCCACCAGCCCCGCCCGGATCGCCGGACCCAGACCCAGGATGATCGACCACAGCACCGAGCCCTTGCCCGAATCACTCGCTCCCGCGATCAAGATCCGCCGATACAGGATCTGCAACCGCCACAAGTCCCCGTCCTCACGCACCCCCACCGGGACCGCCGTCAAATCCAGCTCCTCGAACGGAGCCGTCGAACGCAACACCGGCTCCGCCAACGTGTCGTGCACCCGCAGACTCAGCCGGACACACCCCGGAGCGGGAGACGACGCGACGACCTTCGACACGCCCATGTAATGCGCCATCGCCTCACAGGTCTTGTCGTTCGACCACGTCGACAACGACTGGTTGCCATGCATCAGCACATCGACCACCAGCCCGTGCCGGTCGTAGTCCCACGCCTCCACGATCGGGAACCCCGTCTTCGGGGACCCCAACCCCAAATCGGTGAACATCCTGCGGGTGTAACCGGTGATCGCGACATGGAGCACCGCGCCCCGCAACACCGCCGGAGCCTCATTCACGATGTCGCGCACCGGATTCGGGCGCGGCGAGACCGGACGGCGACGCCACACGCACATCCGTGCCGACAACCCCAGCGCACCCGCAGCCGAGGCCGCGAACGGAACGATGTCGATCACGCTCATGACCGCTCACCCCCACCGGTGGCCGGGGCCATGCCCAGCTCGCAGAACAAGCGGCAGCCGCGGGTATCCTGCTGCGGCGGCAACGGCGGCTCATCGCAGAGCATCACGCAGCCCGGACGCGTCGCCGGAGAAGGCGTTTCGGCGGGAGTGACCGCCGAGACGGGGTGCACGACCGCGGGCCGTTCGTGGTGGCCGAACGCCAGCAGCGCGCCGACCCCGACCACCGACGCGCACAGCACCCCGACCACCGTCGGTGCGACGTGGTTCATTTCGCGGACCACGATCGTGGCCTCATATTCCTTATCCATTTCGGATCAACCCCCAACAGGTATGGACAGCGGCAGGACCGGTTGGACCGGCCGAGGACGAACAACAGGAGCAGCGACCGGCACCGGGCGAGCCGCCGCTATTGGAGCCACCCGCACCGGATCGGGCTCGGGTTCCGGCTCGGGCGCCGGAGCCGGATCGGAGGACGGGGCGGGTGTGCCCGACAAGGCGTAGTTGCGGGCCGTGGACGGCGAGATACCCAGCGCGGCAGCGATATCCGGGAACGACTTGCCCTGACCGCGCAGCTCGACAGCCTTCGCGACCGTCGCCGGATCACGCCGCTTCCGCACCGCCGAAGCAGGAGCGGGAGCAGCAGGAGCGGGAGCGGTCACCGGGGCAGGGGTCGAGACCGGTTCGGGCGCAACCGGTTCCACCGACTCCTCCACCGGGATCAAGGCCGAGACCGAGGCCGGTTCCCGCTGGGACTGGGCAGCGCGGAACAACACCGCCAACCCGTGGGTGTCCACCAGCAGCGAAATCGGGGCGATCGCCGCCACCACCGCACACACCCACGCTGGGAGTTCGCGACCGGCGGCGACGGCGTGCAAGCTGTTGCCCGCCACCGACACCACCGCACCCGCGATCAACACCCGAACGAAGAACGACCGTTCCGCCGACTTCGCCAACACCAGCGCGCCCGCGGTCGCTTGGACGATCGTGCCGTCGATGATCAACGGCAACAGCCACGCATCCGACGCCGGAACATGCGCCAGCACAGCCAAATCGCGGAGTGTGGCGAACGACAGGCGGAACGCGGCAGCGCCAACGCCCACGATCACCACGACCGCGAACACCCGCGCCGCCACCATTCCCCGCTCAGGCGCGAACATCACGCCACCGCCGCCCCGGACTCACCCGACGACAACGCCAGCGGCTCCACCGCCACCGACACCACCTCGGCGTCCACCGCCTTCACCGCCGCCAAACGCTCCGCGGCATCATGCAACATGAGGACCTGCGGCAACCGCTCCGCCAGCACCCGCGCGTCCTCGACGGTCAACGCCACATACGCGTGCCCGCCAGGGTCATCGAAATTCAGGTGCACAGCCGCGGGCAGGTTCTCCCCGAGGCGCTCCGAGAACCGTGCAGGCTTGTACTCCACCTCGATGCCGTCAAGCCTGCCGGTCAACACACTCATGTACGCCATGGCGATCACGCGGCCTTACCGTCACGCGGACGCGCCGCGCCCACATCGTTCGGAGGCTGCTTCGACCCCGACGTGTCGCCCTTGATCCCCGTCGCCCGATAGACGTAGCCCAGGTACTTGTACTCGCCCTGACCCATCACCCGCGGCTCCGCGGTCAAACCCTCCAGCTCGATGAACCAGATACCGTCCGCGATCTCCTCACCCGCCGGAACCGGCTGGTGACGCGCCACGAACGTGATCTCGAACGACTTCCGCTTGCCCTTCGGCTCACCCGGATCGGTCACCGACGCCACCCACAACGGCAGCCCCGTGCCCTCACCCGTCGCCGGATCGAAGTCCACCATCTGCTCCTTCGGAGCGTTGCGGTCCGGGTTGTACTTGATCGCCGGACCGATCTCCCCCATCAGCAACAGACGCTGCGGAAACGCCGTCGCGAACTCGACCGGGAAGCCGTAACCCTTCGGAATCGCCATCTCTGATCTCCTCGGTTTAGGGGAAGTCGGGAGGACTTCCCGTTAGAAGTACGGTAGCCGTTGCTTTCCTTCCGTAGTCACTGCTTCCATCTGTCCGTAACCAAACCGTGACAATAGGGAGGAATCCCCAGGTAGACGCATCGGACCGCCCTGCTACTGTCGTAGGCGCAACTGCTACCTGAAGGAGATGGCCAGTGCCGGAGTCGAGACGCCAACGTCCTTTGCCCGCACACCTGCGGATTGCACAGGCGATCCGGAACGACATCGAATCTGGCCGTCTGCGGGATGGCCAACGACTTCCGTCAACACGCGCACTTGCCGACGAGTGGCAGGCCAGCCAGCAGACCATCACGAAGGCGATGGAGCAGCTAGCCGCGGACGGCTATGTAGCGAGTCACGACCGCTCGGCGCGCATCGTCACGACTCCCACATCGGTCAGCATCTCGCTGACTCGGCCGGTTCGACCAGTCCGGCCTCGCGCCGTGTACGTCGGTGGCTATCCAGGAAGCGGAAAGAGCGAGTTCGCGAGAACCCTTGCACGAGAAACAGGTTGGGCAATCCTGGACAAGGACACTATCGCCCGACCGATCATCGAACCCGCGCTCGAAGACCTCGGGTCCACAATCGATGATCGGGAGTCCGATGTCTACGTTCGCCGGATTCGCCCGCGCGAGTACGAGGCCCTTGCCGCCGTTGTCCAGGACAATCTGGAGGTTGGCAACTCTGCGATTGCTTCCGCCCCGTACCTGCGCGAGTTTGTTGACGAATCATGGACCGAAAATGTCATTGCACGCGCCGAGACCGAGAATGCTGACGTGACATTCATCTGGGTTAGGTGCTCGCTCGACACGATGTTGATGTACCTGCGCCGCAGAGGAGCGGCCCGCGACGCATGGAAGCTGGCGAACTGGAAAACATATAGCGAAGGTCTCAACTTGAACCTGCGCCCCGTCGTACCTCACGTAGTCATTGACAATGACCCCGACAGCCCACCCCTTCGCAAGCAGGCACAAGCCCTCATCGAGAGTTTCCGTCGCGAGACCGTCGAGCGATGATGCGCGGGGTGTTGCTCTACGGTCCTCCCGCCAGCGGCAAAGATACGATTACCGCCGCCTTGTCGGGCCTTGATCAGCGCTTCCAACTCTTCCGACGAATCAAGGATGGACCCGGGCGAACTGCGGGCTATCGCATGGTCAGCCCAGACACGTTCGATGGCCTTCTCAGAACCAACGCGCTCATCTGGCAGAACGCCCGTTATGGCGCACGGTACGGGATCGATCGGTCCGAACTGCTGCGTCTGCTGAAGGCCGGACGAATTCCAGTCGTGCACGCAGGCCAGCCCGAAGTTATCGACGCCGTAGTCGAGGCAACCCCCGACGTCCGCTGGACGGTTATCGACCTACGGACCGATCGAGCAACAGCCCGAGCACGAATCGAGAACAGGGCAACAGGTGATCTAGACGCACGCCTTCAAGCGTGGGACGAGACCGCAGCCTTGGCCACAAAGGATCTCACGTTGGACACCGCCGAGGTTTCGCCCGAGCTGGCAGCCGTTGCAATTCGGGATCTCGTCTGTCAGTGACGGCCAAGAGCGCACGGGCCATTCGTGCACTTGTCCGTGCACTAACGCAGTTGTTGCCGAATTCGGCCATACAGGATCAAGGGGCGGCGCTGGCGCGCCGCCCACCGGTGCCGCCACGCGGCACCGCGCAGCACGGCCGGCCTCCGCAAGCTCCGGCAGGCCGTGGCCCGTTGGGCGCGTCGGCACCGGTTTGGCGACGTGGCAGAACCACCGACTCTTCCTGTCTGGCTACTTTTGCAACGACCGAGCAGTGCTGGGCACGCCGGGAGCCGTACCCGACTGACCTCCCGCAGACGATCACGCATCGCTCAGCCACCAGCCCAGGCAACCGGCTGTGGTTCCGTTCCTTCCAGCCGGGGCAACGAGCCCAACGCGCGAGAATCCCCCACCTTCCTCATGGCCCGATTGTCTCGCTCCACTCGGACGCGTCAAGGGAAAACCCGCCCTTGACCCGTCCGAGTTCCGCTGAGGATGGCCAGTATGAGGAGGATGGGGGAGGAGAAGTCAGGGGGCCGCCGGATAGACGACCTATCCGCACCACAAGCTGAGGCGAACAGCCGTGCCCCTCGCGTGCACCAAGCGGCGGATCGAGAAGGACAACAGCGGTCAATTTCGGCACGCATCGTCAAACGATATGAACGCGAAAATCCCCCCGAGCTGCATGTTCGCCGAGGGGATTACGTGGCCAAGGCCGGGATCGAACCGGCGACCTTCCGCTTTTCAGGCGG
>NZ_JBSFPI010000054.1:0-8514 GCF_053588115.1 Nocardia sp. NPDC003482
TACCGCGGCCGCGAATTCTTCCGCGCCACAACAACTCCTATCAATGAACCCCAATTCTACCTGGGGCCACTGTCCGAGAACCGTCGGGCACCTCACACCCCTTACAGGGCTCCACAACGGGTGCGGATCTCAATAAAGGGTGCGGCTGTGCTGCCGTGCCTTCCTGAGGGTTCGGCAGTACAAGCCGCACCCCTTGTTCGAATCCGCACCCCTTACAGGGCTCTACAACGGGTGCGGATTCGAATAAGGGGTGCGGCTGAGCTGGTTGCGTTCGGGGTTGGTCAGCGGGTGTCCGCCGCGAGGCCGAAGCCCAGGGCGATCAGGATCGCGGCCAGGGTGCGTTCGACGCGTTGGCGGATTCCGTTACGGCGCAACCAGTTTCCGGCTCGGTCGGCGGCGAGGACGACGGCGACACACCATGTGGTGTCGATCGCCAATTGGATCGTGGCGAGGATCAGGACGGTGGGCAGGACCGCGCCGTGTGCGGGAAGGAACTGCGGCAGGATGGTGAGCCCGAATACGGCGGCCTTCGGATTCGCGGCGATCGAAACGAGCGAGGCGCGAAACGCCGCCGCGGGCGTCCGACCACCCGGAAGCACCATCGTCAATGCCGCCCCGAACGCGTCGTCCCGCCGAGCCCCGCGCCAGGCCTGAATCCCCAACCAGATCAACACCAACGCCCCCACCACATGCACCGCGACGTTCAGATACCGATTGGCCACCAACAACGCGGACAACCCGGCCCCACCCGCCACCGTCCACCCGAACACCCCGATCTCGTTCCCCGCCACAGCCGCCAACCCAGCCGCCCGCCCATCCCGAACCGACCGCTGCAAGAACAGCGCGGTAGCAGGCCCAGGCAAGGCCGCCAAAACCAGACAAGCCACCGAGAACTGCGGCAACACCAATACGGCACTCGTTGATCCTCGCACGCCTCCCCCACCCGCATTCCTTATCGGCACTTGGGACCCCGCTTCAACTCTCGACAATCCGCGCGAGTGCCGACAACCCCGTTTGTGCTGGTAGGCGTATTCTTTCGCCACACAGTAACTCGTACTGGCGGACGTCCATCGAGACTCGAAGTGAAGCTGACATGCGCAGAGATCATCCCGGAGCACTTCGCCGCCACGGTAGAGGTTGAGCTAACCATCTGTGGCTCCGCCCACGGACACACAGCCGCGTAGTCGTTTTTGTATCGCGATACATCTTGTGATCTGGCGGTTGAAGCGTTAATGTGATCCCTGCAGGACACCGAAGAGGGCCCGATAGGCGCTTCGGGAGGGAGAGAACCGCCAGACGAGGTGCGGACAAAGCCGTGCCCCGGGCGGCATGCGGTGCAGAGGCGGACCCGGGGCGTACTTGGCAAGTGTATCCGACGGAAGCGCCGAAGAAAAATATCGTGCTCACTCGGAGGTACAACATGTCCACGGGCCTTCCTACTTGGTTCGTACGGCACTTCGCCGCACCCCGGCTTCTGCCGTACGTTCGAGCCGCTCACCGTGAGGGAGTGTCACCCACTGCGCTCTACATCTGGAATCTGCAGATCGCCGAGGCGTTCTATACTCCCCTGCACTGTTTGGAGATCAGTCTGCGCAACTCGCTGCACGAGCAACTCAAGCTGCACTTTCAGCAGGAGCAGTGGTGGCAGGTGGCACCGGTCGACGCGCACACCACGGCAAAGATCGGCGAGGCCGTGCGCGAACTGCGGAAGCGGTCCACGGACAACCCCTCCGCCGACAGCATTGTCGCGGAGCTGTCCTTCGGTTTCTGGGTCTCGCTACTCAGCCGCCGATATGACCGGCATCTGTGGGTACCCGTGCTGCACAAGGGATTCGCGCACTACCGCGGCCAGAGGGAACCGCTGCGCGACAACCTTCAGGCCATGGTGCTGCTCCGCAATCGGATCATGCACCACGAACCCATTCATCACCGACATCTCGCCGCCGACCACGCGAAGATCTACATCCTCCTTCGCTATCTCGGCCCTGAGTTGACCGAGTGGCTGCAGGCAATCGACCGGGTGCCCGCCACCCTCGCACTGCGCCCCAGGGCGGGAAGCCATGCCTAGCGGTGATCAATCTCTCCGGTCGACGTACGACTCAGCGCCGTTACGGCGCGCGATCAGCCGCTGCCTGGCAGTTGGCGTAGACCCCCGGCAGCTCACCTATCTCGCGCTGGGGCTCATCTATATACAGGCCAAAGAAGGTCGATGGCAAGAGATAGCCCCTGATGCCCTGGGAACCGAGCTCGCCCAGATCGCTCCTCGCGGAACAAGATTCCCCGAGATCACCGAACACAACTTCACCCCGCTTCATGACCTCGGGATTGCTGTACGAAAGATAGTCGAGGCTCTCGGCGCGCACGATGCTTTTATGCAGGTCCTGGCCGTCAGCAGCGCGGCAACGTTCAATGAACCGTTTACTCCGGCGGAGGTGGCACGGGTGATGGTTTCAGCACTCGCTCCACCACCGGGCTCCAAGATTTACGATCCAGCATGCCGAGCTGGTGAGATATTGACGGCAGCGCCGGCCTTGGTTCCCGATATCGCACAAATGACGTTCGAGGCGTCGCCGTTGTCCAGCACTGCTCGGTCATTGACGGCCATGAATCTCGCGATGCATTCGATATCTGCACGACTACGCAATGTCAGCTCCTCACCGTGGTCGAGTGAGCCTTTCAATCGCGCGAATGCGACGATTGTCTTGGCGAACCCACCCTTCAATATGGCCAACTGGGTGGATCGCCCGAACCGTAATTGGCGTTATGGGCAACCACCCCCGCACAATGCAAATTATGCTTGGCTGCAATATGCCGTCGAAAGTCTAGACATCGATGGTAGAGCTGCGGTCCTAATGCCCGAGAATGCACCGTCCAGTTTCCGTGAGCATGCCATTCGAGCAAATATGATCGAGGACGGGTGCATTGAAGCCGTAGTCGCACTACCGAGGCAGCTGTTCAGAAAAACTCGCGTAGCAGCCAGTCTGTGGCTGCTGAGATCGGGATCGAAACCATGCGAGGGGGTCCTCCTGATCGACGCATCGAATTTCGGCCGGATGGCCGAACGAACACTTCGCGTTCTCACCGAGGCCGAGGCAAAGGAACTCATTTCCACCGTACATGGCTGGCGCGCCGGACAATCTCCTGAAAACTCCTTTGCGACCGCTGCATCGCTCTCGGACATCCGCAAAAGAAAGTTCGATCTCAATCCTGCCGGGTTCCTCAGGCAACCGACCGCATATGATCCTGGGAACGCGAAGCGCTCCTTGAACGACGCGATACATCTGCGCGACTCGGCGCGCCGCAGGGCTGATGCCGCCGAACGAGTTTTCGACGAGACTCTTCGTTCGATCCAGCACCTCACCAAGAGTGCGCCTGGGGGATGGAAGCGAGCAAAACTCGGGGACATCTGTCTCATCACACCTGGCGCCACTCTCGAGGAGACCTCTTCCGGAGAAGTGCTTGTAGTCAAGCCGAAGGATCTGGCTTCGGGTCGTCTCAGACAACCGACTGCGATGACGAGCCGTAATACCGCCGAGCGTCAGGCGAAGTATGTTCTCCTTGACGGCGACGTGCTGTGCACCCGTACCGGGACGATCGGCAGGACAGCTCTGGTGACACGGGAGAATCAAGGCTGGCTTTACGGCACCGGGCTGATGCGATTGCGCCCAGAGGCGAGCGATCTGAACCCGCTGTTCCTCAATCTCTACCTCACGCACCCGGAAATTCAGGCATGGATGTCACGTAACGCGACAGGTGCGGCGATCAAGAGTATCAATACGAAAGTTCTCAAATCGCTGGACATAAGACTTCCACCCATCGACGATCAAATCGCGGTGGGGCAGGCTTTCGCCGACTTCGACAACCTGATCGCCGCGTACGACGATCTTCGCGTTGCGACGAGTACCCTTCGAAATCGGGCGATTCCGGTGTTTTTCTCCGACTGACGCAATCGAGCTGTCGATCCAGGTTTCCGCTCGTATCGTTAGGCACATTTATACTGGGCCGCCGCCCCTCGATCCCCCCATCTGCAAAGCGGTACCGGGCATCAGGTGGGCCAGTAGGTGTGCCAGTCCTCGGGCAAGAGGGGGAGGCGGCGGCCTCGCGTGTGTTCGGCGGTGTCTTCGGCTCGGCGGATTTGGTGAGCGAAGGCGAGGGTGGCTTTGCGCAGGCGTTCTTCGGCGCTTTCGGGGAGACCCAGGTCGACTGCGCGCAAGGCCGGGGGGATGAGGTCTTCGGGGAGGCCCGCTTTCAAGGCTCGGGTGCGGATTTTTTCGGCGAGGGCGAGGGCTGGTTGGGCGAGGGCTATGCCGTCCAGGCAGGAGCGGCGGGATTTTTCGGTGGATTTGCGTTCCTCCCAGGCCTTTTCCTGGGCCGCGATCTTTTCGGAGCGGGGGGCGTCGGGTGGGAGGGGGGTGTCTTGGAGGTGGGGGCTGCGGTGGAGGAGTTTGGTGACGAGGGTTTTGGCTACGTCGTCGAGGGTGAAAGTGCCTGCGGCTTGGGCTATTCGGGCGTGGAAGAGGACCTGGAGGAGGAGGTCGCCCAGTTCCTCCTTGATGGTTTCGGGGTCGTTCTCGCCGATGGCGTCGAGGAGTTCGTAGGTTTCCTCGAGCAGGTAGGGGCGCAGGGAGTCGTGGGTCTGGGTGACCTCCCAGCCGCCGAAGCGCCAAAGGCGGTCCATGAGTTCGACGGCAGCGGTCAGGGCGGGGGCGTCGTCGGAGGGGGTGGTCATCGGGCGGCCGAGACCTCCGTGGCGACGCGGAGATCGACTGTGCCCTGGGGTTTTCCGTCGAGGGCCAGCAGCAGGTCGGCGACGTACTGGAGGAGTTGGACGTCGCGGATGCGGCCCGCGCCGACGCTGTCCTCGACGCGCGGCAAGGCGAGTTGCACAATGCCGGTCGTCGGGCGGTAGGTCGCCGTGGGGTACAGCCGCTTCAGCCGCAGCTGCTTGGAATCGGGCAGGTGCATCGGCGAGATCTTGAGGGTGCTGCCGGTGACGCCGACCTCGGTGATCTCGTACTCACGGCACAGCAGGCGGAGTTTGGCGACCGACACCAGGCGGCCGACCTCGACGGGCAACGGTCCGTACCGGTCGACCAGTTCCTCCACCACCCCGGCGAGCGCCGAATCATCCTGTGCCGCGGCCAGTTTGCGATACGCCTCGAGGCGCAGCCGGTCGCTGGTGATGTAGTCCGGCGGGATGTGCGCGTCGACGGGGAGGTCGATCCGCACCTCCTTGGGCTCCTCATCGGTCTTGATCGGGCGGCCGTCGGCGGCGGCGCGGTACGCCTCCACCGCCTCGCCGACCAGGCGGACGTACAGGTCGAAGCCGACGCCCGCGACATGGCCGGACTGCTCGGCGCCGAGAACGTTTCCGGCACCGCGGATTTCGAGATCCTTCATGGCCACCGCCATACCCGCGCCCAGATCCGAGTTCTGCGAGATCGTCGCGAGCCGGTCGTAGGCGGTCTCGGTGAGCGGCTTCTCCGGCGGGAACAGGAAGTAGGCGTATCCGCGCTCGCGGCTGCGGCCGACCCGACCGCGCAACTGGTGCAGCTGGGACAGGCCGAGGGCGTCGGCGCGCTCCACGATCAGCGTGTTGGCGTTGGAGATGTCCAGACCGGTCTCGATGATCGTCGTGCACACCAGCACGTCGAACTCGCGCTCCCAGAAACCCTGCACGGTCTTCTCGAGGGTGTCCTCGTTCATCTGACCGTGCGCGACCGCCACCCGCGCCTCGGGCACGAGATCGCGAATTCGCTTGGCGGCCTTGTCGATCGAGGAGACGCGGTTGTGCACATAGAACACCTGCCCGTCGCGCAACAGCTCACGCCGCACGGCCGCGGCGACCTGCTTGTCGTTGTACGCGCCGACATAGGTGAGCACCGGATGGCGCTCCTCGGGCGGGGTGAGGATGGTCGACATCTCCCGGATGCCCGCCAGGCTCATCTCCAGGGTGCGCGGAATCGGCGTGGCGGACATGGTCAGCACGTCGACGTGGGTGCGCAGCGACTTGATGTGCTCCTTGTGCTCGACGCCGAACCGCTGCTCCTCGTCGATGACGACCAGGCCCAGATCCTTCCAGCGCACGCCGGTCTGGAGCAGGCGATGGGTGCCCACCACGATGTCGACCTCGCCGGAGGCCATGCCCTCCAACACCTCTCGCGACTCCCCCGCGTCGGTGAAGCGGGACAGGCCCTTGATCGTGACCGGGAAGCCGGCCATGCGTTCGGTGAACGTCTGGAGATGCTGTTGCGCCAGCAATGTCGTGGGCACCAGGACCGCCACCTGTTTGCCGTCCTGCACGGCCTTGAACGCGGCCCGTACCGCGATCTCGGTCTTCCCGTACCCGACGTCGCCGCAGATGACCCGGTCCATCGGGACGGCCTTCTCCATATCGGCCTTGACCTCGGAGATGGCGGTCAGCTGATCGATGGTCTCGGTGAACGCGAACGCGTCCTCCATCTCCTGCTGCCACGGCGTGTCGGCGGCGAAGGCGTGGCCGGGGGCGGCCTGCCGCGCGGCGTAGAGCTGTACGAGTTCGGTGGCGATCTCGCGAACGGCCTTGCGCGCCTTGCGTTTCGTATTGGCCCAGTCCGAGCCGCCGAGTTTGGACAGGCTCGGCATCTCGCCGCCGACGTAGCGGGAGAGCTGGTCGAGGGCGTCCATCGGGACGTAGAGGCGGTCGCCGGGCTGGCCGCGCTTGCCGGGCGCGTACTCGATGACGAGGTATTCGCGGCGCGCGCCGCCGACCGTGCGTTCGATCATCTCCACGAAGCGGCCGATGCCGTGCTGATCGTGCACGACCAGATCCCCGGCCGACAGGGCCAGCGGGTCTACCTGATTGCGGCGGCGGGCGGGCAGCTTCTTGCCGTCGGCGGGTGCGGTGACGCGGTTGCCGGTGAGGTCGGATTCGGCGACGACGACCAGTTTCGCGTCGTCGAAGACGATGCCGTCGTGCAGCGAACCGCACAGCACGCCGACCAGGCCGGGGGTGGGCTCCGCACCCGGATCCAGGTGCGCGGCGGGCACTTCCGCGTCGGCGAGTCGTTCCAGGAAACGCTGCGCCGTGCCGTGCCCGGCGACCACGATGACCGCGCGGCCACCGGTCGTGACGTGCGCGCGCAGCGAGGCGAAGATCGTCGCCACCAGTTCGTCGGAGCCGCGCGCGACGGGAGCGGCGAGCACCGGCAGCACGACCTCGGCCGGATCGTCGGCGGCCAGCGGGCTCAGCGTCCACCACGGCAGGCCGCGCGCGTCCGCGCCGGCGTGGATCTGGTCGAGGGTGCGGTAGGCCGACGCGGCCAGGTCCAGATTGTGCGCGCCGAGCGGCGCCGCGCCGCCGAAGGACGCCGCGGTCCACGACGCCTCCAGGAACTCCTGACCCGTGCGGACCAGATCGGCGGCGCGGGTACGGATCTTCTCCGGGTCGCAGAGCAGGATGTGGGTGCCGTCGGGGAGCACCTCGGTCAGGAGTTGGAGCTGACCCGGACGCAGCACCGGGAGCAGGGCCTCCATGCCGACCACGGGGATACCCTGGGCGAGCTTCTCGAGCATCTCGACCAGGGCGGCGTCGGCCGGGTTCTCGGCGGCGACCTCGGCCGCGCGCAGCCGCAGCTCCTCGGTGAGCAGCAGCTCCCGGCAGGGTTGCGCCACAACGACATCCACGTCCACGTCGGGGAGCGAGCGCTGATCGGCGACGGAGAACGGGCGCAGTTCGGTGATCTCGTCGCCCCAGAACTCCACGCGCACCGGATGGTCGGCGGTCGGCGGGAAGAGGTCGAGAATGCCGCCGCGGACGGCGAATTCGCCGCGCTTGCCGACCATGTCGACGCGTTCGTAGGCGAATTCGACCAGGCGCGTGACCAATTCGTCGAAGTCGTGTTCGACGCCGACCTTCAGCAGGATCGGCGCGATGTCGCCGAGGCCCGCGGCCATGGGCTGCATGAGCGAACGGACCGTTGTCACCACGACGCGCAGCGGTTCGGCGTGGACCGGATCGTCGGAGTGGGCCAGCCTGCGAAGGACCTCGAGGCGGCGGCCCACGGTGTCCGCGCCCGGCGAGAGCCGCTCGTGCGGCAGCGTCTCCCAGGACGGGAACAGCGCGACGGTGTCGCCGAGCATCTCGGTCAGCTCGACGGTCAGATCATCGGCCTCCCGCCCCGTCGCGGTCACCACGAGTAGGGGTCGCTGCGCCGCGACCGTCGCGGCCACGAACGGCCGCACCGCCGCGGGCGCCACCAACTGCGCCGACGAGCGGCCGATCAGTCCGGTGACCTGCGCCAACGCGGCGTCGGCGGCGGCCACCGCGGCCAGTCCAGCAAGAGGCGGACGGGTGGGCATGAAGGCACTCCTGGGCGCTTCGGGAATTCCGATGACCAAGCGAGTCTAGTCGGCCGGGCCGACAGAAACCGGAGCGAGCCCGACGAGCGACCGTTCGCGGCCGTCTCGCCGTTCAGCGGTCGAAGCGCATGCGCGAAGCGCGAGTCTCGCCGTTCAGCGGTCGAGACTCGCGCT
>NZ_JBSFPI010000055.1:0-8046 GCF_053588115.1 Nocardia sp. NPDC003482
TTTTGAAGGATCACGCGGTGACCACCCTCTACTCGGCTACGACACGCCACCACTTCGCTGGCGTCCGGTCGTACACCATCCTGCTGGACACAACCCGTACCGAACCGATCGAGTGGATAAAGTCATCACATGGCAGACGCACCGGAACCAACTCCGCGATACCAGCAGGTCATCGCCGCCGCAGCAGTAGCCGCGAACGACATGGGCCATAACTATGTCGGGGTGGAACATCTGTTCCTGGCTATCGTTCGGGATCCCTGGGCAGTGCCGACCCAGGCGTTGCGGCGGATCGGTGTCGAGGGGCCGGCGATCGAGGAGGTACTGCTGTCCATCATGCGATCGGACGGTTACAACAAAAGGGGCGACCAGCAGGATCCGAAACCTGAGTGACGGCGGAGACATGCCTGTGTCGAGCTCATCCGTCATCGGGGCGATGCGCTCGGGCCGGTCAGGGAGCGTCGGCGACCGTGGGCAGGATCTTCGAGATGAGCCGAGAGGTTGCCGATGCGCCTGGGGCGCAAAGAAAATCACCGGAATCGTGACCCGTTGAGTGGGGTGGGACTGGGTATTCATCGGGCATGAAGAACAGCACCACCTCCCGCGTGTCACGGCGGCCGTGGTTCGCCGATCTGGAGGAAGCCGAGCGGCGTGGGGCGCGGGGTAGCGCGGGGATCGGGTACTTCGATTGCGACTGTGACATCTGTCGGCATCGGACTCGGGACCCTCGCTTCTGACTCGGGCGAAGAGCGTGCCCGAGTCAGAAGCGAGGGACTGGTTGGAGCGAACCGGTAGCGGGAGGGGGCTCAGCTCTGGTCGGGGTCTGCCTTCGCGGGCGGCTTCGGCTGCTGGGCGGACGCATCGCCCTCCACCACGCCCGGGTCGGTGCCCTCGTCGGCCGCCTGGTCGGGTTCGGGGTGCTCGGGGGAGAACTCGGCGGGTAGGCGTTTGATGTGCTTGTTCATCGAGCGGATCAGCAGGACCGTGCCCACCAGCAGGACCAGGATGATGACCAGACCGAGGGGGCTGGCCTTGCCGAATTCGGGGCCGGTGGGGTTGGTGGTGGGCTGGGCCAGCAGGGTCCAGATCATCGGGCGGGGTCCTCGTCGGCCTCGCGGATGCCCGCGAACAGGTCGGTCTCCGGGAGTTCGGTGCGCACGTGGGTGCGGGCGAGTTCGAATTCCTCGGTGGGCCACAGGCGTTGCTGCATCTCCAGCGGGATCGCGAAGAACGCGCCGTTGGGGTCGATCTGCGTGGCGTGCGCGCGCAGGGCGTCGTCGCGTTGCGGGAAGTACTTGGCGCATTCGACCTGCGTGGTCACCCGGCCCATGATGTCGCCGCGCTCGGCGGCGGCCTTGCGGATGCGGTCGAGCCAGTCCTGCATGGGGAACGGCTCGCCGATGCGCTCGAACTCCGCGGCGAACACCTCCAGCCGCTGCATGCTGAAGCCGTGGTCGTAGTACAGCTTCAACGGCTGCCACGGCTCCCCGGCGTCGGGGAAACGCTCCGGATCACCGGCCGCCTCGAACGCGGCCATCGACACCTTGTGGCACATGATGTGGTCCGGGTGCGGATAGCCGCCGTTCTCGTCGTAGGTGGTCATGACGTGCGGCCGGAACTCGCGCACGACCCGTACCAGAGCCTCGGTCGCCTCCTCCAGCGGCACCAGGGCGAAGCAGCCCTCGGGCAGCGGCGGCAGCGGATCCCCTTCGGGCAGACCGGAATCCACAAAGCCCAGCCAGGTCTGACGCACGCCGAGCGCCTTGGCGGCCTCGGCCATCTCCTCCTTGCGGACCTCGTTGATGCGATCGAGGATGCCGGGCACGTCCATCGCGGGGTTGAGGATCGAGCCGCGCTCGCCGCCGGTCAGGGTGACGACCAGGACGTCGTTGCCCTCGGCGGCGTATTTCGCGGTCGTCGCGGCGCCCTTGCTGGATTCGTCGTCCGGGTGGGCATGCACCGCCATGAGGCGAAGTCCACTCACGCCTGATTCACCTCGTCGCTCACCATCGTCACCTCATCGCTCTCCGCCGCGGGTGTGGGCCCTCGATCTCCACTCCCTATAGTTCCATTCGACCTCCGATTGTTCCGACCTACCCCCCGGGAGCGACCAGATCATGAGCGAAGCCTCCACCCGGGTGGCCGACCGTTACGGCACCGGCCCACGGCGCGACCGCCGCTGGGTCGCCGGGGCGCTCGGCGCGGTGGTGGTCCTGCTCGGTCTCGGCGTGGCCTACCTGGGGTATCGGCAGTTCGGGCCGCAGGACATCGAGCCCGATCAGCTCGGCTATCAGCTCGTGGACGACTCCACGCTGACCGTGCATTTCAAGGTCACCCGCAAACATCCGGACCGGCCCGTCGTCTGCTTCGTGCGCGCGATGGACACCGACGGCACGGAGGTCGGCCGCCGCGAGGTGCTGATCGCGCCCTCCGACAGCGGCACCGTCGAGATCACCGTGCCCGTGCGGGCCACCGCGCGCCCGGCCAACGGCAACATCTACGGATGTAGCGGCAAAGTGCCCGAGTACCTGAGAGCCCCCTGAGAAACACCCCGCGACCGGGCCGCGAAATGCCGGGCCAACAGGGCAAAACGCGTCGCAAAGACCGCTCCGACCTGCGTTTTTGTATCTCGTGCTAAAATGGTCCAACGCACGGTTCCGGAGCCTCTGGAGCCGTGTTTGCTGCATTGACGGCCGGCGCTGTCGGGGTTCGAGGACATCCCCCAGGGATCGCTCCAGCCGTCCACGCCGTCGTGCGCCTCCAGCAGCGGGGGCGCACGTCGGCGGCCTCAGGGAATCCCGGCACGCCGGGAACAACTACTAGGGAGTGATCGAGATGACTGAGACGAACGTGACCTGGCTGACCCCGGAGTCGCACGCGAGGCTCAAGAGCGAACTCGACGCGCTCATCGCCAACCGTCCGGTCATCGCGGCCGAGATCAACGAACGCCGCGAAGAAGGCGACCTCAAGGAGAACGGCGGCTACCACGCGGCACGCGAGGAGCAGGGCCAGCAGGAGGCACGCATCCGGCAGCTCCAGGAGCTGCTCAACAACGCGAAGGTGGGCGTGCCGCCCGCGGTTTCCGGTGTCGCACTGCCGGGTTCGGTGGTCAAGGTCTACTACGACGGCGACGAGAGCGATACCGAGACCTTCCTCATCGGCACGCGCGAGGAGGGCCTGGGCCGCTCCGACCTCGAAACCTATTCGCCCTCTTCGCCACTCGGCGGCGCGTTGATCGACGCCAAGGTGGGCGAGACCCGCGAGTACACCCTGCCCAACGGCAACACCATGAAGGTGACGCTGGTCAGCGCGGAGCCCTACCACAGCTGACGCCGGGAATTCGCCGGGTCCGGCAACGGGATGCAGCACCGTTGCCGGACCCGCTCCCGTATCAGCCCAGTGCCTGCTCCACATCGGCCAGCAGATCACCGATGTCCTCGATTCCCACCGACAGTCGCACCAGATCCGCGGGCACCTCGAGTTCGGAGCCCGCGGTCGACGCGTGCGTCATGGCGCCCGGATGCTCGATGAGCGACTCCACCCCGCCCAGCGATTCGGCGAGGGTGAAAATCCTTGTGCGCGCGCAGAAGTCGTGCGCCGCCTGGTGGCCGCCGTGCAGGCGCACCGAGATCATGCCGCCGAAGCGGCGCATCTGCTTCTGGGCGACGGCGTACCCGGGGTGTTCGGGCAGGCCCGGGTAGATCACCCGCGCGATGGCCGGATGATCGACGAGGTAACCGGCGAGTGTCTCGGCGTTGTCGCAGTGCCGATCCATCCGCACCGCAAGGGTTTTCACCCCACGCATGGTGAGGAAGGCGTCGGTCGGTCCGGGCACCGCGCCCGCCCCGTTCTGCAGGAAGGCGAAGGCCGCGTCCAGTTCCTGGTCGTCGGTGATCAGCGCGCCGCCCACCACGTCGGAGTGGCCGCCGATGTACTTGGTGGTCGAGTGCAGCACGATGTCGGCGCCCAGCAGCAGCGGCTGCTGCAGGTACGGCGAGGCGAAGGTGTTGTCCACCACCAGTTTCGCGCCGCCGCCGTGCGCGACGGCCGCCAGCGCGGCGATATCGCCGACATTGAGCAGCGGATTGGTCGGCGTCTCCAGCCACATCAGTTTGGTGGTGGGCCGCATGACCTCGCGCACCCGATCCGGATCCGACACCGGGGCGACCGAGTACTCGACGCCCCACTGCGTGAAGACCTTGTCGATCAGGCGGAACGTGCCGCCGTACGCGTCGTCGGGGATGACCAGGTGATCACCGGGCCGCAGGGTGGCACGCAGCAGACAGTCCGTGGCCGCCATACCGGAGGCGAAGGCCCGTCCGTACCGGCCCGATTCGAGCGCGGCCAGATTGGCCTCCAGTGCGGTACGGGTCGGGTTGCCGGTCCGCGCGTACTCGTATCCGCCGCGCAGTCCGCCCACCCCGTCCTGGGCGAAGGTCGAACTCGCGTAGATCGGCACGTTCACCGCTCCGGTCTGCGGATCGGGATCGAACCCGGCGTGCACGGCCCGTGTGGAGAACCCCAGCTGATCGTCGGTCATGACTGCCAGCCTAGAACTCGACAATTACTGTGATTCGCATGGTCACCGTTGAGGAGCTCTTCGCCATCGATTCCCTGCTCACCGACACCGAGCGGCAGATCCGGGACACGGTCCGGCTGTTCGGCGAGCAGCGGCTGCGCCCGCATGTGGCCGACTGGTTCGAGGCGGGCACCTTCCCGGCCCGCGAACTCGCCCCGGAACTGGGCAAGCTGGGCCTGCTCGGCATGCATCTCGAGGGCTACGGCTGCGCCGGGGTGACCGCGACCGAATACGGACTGGCCTGCCTCGAGCTCGAGGCCGTGGATTCCGGTGTGCGCAGCATGGTTTCGGTGCAGGGCTCACTCGCGATGACGGCCATCCACAAATACGGCTCGGAGGAGCAGAAGCGGCGCTGGCTGCCGGAGATGGCGACCGGGAATCTGCTCGGCTGCTTCGGACTCACCGAACCGGATTTCGGTTCCAATCCCGGCGGTATGCGCACGCGGGCGCGTCGCGACGGCTCGGATTGGGTGCTCGACGGGTCGAAGATGTGGATCACCAACGGTTCGGTGGCCGATGTGGCCGTGGTGTGGGCGCGCACCGAGGAGGGCATCCGCGGGTTCCTGGTGCCCACCGACACCCCCGGCTTCGGCGCGCGGGAGATGCACCGCAAGCTGTCGCTGCGCGCCTCGATCACCGCGGAACTCAGCCTGGACGGGGTGCGGCTGCCCGACGACGCGCGACTGCCCGAGGCCACCGGACTGGCCGCGCCGCTGGGTTGTCTGTCCGAGGCCCGGTTCGGCATCGTGTTCGGCGCGCTCGGCGCGGCCCGGGACTGTTTGAACGCCACCGTCGAGTACGCGCGCACCCGCGAGGTGTTCGACAAACCGCTCGCGGCCTATCAGCTCACCCAGGCCAAGCTCGCGGATATGGCCGTCGAACTGGGGAAGGGCCTGCTGCTGGCCCTGCATCTCGGGCGAATCAAGGACGCGGGCGGCGTGCGGCCCGAACAGGTGAGCGCGGGCAAGCTCAACAGCACCCGGGCGGCCATCGCCATCGCCCGCGAATGCCGAACCATCCTGGGCGCCAACGGAATCACGCTCGAGTATCCGGTGCTGCGGCACGCCAACAACCTGGAGTCGGTGCTTACCTACGAGGGCACGGCCGAGGTGCATCAGCTCGTGCTGGGCGAGGCGCTCACCGGATCGAAGGCGTTTCGCTGACAATTTGCGAAATATCACAGTGTGGTAAATGCTGCGTGATTGCTAGCATTGCCGGGTGTTTTTGTTCGGCTCCGCGTTGCTCGAAGTGTCGGCGCGCAAGACCTTGAATCGCCTGCACCAGACCCACGGAGTTCCGGCGCTGGCGGCGGCCCGGGCGGTCCCGGCGGTGTCGGCGGCGTTGGATCAGCATGCCGCCGCGATTCGCGACATCCTCGAGATGGGGGTGGAGAATTCGGCCGCGGTGCCCGGGAGCGTCCTGCTCGCCGGTTACGCCCGCGGCCTGCTCGAGCATTCCGGCCGGGCGGCGCTTTCCGCGCCGCGGGATCCGCACGAGTGGTCCGCGGCGGATTGGCTGCAACTGCGGCTGGCCGGGGTGTGTCAGCTGGCGTTCGCCCGGACCTGATCCCGATTCGTGGCCGCGACGGTCGCGGCGCCGCAACCCGAAAAGCGCTGAGCGGCCGCGTGATTCGCGGCCGCTCAGGATAACGCGCTATCGGTCGAGCGGATCAGCGCCGGGACTCACCCGGATCCTCGCCGGTCGGCCCGCTGTGCCCGTGATGGCCGCCCTGGGTTCCCGGCCGATCCCCTTGCGCGCCAGGCATATCCGGACGACCGCCCGGCATACCGGGGCGACCGCCGCCCTGCGGGCCGGGCATTCCCGGCCGGCCACCCTGTCCACCGGGCATCCCGGTCGGACCGCCCTGCGCGCCCGGCATTCCCGGCCGACCACCCTGTCCACCGGGCATCCCGGCGGGACCACCCTGCGCGCCCGGCCGTCCGCCCTGCGCACCCGGCATACCGCCGCCCGCGCCCGGCCGATCGCCGCGCTCGGAGCCGTACCCCATCGAGCCCATCTGCCCGCGGCCCATCTGCTCGGAGCCGTAGCTCGCGCCGCCGGCCATCTGCGGCGTGCGGTGCTCGCTCTCCTGCTCGTGGGACATCTCGCGCTGCCGCGAAACGTCCTCGCGCCCACGCTGATACGCCTCGGCGTGACCGCGTAGCTGCGGCATCTCACCCTCGAGGTTGTCCAGCCAGCCGTCCCAGCGCCGCTGCATGGGCCGGACCAGGCCGCCGCCGACGCCGACCACCAGCACACCGCCGATGGTCGCCAGGACGGTGATGAGGATCGGCATGGTCACCGAGGTGGCCACCCCGATCTGGTTCAGCGCGGCGATGATGCCGACGCCCCAGATGAACACCGCGGCGATGCGGCCCAGCATCCGGCCGTAGGACAGGCCGCTGAGCATGTTCGAGACCAGATCCGAGACCGCCCGCGCGATCGCGCCCGCGATGACCACGATGATGATCGCGACCGCGGCCCGCGGCAGCCAGGAGACGATGCCGTTGAGCATGTCGCTGACCGGATTCGGGCCGAAGACCCCGAAGCCGATCTGCAACGCGATCAGCAGGATCGCGTAGTAGACCAGCTTCACCAGGATGTCGGTGGCGTCGTAGCGACTCCGCGCGAGCATGTCCTTGATGCCGCCGCGTTCGACGAGCCGGTCGAAACCGATCCGCCGCAGGATCGCCCCGGCGATTCTCGCCACGACCTTCGCGACGATCCAGCCGATGACGAGGACGACGAGGAATCCGATGAATTTGGGCACCCACGTCGCGATGGAACTCCACGCGTTCGACATGCCCTGCTGAAAATCGATAGCCAAACTGGAGGTGTACACCGACCCATCCCTTCGCTATCTGACGTTCCCGACGGTTTGCCAGAACTGCTACTGAAGGGTTTATACCCCTGGGTGATCAGTCGAATCCCCGGTTTGCATCGATATTGCTACCGGATTGTTGCGCGCTCAGTACGCGGAGTTCACGTTGTCCATCGAGCCGTAGCGGTGCGCGGCGTAATTGCACGCGGCCACGATGTTGGCGACCGGATCCCACACATCGAAGGGGGTGCCGTCGACGTGGTAGGCGGCGAAGGTCGGATCGATGACCTGCAACAGGCCCTTGGACGGGATGCCCATGGCCGCATTGGAGTCGTACAGGTTGATCGCCTGCGGGTTGCCCGAGGACTCGCGAATGATGTTGCGCATGATTCCCTCGTAGCTGCCCGGAATGCCGTGGGCGGCCATGATGTCGAGGGCCTGGTGGATCCAGCCGTCGAGGTTGTCGGGGTAGCTCGGCGCGGGCGCGGGGGCGGGCTGCGGTTCCGGCGCGGGCTCGGGGGCCGGGGCGGGCATGGGCGCCGGGATGGCGGCGGCACGGTGGGGCGGCTGGGCGGGGGTGAGGGTCGGGGGTCGAGGCACATCCCGGGCCCCACCCGGGAAGCGGTGTCGTGTACCGCGGGGGTGGCGA
>NZ_JBSFPI010000056.1:0-7435 GCF_053588115.1 Nocardia sp. NPDC003482
CTCACCACCCACACCCCCTACAACGAAACCACCGCCTGGCCCACCCACAACCCGGCCCCCGCTTGACACCCAAAGACCCTGGGATGTCTTTATTCCGATCCGCACCCCTTGCACCC
This sequence comes from Nocardia sp. NPDC003482, assembly GCF_053588115.1. Lineage (NCBI taxonomy): Bacteria > Bacillati > Actinomycetota > Actinomycetes > Mycobacteriales > Nocardiaceae > Nocardia > Nocardia sp. NPDC003482. Next base: position 117 of record NZ_JBSFPI010000056.1, read on the forward strand.
CCCTGCAAGGGGTGCGGATGCGAATAAAGGGTGCGGCTGGGTTCGTTCACGGGTGGAGGGAGAGCAGGTGGGACAGGTGTTGGTGGGAGGCGCGGCGGGCGAGGGGGTCGTGGGTGCTGGTGTGGACGAGGATTTCGTCGGGGGTGGTTCGGGAGAGGAGGGATTCGAGGGATTCGGCGACGGTGTCCTCGGTGCCCGAGATGTGGTGGCGGAGGGCGTCTTCCAGGTAGCGGCGCTGCCTCGGGGGGAGGGTTTCGGGGTGGATGTCCTCGGGTGGGATCAGGGGCGGGAATTCGCCGTGGGTGCGGGAGTAGGCGGCGGCCCAGGCCTCGGGGAGCAGGAGGCGGTGCGCCTCGGCTTCGGTGTCGGCGATGAGGACGGTGGTCGAGATCATCACATAGGGGGAGTCGCCCCAGGGGGTGGGCCGAAAGTCCTTGCGGTAGTCGGCGATCGCCTCGGCCAACGCCGCCTCACCACGGACGTTCGCGATGACCAGGGGGAGGCCGAAGCGCGCCGCCCGCGCCGCCCCCGAACCGGTCGCCAGCAGATACGCGGGAATCCGCAGCCCCTCGGCGGGCCAGGCGTGCACGCCGTCACGCCCCCGTGACAGATACTCGAGCAACTCCGTCAGCCGCGCGTCGAAGTCCTCGGCGTCGTCCTTACCGTGCCCGAGCGCCCGCCGCACCCCGCCGGTGAACCCGACCGAACGACCCAGCCCCATATCGATCCGCCCCGGAAACAACGACTCCAGCACACCGAACTGCTCGGCCACCACCAGCGGTCGATGATTCGGCAGCATCACCCCGCCGGTCCCCACCCGGATCCGGCTCGTCGCGGCCGCGACCGCCGCTGCCAGCACGGTCGGCGCCGAACCGGCCACACCGGGCACGCTGTGATGCTCCGCCACCCAGAACCGGTGATACCCCCACTCCTCGGCCAGCCGCGCGAATTCGACCGTCTCCCGCAGCGCCTCCGGATGACTCTGCCCCCGCCGGACCCGGGAGCGATCGAGGATCGAGAACCGCACCGCACTCATGCCGGGCACAACGCCCGCACCCTGACACAAAATTTCACCGTTGAGCCTCGCTAAACGCCCATGCTGCGACTGGCCCTTGTTCTCCCTGGTCCTTGGGGAGGACGATTCTGGTGGACGCGTCTGCGACCGCCGCGACACGTCTGTGAATTAATGTCAGTATCCAACCTGCGGCAACGGGAGGGCCGATGGTCGTACTGTCCGTCGTGATCTCGGCGCTGCTCATCGCGGCGGCGGGCGTGGCGTGCTGGTGGCTGGCCCACGACCAGTCGGCCACCGATCTCGAGCTGGCGCACCGGGTCTGCGGACGCTGCCTGCTCGACGGGGTCGACCACGGCCGCAACTGCGCGCCCCCGGCCCAACCCCGGCCGCCGGTGCGAGCCGCGATCGCCCCCGCACCGGCCGCCTCGCTCAGCGGCGGAGTTCCTGCGCCTTGGCCTTCGCGCCCTGAACCATGAGGTGCCAGGCGTCGGGATCGCCGCGCAGAACGGCCTGGCCCATATCCTTGATCTGCTCGAAGGTGGCGTGCGGCGGGATCGGCGGCATCTCCGGATCGGTCAGCACATCCAGCACGGTCGGGACATCCGCGGACAGCGCCTGCCGCCACGCGTCCGCCAGCTGATCGGGGTCGTCCACGGTGATCGCGTGCAGGCCGAAGCATCGGGCGACATCCGCGTAGGAGATGTCCGGAAGATCTTGGGACTGTTCGAATTTGGGGTTGCCGCCCATCGCGCGCAGTTCCCAGGTGACCTGGTTCAGATCGTTGTTGTGCAGCACGCACACCACCAGCCGCGGATCGGACCACAATTCGCGATATCGCGCGACCGTCATCAGCTCCGCCAGCCCGTTCATCTGCATCGCCCCGTCACCCACGATGGCGATGGCGGGACGATCGGGATGCGCGAATTTCGCGCCGATCGCGTACGGGACGCCCGGTCCCATGGTCGCCAGAGTTCCCGACAGCGAACCACGCATGTGGCCGCGGAACCGCAGACAGCGGGCATACCAGTTGGCCGCCGAACCGGAATCGGCTGTGACGATGGCGTTCTCGGGAATCTGCTCCGACAGTTCCCACACCACCCGCATCGGATTGACGGGTTCGGCGGAAACCTTGGACTGATGCTCGACGGTCTGCCACCAGTGCTCGACGTTCTTCTCCACCTTCTCCCGCCAGGACCGGTCCTCCTTGCGGTGGAGCAGCGGAATCAGTTGTCGCAATGTCGCTTTGGAGCTGCCGACCAGATTCACCTCGGTCGGGTAGCGCATCCCGATCATCGCGCCGTCCAGATCGATCTGCACCGCGCGCGCCTGCCCGAACTCCGGAAGGAATTGGGAATAGGGGAAATTCGAGCCGACGATCAGCAGCGTGTCGCAGTCGCGCATCAACTCGTAGCTGGGACGGCTGCCGAGCAATCCGATCGGCCCGGTGACGAAGGGCAGATCATCGGGCAGAACGTCCTTGCCCAGCAACGCTTTCGCCACACCTGCGCCGGTGAGCTCGGCGACCTGGACCACCTCGTCGGCCGCCTCGCGCGCGCCCTGACCGATGAGGATCGCGACCTTACCGCCCGCGTTGAGCACCTCCGCCGCGCGGCGGATCTCCTCCTCGGCGGGCACGGTCGTCGACGGCAGGGTGCTGGGCGGGCTGGAGGGCACCTGCTTGAACGCGTGCTGCGGCGGCTCGTACTCCTCCTCCTGCAGGTCCGACGGAATGATCACCGCCGTGGGGGTGCGGTGGGTCATGGCCGTGCGGAACGCGCGATCGAGGGCGTTGGGCAGCTGGCTGGGGACATTGACCTCGACCAGATAGGCGGAGGCGACGTCCTTGAACAGCGCTTGCAGGTCGACCTCCTGCTGATAGCTGCCGCCCATCGCGCTGCGCGCGGTCTGGCCGACGATCGCGACCACCGGGACGTGATCGAGTTTGGCGTCGTAGAGCCCGTTGAGCAGATGGATCGCGCCCGGCCCGGAGGTGGCGGTGCAGACGCCGACCCTACCGCTGAACTTGGCGTAGCCGACGGCCTCGAACGCGGCCATCTCCTCGTGCCGGGCCTGCACGAAACGCGGTTGGTTGTCCGCGCGTCCGAAGGCGGCGACCAGTCCGTTGATGCCGTCACCGGGATAGCCGAACACCTGCTCGACCCCCCACTCCCGCAGTCGTCGCACTACCTGGTCGCCCACCTGCATCGCCATCGACTCCTCCTGATCCGCGCGCGGAAACGTGTCGTCAACCGCGTGCTACCCGGTGCCCGGAGGCTCAATCACGCCCCGGCCGGGGGAGCGAGGAACATGTAGCTCTTCTCCTGGGATCGCCGGGTCATCCGCCAGCGGCCGTCCACCCGCACGAAACTGTCGAGGTACCACAGGCCGTTGAGCATGAGCGTCGGCCGGCCGTCGCCGCCCGGGACGAGCATCGGGTTGTGGCACATGCTGCGTGCGGTGGCCGTGTCCCCGTCGACGCTGATCGAGGAGTTGCCCATGAGATGTTGGTAGGCAAGAAAATTCGGCAGCACCGTGGCGAGGAAGCGTTTGGTCTCGGTCAGATCGCCCGCCGGGCCGCCCGTGGCCGTGTAGTCGATGTGCGCGTCCGGGGTGAAGATGTCGTCGAGCAGATCCCACTGCCCGCTGTCCACGGCGTGCGAGTACCGGACGAGCAGATCCTCGATCTCCAGCCGATCCGAAATCTCCTGTAGGGACAACATCTTCGCCTCCGGGGTGCCGAGCCTTTCGATCATGTCATCAGGCCGCGGTGGCGCGGGGGCGAAAACGCGGAAAGTGCTACCCGTCGGAATCGAACCGGGCCACGAGCGCCCGGGGAGCCTTGTATCGCCACGCGTCGGTGAGCAGTTCGGTCAGCAGCCGCTCGTCCGCGGCGGCGAGGTCCACCCGCACCGCGGACAGCCGCTTACCCCACCACTGCTCGGCGCACGTCCCCGGATTCTCGGCCACGGCCTCCCGGATGCCGATTTCGTCGCACATGACGTTGAGGCGATCCGGTTCCGGGAGGGTGGCGAAGATCTTGCCGCGCACCCGGAACGACGGAAAGCCGTGGTGGGACTGCTCGACCGCCTCGGGCAGACCGAGCGCGACGCGACGCGCGGCCGCGGCGTCCGACATCAGCGCAATCCGTCCAGGGCGGCCTCGATGGCGCGATGGAAGGTCGGGTAGGCGTAGATCATTTGGCGGAAGGTCGTCGTGGGCACGCCCGCGTGCACGGCCACGGCCAACGCGCCGAGCACCTCGCCGCCCGCCGGACCCACCGACGTCGCGCCCACGAGCACGCCGCGGTCGGCGTCCTCGACCAGTTTGATCAGGCCCGCGTTGCCCGCCTTGTGGATCCAGCCGCGGGTCGAGGAGGCGAGATCGGTCACGGAGGTGCGCACGCTCAGCCCCTCGTCGCGGGCCTGCGCCTCGGTCAGGCCGACCGCGCCGACCTCCGGATCGGTAAACGTCACGCGCGGAACCGCGTGGTACTGGGCGGTTTCCGAGGAGTCGCCGAGGATGTCGGCCGCGGCGATGCGCGCCTGATACATCGACATGTGCGTGAACGCGCCCTTCCCGGTGACGTCCCCGATCGCCCAGACGCCGTCCGCGGCGCGCAGACGATCGTCGACCTCGATGCCGCGCGCGTGCTCGTCCAACCCGACCGCGCCGATTCCCAACGCCGCCAAGTCCCTTCGTCGCCCGGCCGCGACCAGCAGGTTCTCCACCTCGAGCGGCTCCCCCTCGCTCAGATGGACGGTGAACCGCTCACCGTCGTGCTCGACCCGCTTCGTATCGACCCCTTCGCGGATCGTGATCCCCTCCTCCGCGAACACCTTCGACACCACCGCTGCGGCCTCCGGCTCCTCCTTCGGCAGAATCCGGCTCCGCACCACGACCGTCACCTTCGCCCCGAACCGGGCGAAGACCTGCGCGAACTCCATCCCGACCGGGCCGCCGCCGAGCACGACGAGCGACTCCGGTACCGAGGTCGTGGTGACGGCCTCGCGATTGGTCCAGTACGGGGTATCGGCAAGCCCCTCGATCGGCGGAACCGCCGGAGCCGTACCGGGATTCAACACGATCGCCCTACTCGCCCGAAACACCCGATCCCCCTCGGCCGTAGCGACGGTCACCTCCCCCGGCGCCGAAATCCGCCCCCACCCCCGCACGAACCGCCCCCCGGCCTTCTCGAACCGCTCGACGGCAACGGTGTCATCCCAGTTGTCGGTAGCCTCGTCCCGAATACGCCTCGCCACCGGAGCCCAATCGGGCCGCACCTCCGCGTCCCCCGCCAACTCCCCCACCCGCCGCCCCTCGGCCAAGGACTCCGCGGCCCGGACCATCATCTTGGTGGGCACGCAGGCGTAATACGGACATTCGCCACCGACCAGACGACCCTCGACGCCGACGACGGTCAGCCCGGCCTTGGCGAGGCGGGTGGCGAGGTCCTCGCCGCCGGGGCCGAGTCCGACCACGACGGCGTCCACGGTTTCTGCGGGCATGTGCTCCTCCTGGGGTCGGGGTGACGGCTGGCCTGCTGCCCATGCTTGCACGGGGTGGGTCGGTCGGCGCGGATCTGGGGCGCGGAGAGGGAACCGAATCCGGCCGCGGGGAGTCGAAGTAGATGGGCCACTGAACGGCGGGGCCTTCCAGAATGGATGTGTGCTGGGCGAATATGGTCTTCACCGGTCTCGAGGTGCTCAATCCGCTTCGGGCACAGTAGGATTCGTGAGGTCGCCGCGAAGCAGTCGCTGCGAGGAGCGCGGGACGCGGTCCGATCGGGAGCCGAGAAGCTCGGCGGAGGAGGGGGCAAGTAGAGTGCGATGTCTGTCACAGATGCTGTGACGGAATACCAGGGGTTTCCGGACCGAATTCACCGGATGACGACTGTTTGGTTTCATCAGGTCGGCTTGACATGGCATGTCACGCAAGCGTGTCAAGGAGTAGCGCTCATAAGCATGGCTGCCCCGATCTTGTGATAGCGACGAATCCCCTACGCGGGATCGTCCGGTAATACCGGAATTACATTGATGACGGTAGTACTATCTGGCGCGAGCGGATTGGGTTGCTATCCCCTGCGGAGTTCGAAAACTTCATACCCCTGCGCTGCCGATACGTGTGCCAGCGCACACATCCCCGTTAACTTGCCGGGCGATCTGTGCAGGTCAGGCGCATGAGGTAGGGTGAGATGTCCGGCTGTCTCGGCTGCACGAAAAGCGACCGCCGGGGTGCATCCCGGCGGCCGCCTACTGTGTGGTTCAGCTTCAGAGGTGCTGTGCGATCGCGACGAGCGCCAGTGTTGCTCCGGAGCTGCCGATGTGCGTCAAAACGGTCATCGGAACGGACAGTTGGATGGTGAAGGAGACCTCGGCTGTGGCTTTGCCATTAGCGGCAGCCGGGGTCTCTTCTTTTTCCCGTATTACCTCCTCTCCTCTCATCGAATTCTTGTTTGCCACAAATCTGTGACGCCATTTCAAGAAGGATCTCCTCACTGTGCAGTTGAAATGAGCGGAACTGAGGGTAGCCTGAGCAACCCCAGCTCCCGGGCGCGCTCGGAGTTCGAGCGGATGAACCGTACCCGATCAGAAGGTGACGCCGCCCTGTCCATCGGCACGACAGTTTAAGCGAGCGCCCGCGTAACCAAGCGGTCGGCACGCGAGCCCTCCCGCGTGCCGGGAGCGAGCAAACCGGCAGCGCATCGCCCGGATCTGGGGTCGCGGTCTCCCGTAATGGTCTTGTGCCCGAGTTTCCTATGTGCTATAGCAAGCGGCATCACGGGAACATCCCGGTACTATCACAGGCCGAAAAACGCAGGATGTCGAGCTATCCACAGCCTGTGGAATGGAAATTTCTGTCAGCCCCGCTCCGCTGCAACATGCAGATGCACTTTCGTTCGGCCCCGCAGGTGGTTTCCTGGAGTTCGCTGAGCCTCTCGCGCCGCCACTCGTCTTCGCGATTTCGCGAAAAGATGAAATGACTCGTGCACGCCAGCCATCGCGCCCGGAAGCGCGACGTGTTCCGAAACTATGCCAAATGGCTTAAATAAGACAACCGGACGGTTGCTCGCCCGAGACAAGCATTTGTTTCATGCGCGAGTGCCGGTTTTTCGAGGATGGGTCGCCCGGGTGGACAGGTCCCGCCGCAGGCTTCACAGGGATGTGGCCCGCAGGGGTCGGTCGAGCGGACAGCGCAAGATCGATGTTTAACGGTCAAGTCCAAACGGGTGGTGTAACGGGGTGATTGCCGCGTGATCCTGTTCGGTCAGGCGGTCAGTGCTGGGGTGGTTTCCTCCTGGTCGGTG
>NZ_JBSFPI010000057.1:0-6970 GCF_053588115.1 Nocardia sp. NPDC003482
GTGTCGACCAGGCCGCGCAGGATCTCGATGGTGTCGGTCACCGAGGGTTCCGAATAAAGGGTGCGGCTGTGCTGCCGTACCTGGGGGTGGTGGTCCTCGTGGGGGTTGGGAGGGTTGACCTGGGGGGAGGTGGGGGAGGGGGAACCGTTATCGTGGCCGGGTTGTTGTCGGGCCTTGGTGGTTGTGGAATGGAGCGTGAGATGAAGCTTGCTGTCATCCCGGGGGATGGGATCGGGCCCGAGGTGATCGGGGAGGCGCTCAAGGTGCTCGATGTGGTGGTGCCGGGGGTGGAGCGGACCCAGTACGATCTGGGGGCGAAGCGGTATCACGCTACGGGGGAGGTACTGCCGGAGTCGGTGTTGCCGGAGTTGCGGCAGCACGACGCGATTCTGTTGGGGGCCATCGGGGATCCGTCGGTGCCGAGCGGGGTGCTCGAGCGGGGGTTGTTGCTGCGGACGCGGTTCGCGCTCGATCATCATGTGAACCTGCGGCCGTCGAGGCTGTATCCGGGCGTGACGAGTCCGCTCGCGGGGACGCCGGACATCGACTTCGTCGTGGTGCGCGAGGGGACCGAGGGGCCGTACACCGGGACCGGCGGCGCGATTCGCGTGGAGACGCCGCACGAGGTGGCGACCGAGGTGAGCACCAATACGCGCTTCGGGATCGAGCGTGTCGTGCGGTACGCGTTCGAGAAGGCGCGCGCGCGGCGCAAGCATCTGACGCTGGTGCACAAGACCAACGTGCTGTCGTTCGCCGGATCGCTGTGGCAGCGGACGGTGACCGAGGTCGGCGCGGAGTACCCGGATGTCGAGACCGCCTACCAGCACATCGACGCCGCCACCATCCACATGGTCAACGACCCGGGCCGCTTCGACGTCATCGTCACCGACAACCTGTTCGGCGACATCATCACCGACCTGGCCGCGGCCGTCTCCGGCGGTATCGGCCTGGCCGCCTCGGGCAATATCGATGCCTCCGGCACGAATCCGAGCATGTTCGAACCGGTGCACGGCAGCGCCCCCGATATCGCGGGACAGTCCAAGGCCGACCCGACCGCCGCGATCCTGTCCGTCGCCCTGCTGCTGACCCACCTCGGCCGCACCGACGAGGCCGCGCGCATCGAGGCCGCCGTGGCCAAGGATCTCGCCTCCCGATCCGGCGCCGCCTCCACCGTCGAGATCGGCGATCGGATCGCCGCCGCCGTCTGATCCTCCGGCACCGACACGGCCCCGTGTCCGAATTTCCTTCGGACACGGGGCCGTTCGCCGTACCGCGCGGGATGGATTGCCGCCGAGTCAGTTTCGAAGCGCATCCGCTTCACTGTGAAAAAGCTTGCCTCCCTTGCGGTGCCAGCAACCTTCCGGACCCTCCCAGCAACCCACGCTCCCGGTTTGCCCGATCCATCCGGATCAGTTCTTCAGCACCCCTTGGTGTTCCGGCGCCGCCCGCCCGGACCGGCCGAGCGGAACCAGCGGCACCGCGGCCACCGCGATCACCGCGGCGATGAGATAGGCGGCCGGGAAGCCCGCCGCCGTGATGACCGCGCCGAAGAGGGGTGCGATCGCCGCCGAGGCGAGGTTCTGTCCGGTGTTCTGAATCCCCAAACCCCTTCCGCTCCAATAGGGCCCTGCTATCTCGGCCACCGCTGTGAACGCCAATCCGTTGTCCGCCACGGTGATCACCGAGGCGATCACCAGGATCGGGATCGCGGCCCACCACCAGCCCAGCCACGCCGTCAGGGCCAGTCCCGCCATCGACCCCACGGCCGCCACCGCCACCGTCCGCAGCGGCCGCATCCGGCTGCCCACCCGATCCGACCAGACGCCCGCGCCGATCCGCCCCGCCGCCCCCAGCAGCTGCGTCGCCGTGACCAGCGCACCCGCCGCCCCCAGCGACAGCCCGACGTCGCGATGCAGCCACAACAACGCGAAGGTCCACACCGTCGCCTGCGGCACGACCAGCAGCACCGACACCCCGTGAATCCGCCACAGGGTCGCGTCCCCGCGATACGGATTGACCGGCTTGGTCGCACCCGCCCCGCCCGGCCGCGGTGGATCAACGATCCCGACCGCGCACGCCGCCGCGGCCAGCCCGGCCATCACCGCCGGAACCAGGATCGCCACGGAAAACCCTTGCGCCGCAGCCACAACCGGGATCGTCAATGCCCCGATACCGACACCCAGCGGTTGTGCAGTTTGCCGAATTCCCATGGCCAGCCCGCGCCGTTCGGGCGGGAACCAGCCCACGATGACCCGGCCGCTGGCGCCGTTGGTGCTGGCCGCGCCCATCCCCGCCACGAACAACAACGCCCCCAGCGCAACGTAATTGGTGACCGTGGCCGCCGCCGCGCCCGCCACGCAGATCACCAGCGGCCCGGCGACCAGCACCGCGCGCTCGCCGATCCGGTCGACCGCGTACCCCCAGGCGATGAGCATGCAACACAGTCCGACTGTCGGCATGGCCACCAGCAGACCCGCAGTGGCCAAAGGCATTCCGCGCTCGGTCAGGGCGGGCAGCAGGAACGGCGTGCCGTGCACGATGACCGCGCTCGAGCCCTGCGCGAACACCCCGAGGGCGAGCATGAGCCACCGGCGTGCCGTGCCGACGGAACGATCGGCCTTCGCGATCTCGCTCATCCACCTCACCTGAATCTCATATATTGGGAACAGTGTCCTGTATTGTGGACACGCCCTCACGGTACACCCACCGTGCGAATCGAGATCGCGCAGGTCGTTAGACTCCGCACATGCGTCTAGGTCGAGTTGCCAGCCCCGACGGGGTCGCTTTCGTCAGCATCGAGGGTTCCGAACCGGATGCCACGGTCCGCGAGATCGCCGAACATCCGTTCGGTACACCCACATTCACCGGCCGCAGCTGGCCGCTGGCCGACGTGCGACTGCTCGCGCCGATCCTCGCGAGCAAGGTGGTGTGCGTCGGCAAGAACTACGCCGCGCACGCCGCGGAGATGGGCGGGGACGCGCCCGCCGACCCGGTGATCTTCCTCAAGCCCAACACCTCGATCATCGGCCCGAACGCCCCGATCCTCTTGCCGCCCAGTTCGTCTCGGGTCGATTACGAGGGCGAGCTGGCGGTGGTGATCGGGCGCCCCTGCAAGGACGTGCCCGCCGCCCGCGCCCGCGACGTCGTGCTGGGTTACACCGTCGCCAACGACGTCACCGCGCGCGATCAGCAGCAGCACGACGGGCAGTGGACCCGCGGCAAGGGTTACGACACGTTCTGCCCGCTGGGCCCGTGGATCGAGACCGAGCTCGATCCCGCCGATCTGGAGATCCGCACCGAGCTCGAGGGTGAGGTCCGCCAGCGTAGCCGGACTTCTCTTCTGCTGCACGACATTCCGAAGTTGATCGAGTGGATCACCACGGTGATGACCCTGCTGCCCGGCGACGTCATCCTCACCGGCACGCCGGAAGGTGTAGGACCGGTCGCGGATGGGCAAACTGTCTCCGTGACGGTCGAGGGCATCGGCACCCTGGTCAATCCCGTTGCCGCCAAACGTTGATCGAGAGAAGGAACATGACTGACGTACGGGTCCGATTCTGCCCGTCACCGACCGGCACGCCCCATGTCGGCCTGATCCGGACCGCGCTGTTCAACTGGGCGTTCGCCCGACACCACGGCGGCACCTTCGTGTTTCGCATCGAGGACACCGACGCCGCCCGCGACTCCGAGGAGTCCTATCACGCGCTGCTCGACGCGCTGCGCTGGCTCGGACTCACCTGGGACGAGGGCCCGGAGGTCGGCGGACCGTACGGGCCGTACCGGCAGTCGCTGCGGCGCGAACAGCATCTCGACGTCGTGCGGCGGTTGCTGGCCGCGGGCGAGGCCTACGAATCCTTCTCCACCCCAGACGAAGTCGAGGCACGCCATCGCGCGGCCGGACGCGATCCGAAGCTGGGCTACGACAACTTCGATCGCGACCTGACGCCCGAGCGGATCGCCGCCTACAAGGCCGAGGGCCGGGGCGCGGTGATCCGATTGCGAATGCCCGACCGGGACATCACCTGGACCGACCTCGTGCGCGGCGAGACCACCTTCCGCGCCGGGTCGGTCCCGGACTTCGCGCTCACCCGCGGGACCGGCGAGCCGCTGTACACGCTGGTCAATCCGGTCGACGACGCGCTGATGAAGATCACCCACGTGTTGCGCGGCGAGGATCTGCTCTCCTCGACCCCGCGGCAGATCGCGCTGTACGAGGCTTTGGCGCGGATCGGGGTCGCCGACTTCACCCCCGAGTTCGGGCATCTTCCCTTCGTGATGGGACAGGGCAACAAGAAGTTGTCCAAACGTGATCCCGAGTCGAATCTGTTCGTCCACCGGGACCGGGGATTCATTCCCGAGGGTTTGCTGAATTACCTGGCGCTGCTCGGCTGGAGCCTCGCCGAGGATCGCGATGTCTTCACGATGGCGGAGATGGTTGCGGCCTTCGACATATCGAAAGTGAATTCGAATCCGGCCCGGTTCGATCAGAAGAAGGCCGACGCGCTCAACGCCGAGCACATTCGTTTGCTCGATTCGGGCGATTTCGCGCGCCGACTGCGGGAGTACCTGACCGACCACGGGCACATCGGGGCCGAAGTCGACGAGGCGGTTTTCGCGACCGCGGCCGAGCTGGTGCAGACCCGGATCGTGGTGCTCGGCGATGCCTGGGATCTGCTGAAGTTCCTGTTCGTCCCGGCCGAGCGCTTCGCGATCGACCCGGCCGCGGCCCAGAAGAACCTCGGACCCGACGCCGAGCCGGTGCTGCGGGCGGCCGTACGGGCGCTGGAGGGTGTTGCGGACTGGACGGCCGCCACGCTGGAGGAGGCGCTGAAAATGGCCCTCGTGGACGAGCTGGGCCTCAAGCCGCGCAAGGCGTTCGGGCCGGTGCGGGTCGCGGTCACCGGATCGCACATCAGCCCGCCGCTGTACGAGTCGCTGGAACTGCTCGGGCGCGAGATCACGCTGGATCGGTTGCAGGCCGCGCTCAAGCAGCCCGCCTGAGCCTCGCGACGGCTGAAAACAGCGGTTCTACCAGGCGATTTGCAGGTTTCCGGGCCGGGTTTGGTAATCTTCTTCCCGGCCCGGAAAGCGGTCCCCGCCCCACGAGGGCGCGGCCGAAAGCCCAGGTCATTGGGGTATGGTGTAATTGGCAACACAGCTGATTCTGGTTCAGCCATTCTAGGTTCGAGTCCTGGTACCCCAGCGGGAGGCATCAGCCTCCAGGCGATTTGGTCGCCGAGGTCCTGGCCGGTTAAGCTGACCGGGCCTCCGATCCGGAGCGCCGATCCTGGTCCCGTCGTCTAGCGGCCTAGGACGCCGCCCTCTCAAGGCGGTAGCGCGGGTTCAAATCCCGTCGGGACTACAGAGAAGCCCCAGCTCAGTGAGCTGGGGCTTTTTGGTGTCCCGGCCTGCGGCCGGGAACAAGGGGGGTCGAGCCGGGATCAAGGGGGTTGAGGTGGGGAAGGGGGGTGAGGCGGGGGCGGCCTAGTCCCGCAACGGCCAAGTGGACCCGCCCGGGGGCGTCTCCGGCATGCCGAGTTTGCGGTGGTCCCAGCTGCGGGTGCGTTCGGGGATGAGGCGGACGGCGACGCGCTTGTTGAGCATGGCCTCGACGAAGGGGCGGGCCTCCTCGGTGTAGGGGGCGGTGTAGCGCTCCCAGACGCTGACGCCGACGCGGAACAGGGCGTCGGGGTCGTCGACGATCTCGGCGCGGCCCTCGATCGAGACGCCGCGCAGCTGGTCGTAGCTGTCGCCCGCCTCGACCAGGACGGTGACGCGGGGGTCCCGGCGGAGGTTGACCGCCTTCTGCGACTTGGCCTTCGTCTCGAACCAGATCTCGCCGTCGACCAGGCCGTACCACATGGCCGCCAGATGCGGCAGGCCCGTCTTGCCCAGGGTCGCGAGCGTCATGATGCGGCTGCGCTCGAGGAAACCGGCGATCTCCTCGTCGGACATCACGATCTGCGCGCGTTGATTCACTCCCATGGGTCGACTGTAATTTACGCCGTATGGCCGCGCTCACAGCTCGGCCCGATCAGAGCCGTTTGTGCAGCGCCTCGGCGGCGGCGACCAGGTCGGCGGCCCAGCGCGCGCCCGGCCGGCGGCCCATCCGATCGATCGGCCCCGACACCGACACCGCGGCCACCACCGCCCCGCCCGAATCCCGCACCGGCGCCGACACACTCGCCACCCCCGCCGCCCGCTCGCCCGCGCTCTGCGCCCAGCCGCGCCGCCGCACCTCGGCCAGCGCCCGCTCCCCGAACACCGCCTCCATCAGCACCCCGCGCTGCAACTCCGGATCCGCCCAGGCCAGCAGCACTTTCGCCGCCGACCCCGCGGTGAGCGGCAGCCGCGCCCCGACCGGAACCGTGTCCCGCAACCCGGCCGCCGGTTCCAGCGCCGCCACGCACACCCGCGCGTGCCCGTCCAGGCGGTACAGCTGCACACTCTCCCCGGTGATCTCCCGCAGCCGCGGCAGAATGGTCGCCGCCGCGTCGAGCAGCGGGTCGTCGGCCGAGGTCGCCAGCTCCGACAGCGCCGGACCCGGCCGCCACAACCCGTTGTTGTCCCGGGCCAGCATGCGATGCACCTCGAGCCCCACTGCCAGCCGATGCGCGGTCGCCCGGGGCAGCCCCGTCCGCGTGCACAGCTCGTTCAGCCCGCACGGCTGCTCGGCCACCGCGTAGAGCACCGCCATGGCTTTGTCGAGCACCCCGATACCGCTATGCTGTCTCATACAACGATACTAACGTCTCGCATACTGAGACACGAAAACATGTCGCATCATCTCCACAGGTAGCGAGCGGGAGTCTCGAAAGCCCGAGAAGAAGGCCCGACCCCCATGGGTTCGTGGCCGTCTCGCCGTTCGGCGGTCGAAGCGCATGCGCGAAGCCCCAGAAACGAGACGCCCACCGCGGGACAAACCGGCCCCAACACCGCCCCGACCAAAGAGCCGCCAAAAAGTACAAAA
>NZ_JBSFPI010000058.1:0-6535 GCF_053588115.1 Nocardia sp. NPDC003482
ATCGCAGCATCGCGACTCGGCGCAATCCGATCTATCACGTCATCAAGTACTACGGCGAAAGAGCAGGTCGGGTCGACCCGGCTCAGCTGGGCGCGAGGCAGCGGGCCGAGCCGGACCGGAGCGGGCCGGAGCGCAGCGAACGGAGCGGGCCGAGCCAGGCGCGGCGCGATGGAGCAGGTCGGGTCGACCCGGTCCAGCTCGGCGCGACGCAGCGGGCCGAGCCGGACCGGAGCGGGCCGGAGCGCAGCGAACGGAGCGGGCCGAGTATGACCAGCCGGAGCGCGGCGAAACGGGCCGGGCCGAGCGCCGCGCGACGGAGCGGGCCGGGCCGGGCCACGCCGGACCGAGCGCGTCGGGACGGAGGCGGGCCAAGGCGGGCCGGAACCGAGGCTGGGCCAGGGCCGAGCCGGGTCCAAGGCTGGGCCAGGGCCGAGCCGCGGCCGAGGCTGGGCTGGACTGGGGCCGAGGCTTGGGCTGGGCTGGGCCGAGGCTTGGGCTGGGCTGGGCCGAGGCTTGGGCTGGGCTGGGCTGGGCTGGGCTGGGCTGGGCTGGGCTGGGCTGGGCTGGGCTGGGCTGGGGAAGATATATCGTTTCGGCAACAAGGGGGCAATACCGGCTCGATAGCGTTCTGCGCATCGGATTCCCGCGAGCGCGGGACAGCAGATCGGATGTGCGACATGAGCGAGACCGTTGCGCCCCCGGTGGAGGCGGTTGTCAGCCCGCCCTCGACCGAAAGCCTCGACTACGACCCCCGGCTCACCAATGACGACCTCGCCCCGCTGAAACAGCAGACCTGGGGCTCCTACAACATCTTCGCGTTCTGGATGTCGGACGTGCACAGCGTCGGCGGCTACGTGACCGCGGGCAGTCTGTTCGCGCTCGGGCTGGCGAGTTGGCAGGTGCTGATCGCGCTCGTGGTCGGAATCGGGATCGTGCAACTGTTCTGCAACCTCGTCGCCAAGCCGAGTCAGCGCACGGGCGTGCCGTATCCAGTGATCTGCCGCAGCGCGTTCGGCGTGCTCGGGGCGAACATCCCGGCGATCATCCGCGGCCTGATCGCGGTGGCGTGGTACGGGATTCAGACCTTCCTCGCCTCGGCGGCCCTGGATGTGGTGCTGGTCAAGCTGTTTCCCGGCCTGGCGCCCTACGCGGTCGTCGACGACTACGGCTTCCTCGGACTGTCGGCGCTGGGCTGGGGCAGCTATCTGCTGCTGTGGATGTTGCAGGCGTGCGTGTTCTGGCGCGGGATGGAGTCGATCCGCAAGTTCATCGACTTCTGCGGGCCCGCCGTGTACGTGGTCATGTTCGCGCTGTGCGGGTACCTCATCGCGAAGGCGGGCTGGGGCGCGATCGATCTGAACCTGTCGACGGTGACGCACACCGGCTGGTCGGCGCTGCCGGTCATGCTCGGCGCGATCGCGCTCGTGGTGTCCTACTTCTCCGGGCCGATGTTGAACTTCGGCGACTTCTCCCGGTACGGGCGGTCCTTCGCGGCGGTCAAGCGCGGCAATCTGCTCGGGCTGCCGGTGAACTTCCTGGTGTTCTCGCTGCTGGTCGTGGTGACCGCGTCGCTGACCGTGCCGGTGTACGGCGAGCTGATCACCGATCCGGTGCAGACCGTCGCCCGCATCGACAACACGTTCGCGATTGTCCTGGGCGCGTTGACCTTCACCGTCGCCACCATGGGCATCAATATCGTCGCCAACTTCGTCTCCCCCGCCTTCGACTTCTCCCATGTCGATCCGCAGAAGATCTCCTGGCGGGCGGGCGGCATGATCGCCGCGGTCGGCTCACTGCTGATCACGCCGTGGAATCTGTACAACAATCCCGAGGTCATCCACTACACGCTGGAGACGCTGGGCGCCTGCATCGGCCCGCTGTTCGGCGTGCTCATCGCCGACTACTACCTGGTGCGCAAACAGCACGTGGTGGTCGACGAGCTGTTCACCCTGTCGCCGCACGGAAGGTATTGGTACCGCAAGGGTTTCAACCCCGCCGCCATCATCGCCACGCTGATCGGCGCGACGGCCGCGGTGTTCCCGGTGCTGACCGCGGGCGATATCACGGGCATGTACACCGCCGCGCAGTACAGCTGGTTCATCGGCTGCGGGGTGGGCCTGCTCGGCTATCTCGCGCTCGCCCGGCGCGGCCCGTTCCGCCTATCCGTCGTCGAAACCCCGTGAGGGCCATGCGAATTCGCGTCGTCAATCCGAACACCACCGCCGCGATGACGGCCGTCATCGACGAGTGTGCCCGGGCCGTCGCCGGTCCGGGCACCGTCGTGGAGGCGGTCACCTCGACCATGGGTCCGGCGTCCATCGAGAGCCACTACGACGAGGCGCTCGCGGTGCCGGGCCTGCTCGCCGAGATCGCGCGCGGCGAGGCCGAGGGCGTCGACGGCTACGTCATCGCCTGCTTCGGCGACCCCGGCCTGTACGCCGCGCGCGAGCTGGCACGGGGGCCGGTGATCGGGATCGCAGAGGCGGCCATGCACGCGGCCACCCACCTCGGGCGCGGGTTCAGCGTCGTCACCACCCTCGCCCGGACCGTCGGCCAGGCCCTCGACCTCGCGGAACGCTATGGGATGCAACGATTCTGCCGCGGCGTGCACGCCACCGACATTCCCGTCCTCGAACTCGACGACCCCAAGGTGCGCGCGGTGATCGCCGACACTTGCCGCGCCGCGGTCGCCGCCGACGACTCCGACGCGATCGTCCTCGGCTGCGCCGGAATGGCCGACCTGTGCGACTACCTCACCGAGGAAACCGGCGTCCCGATCATCGACGGCGTAGCCGCCGCCACCCTCTCCGTCCAATCCCTGGTTACCCTGGGACTACGCAAATCCGGCCGCGGCGAATTCGCCGCACCCCCACCCAAACCCCACACCGGCCCCCTGACCCCCTTCACCCCGAACGGACCCACCCCATGACCCCCACCCCAGCCGCACCCCTTATTCGGAAACGCACCCCTTGCAGGGCCCAGAAACGTGTGCGGATTCGAATAAAGGGTGCGGCTGGGGTGGTGTACCTGGGGGGTGTCGGCGTGGGGGTCGCCGCGTGACGTTGGATGGCGAGTTTCGGGGCGGGGTGGCGCGGGAGGTGGCGGCGATCGACGCCGAGTTGGCCCGGCGTTATCCGGGAGATCGGGCCGGGCAGCCGGTGCACACGGCCTACGTCTGCGCGGCCGACGCCAGCAAGGAGTTGCCCCACGAATGGGGGCGGTCCGCGACCGAACTCCTCGATCGGCATCACGAGCTGCTCGTGTCGCTCGCCGACGCCGAGACCCTCGGCCGGGTGCGGGAAACGTTGGCGCAGCGGCCGATTCAGGATCTTCGACTGGATTTCGAGGACGGGTACGGCGGCCGGGGAGATGAGGTCGAGGACCGGGACGCCGTCCACGCGGGGGAGATCCTGGCGGCCCTGCCCGCGTCGGTCCGCTCGCGCGGCATCCGGATCAAGGGGCTGACCAGCGCCGAGTGTCGGCGGGCCGTGCGCACGCTGGAGCTGGTGCTCGAGGGGGCCGGTGGCCTCCCCGACGGGTTCGTGTTCACCATCCCCAAGCTGCGTTCGGTCGATCAGGTGGGGGTCGCCGTGCGGTTGTGCGAGGAATTGGAGTGCGCGCACGGATTGCCCAGCGGCGCACTGCGTTTCGAGTTGCAGATCGAGAGCCCGCAGGCGGTGATCGCCCCGGACGGCAGCGCCACCGTGGCCCGTGCGATCCACCGGGCCGCCGGTCGATGCAGCGGATTGCATTACGGCACTTACGATTACAGCGCCGCGCTGGGCGTCGCGCCGCAGTTCCAGTCGCTCGAGCATCCCGCCGCCGATCACGCCAAGGCCGTCATGCAGGCCGCGGCCGCGCAGACCGGGGTGTGGGTGTGCGACGGCTCGACCCAGGTCGTGCCCGTGGGCACCGCCGACGAGGTGGCCGCCGCGCTGACCCGGCACCATCGGCTGGTGACCCGCTCCCTCGAGCGCGGCTACTACCAGGGCTGGGATATGCACCCGGGTCACCTGGTCACCCGCTGGCTCGCGACCTTCGCGTTCTTCCGCGGCGCGCTCACCGCCGCCGCGCCGCGCATCGACCGCTACCTGAGCCGCCGCGACGGCGCGGTCGTCGACGAACCCGCCACCGCGCAGGCGCTGGCGACCGTCGTGATGCGCGGATTGGATTGCGGCGCATACACATCCGACGATGTCACGGCGCTGGTACCGGCCGCCACGGCCGAGGTGCTGACCCAGTTGCGAGAAAGGAGATCGCCCACCCCATGAGCGGCGAGGCAACCGAATTCACCCTGCTCCCCGATCTGGCGGTACGCACCCTCGGCGGCGCGGTCGTCTGGGCCGACGACGAATCCTTCGCCGAGAAGGAGAACCTCATCCGCCCCGAACCCGCGACCTTCACCGCGGCGACCTTCGGGCACAAGGGTCAGGTGTACGACGGCTGGGAGACTCGGCGACGCCGCCGCGCGGGCGGGGACGCTCCCGCCGCCGACGACCGCGACCGGGCCATCGTGCGACTCGGCGCGCCGGGCGTGATCCGCGGCGTGGTGGTCGACACCGCGTGGTTCACGGGCAACTATCCGCCCGAGATCTCCGTGGAAGGTCTTGCGGTGCAAGGTTATCCGCCCGCCGAGGAGATCGCCGCCCGCACCGACTGGACCGCGCTCGTGCCGCGCGAGAAGGTCAACGGGGACGCCGAGAACTTCTTCGTCGTCGACTCCGAACAGCGGTTCACCCACGTGCGGCTGAGCATGTACCCCGACGGCGGGGTGGCGCGGCTGCGGGTGCACGGTGTGGCGAAACCCGATCCGCGCTGGCTGGATTCGGGCCCGTTCGACCTGGCGGCGGTGGAGAACGGCGGACTGGTGGTGGACTGTTCCAACCGCTTCTACTCCCATCCGCAGAACCTGCTCATGCCCGGTCGCGCCCGCTCGATGGGCGACGGCTGGGAGACCGCGCGGCGTCGCGACACCGGCAACGACTGGGTGCGGGTGCGGCTGGCGGGCGAGGGCGTGCCGCGCGTCGTCGAGATCGATACCTCGTACTTCTTGTTCAACAGCCCCGGTGCCGCTCGCTTGACCGGAATCCGTTCCGACGGAAGCGAATTCGAACTACTGCCGCGCACCGATCTGCAGCCCGACACCCGTCACCGCTTCGCGCTCGAGGCGGCCGAGCCGGTCACCGAGGTGCGCGTGGACGTCTATCCCGACGGCGGCTTCGCGCGGCTGCGACTGTACGGCACGCTCACTCCCGCCGCTCTCGATCGCCTGCGCGCCGAACCGCTGCTGGGCGAACTGACCGACGGGATCATGGACGACCTGCGGGGAGAACAGCCGTGACCGCTTACGCCCGCGATATGGTCGGCTACGGACCGCATCCCCCGCATCCGCACTGGCCCAGCGAGGCCGCCATCGCGGTGCAGTTCGTGCTCAACTACGAGGAGGGCGGGGAGAACTGCGTCCTCGACGGCGATCCGGCGTCGGAGACGTTCCTGTCGGATATTGTTCCCGCACAAGCGTTTTCGAATCGCCACATGAGTATGGAATCGCTTTACGAGTACGGCTCCCGGGCGGGACTCTGGCGGGTGCTGCGCGCCTTCGAATCCCGCGACATCCCCCTCACCGTCTTCGCCGTGGCCCGCGCCCTCGAACGCAATCCCGAGGCGGTGGCGGCCTTCCGGCGCAACGACTACGAGATCGCCTGCCACGGCCTGCGCTGGATCTCCTACCAGGAGATCGACCCCGACACCGAACGCGAACACCTCGCCGAGGCGGTCCGAATCATCACCGACCTGTTCGGCGCCCCACCGCGCGGCTGGTACACCGGCCGCGACTCCCCCCAAACCCGCGACCTGGTCGTCGCCCACGGCGGCTTCACCTACGACTCCGACTCCTACGCCGACGATCTCCCCTACTGGACCCGAGTCCGCGACACCGACCACCTCGTCATCCCCTACACCCTCGAAGCCAACGACATGCGCTTCTCCTCCCCCGCAGGCTTCGCCAACGGCGACGAATTCTTCGCCTACCTCCGCGACGCCTTCGACGTCCTCTACGCGGAAGGCCAAGCGGGCTCTCCCAAAATGCTGTCGATCGGCCTGCACTGCCGCCTCGCAGGCCGCCCAGCCCGAGCCGCGGCCCTGAACCGCTTCCTGGATTACGTGTGTTCCCACGAAAAGGTCTGGCTCGCAAGACGAATCGATATCGCCGACCACTGGACCAAAACCCACCCACCCCGGTAACCCTCACCAAAGGCCCGGCAACCCTAGCCGCACTCTTTATTCGAAAACGCACCCCTTGCAAGGCCCTGCAAGGGGTGCGGATCCGAATAAGGGGTGCGGCTGGGCTGCTTCGGCTTTGAGGTGAACTACCCCAGAAGTGGCCGCCAACCCCCAGGCTCGGCAACACAGCCGCACCCTAATGAGGTGTAGCGGGTCCACTGATACGGCAGACTTGCTGTCGGTAGCGGCTGGTGGGTGAGCACTGTTGTGGCTCCCAGGGCTTCGAGTCCTGAATAAAGATCGTGCCCCCGCC
>NZ_JBSFPI010000059.1:0-4403 GCF_053588115.1 Nocardia sp. NPDC003482
AGTGTCGGGAGACTTCAACCTCTGTGAAGGATGGAGTCGTGTCGAGTTCGAAGAAGTACCCGCAGGAGCTGCGTGAGCGGGCCGTGCGGATGTTCGCCGAGATCAAGGGCGAGCACGAGTCGGAGTGGGCGGCGATGAAAGCGGTCGCTGACCTGCTCGGGGTCGGGACGCCGGAAACTGTCCGCAAATGGGTGCGCCAAGGCCAGATCGACACCGGAAACCGGGCAGGAACCAGTTCCGATGAGATGGCGGAGCTGAAGCGGCTGCGACGCGAGAACGCAGAACTCAAGCGCGCCAATGCAATTCTCAAGGCTGCGTCGGCTTTCTTCGCCGCCGAGATCGACCGGCCCCAGCGCTGATCGTTCGGTTCATCACCGAACATCAGGGCCACCGTGAAAGCGGTGGCCTCGTCTGGGGTGTCGAGTCGATCTGCGCCGCGCTCTGCGAACTCGGCGTAAAAGCCTCCCCATCAACGTATTACGAGCAACGCAAACGCCTTCCGGCGCGACGGGAGCTCCGTGACGAAGAACTGAAGGTGGAGATCACACGCGTTCATTCGGAGAACTTCGGGGTCTATGGCGCGAGAAAGGTATGGCTGCAGCTGAACCGGGAGGGCCATCCAGTGGCCCGCTGCACCGTCGAGCGGTTGATGCGTGAACTCGGATTGCGCGGCGCTGTCCGCGGCCGGGTCAAACGCACCACCTGGCCCGATCCCGCCGCGCCGCAGCCGGCGGATTTGGTGCAGCGTCACTTCGCGCCGTCGGCACCGAATCGGTTATGGGTGGCGGACATGACATATGTGTCGACGTGGTCGGGCTGGGTCTACGTCGCGTTCGTGATCGACGCCTACGCGCGCCGGATCATCGGCTGGCGAACCGCCACGTCCATGACGACCTCGCTGGTGCTCGACGCGATCGAGCACGCCATCTGGACCCGCGAGCGGGCCGGATGGGATGTGAAAGATGTTGTGCACCATACGGATAGGGGTTCGCAATATACATCCATTGCGTTCTCCGAGCGGTTGGCCGAGGCTGGGATCCAGCCGTCGGTCGGGGCGGTCGGATAATCGTATGACAACGCCCTGGCCGAGACGATCAACGGCCTCTACAAGCAAGGCCGCGTAGTTAAGCGGTGGGGTCGGTTGTCGAGTCGCCGTCTGGCTGTGGTGGTTCCGGTGCCAGCCATTGGCGGTTGAGGCGGTAGCGTCCACGACCGATCCGGTCGAGGAACCCTTGGTCGGTCCATCGGCCTATTTGGCTGCAAAGGCTTCGGTAGCGAACGTGTTTCAGCTCTTGGGTGATTTCGCTGGGAGTCCAGTCGCGGTCGGGGTCGGTCCGCAGTAGCTGCAACACTTGCTGGCGGTGGCCCGGGTCGGCAGTGCTTGCGGGGTGTTCGGCCGCTTCGGTCTGTTGTGGGTCGGTGAGTGCGCAGAGTTCCAGCCGGATGACGGCTTGGCTCTTGGTAGGGCGGTTGCCGGTGAGGGCGGTCCCGTAGCGGGACATGGGGCATTTGACCTTGCGGGCGCTGATGCGCGGACGGCGGGCGGGCAAGAGTTTCTCCAAAACCGCTCGGGCGATTGCGTTTTCGGGTGAGTCGTTGCTGGTGATGTTGGTTGCGGTGACGATCTGGTTGATGGCGGCGGTCATGGCCACGGTGAAGCTTGCCCGGTCGGGGTCGGTTCCCGGAGCGGTCTCCACGGCGTCACACATGGCGCGGCGCAACGTCTGATAGATCGTCAGGGCGGCCCACATCTCCTGCTCGAGGCCGACCGGGTCGGTGGAACGCAGAACGCGTCCGCGGAACATGGTGTGGCGCAACGCGAAGAATGCTGATTCGATCTCCCAGCGCTCGTGGTAGAGGCGGGCGATCTGGATCGCTGGGTCGGTGCGGTGGTTGAGCAGGGTGGTGATGATCCGGTAGCGGTCACCCGTGCGGGATCCGTCCGCGCAGGTGGCGGTGATCTGGATATCGACGATGCGGAAGCGGTAACCATTGATCCTGGTCAGAACCGATCCATCGGGCAGTGTGGCCCACACGGCCGGACGACGGCGAGAGCTGAGCCGGACCACGAGCTGAGCGCCGGAGGCCGCGACGCGGGTGAGAATGTCATCACCACCGAAGTTGCGGTCGGCCAGCAACAGCATCGTGTCGTTCAACAGCGGCACCAAAGTGGCGGCGTAGTCGGTCTCACTACGCTTGATCGAGCCGAAGACTGCGCCGAGTAGGCCGCGGGTCCCGGTCTCACACAAGGTCACGACCCGCAGATGCGGGTAGCCCTCGGTGCCGCCGCGGTATCGAGTGAACTTGCCCAGCCGCATCCGGATCCGGTCCTGGTCTGGAGCCTGCAGCGAACCGCAGCCGTCGAAAGCCACAGTGCGCCAATGCCGATAGCACACACCCGGGGTGGCGGGCTGCGCCAGCGGGCCTGCCACGACCTCGAACAGCGCCCTCAACGGTGCCGCTCCCAGACGCCGGCGAAGATCCCGCAGTCCCTTCTCCGAGGGCCTGCGAGGGAGCAGCGATCCTAGCCCGGCGATCAGCTTGTCCCAGACCCTCTCATAGCCCAGCGTCGGGAAAACCGCCAGAGCCAGAACGAAATACACCCCGACGCGCGAGGGCAGCAAGCGGGTGCGACGCTGCACCGTCCGGGTCCGGGTGAGAACGTCATCGATCAACTCGAACGGCAGGTACTGCGTGAGCTCCCCAAGGTGACCGGGCGCGAAGATTCCTCCGGCCACGGTAATGGTGCGGGTGAGCGTCGTAGTGACAGACTGGGAGGGCAACGGGACCTCTCGGATGCAGGAAGACCTTGGACGGCTTCTCTCAATAGCAGAGGTCCCGTTGCCTTACCTCCCCGACACCCTCCTTAGGAAAAACCCGAGTTGACCTGCCTACCAACGACTTAACTACGCGGCATTGCCTCTACAAGACCGAGCTGATCAAACCGCGCGGACCGTGGCGCAGCGTCGACCACGTCGAATTCGCTACCGCCGAATGGGTCGATTGGTTCAACAACCGGCGGCTCTACCGCTACTGCGGCGATATCCCTCCCGCGGAGATGGAGACCGCCTACTACTCTCAACAACCAGCCCAGCAACCCGCCGGGCCGTCATACCGATAAGTGATGTTCCCCGGGTTTCGTGGAGTCGGGATGCTGGACTTCAGGCCACGGGTTGGATGGGTGATTGCATCATCTCGTACTCGATAGGGGACCGCATGCCCAGGGCCGAGTGACGGCGTCGCCGGTTGTGGAAGATCTCCAGGTATTCGAAGATCGCGTTTGCCAGTTCGATCCGGGTTCTCCATCTTTGACGGTTCAATAGCTCGGTTTGCATTCTGCCCCAAAAGGATTCGATGACAGCATTGTCGTAGCAATCGCCGATCGAGCCCATCGAGGGCACCAGCCCGGACTTGCGGGCCCGGTCGGTGAAGGCCCAGGAGGTGAATTGGACTCCGTGGTCGGAATGAATGATCGTCCCGGCCTGTGGTGAGCGGTTGGCGATGGCCATGCCCAGCGCGTTGGTCACCAGCGCGGCGGTCTGGGTCGAGTCGATCGACCAGCCGACGACCCGGCGGGAGAACTTGTCGAGCACGACCGCGCAGTACACCTTGCCTTCCCGGGTGTGGTGCTCGGTAATGTCGGTGACCCACAACTGATTTGGCTGTGATCGGGTGAACGACCGGTTGACCAGATCTCCCGCTGTCGGGGTCTGATGCCTCGGCTTGGGTCGGCGGTTGCCGGGCAGCCCCTTGATCCCGGCGCGGGCCATTAGCAGCTCGATCTGGCCGTGGCCCACGCTGATTCCGAGACCGAGGGTGAGTTCGGCGTGGACACGGTGGGCACCGTAGGTGCCGCGGGAAGCGGCGTGGACGGCGCGAATCTGATCCAGTAGCCACACATGCCGGATCGAACGCTGAGACGGCGGCCGGGACCGCCATTCGTAGTAGCCCGATTCGGCGACGTCGAGGAGCCGGCACGCGGCCTGCACCGGCAAGCCCTCGGACGCCATGGTGGCTATGGCCGCGTATCGCCTTTTGGGTCGCCTCCCTGCTCTTTCAGCAGTTCACGAGCCCGTTTCAGGATCGCCACTTCCTGCTCTAGTTCCCGGATCCGCCGTTTGGCCATCGACAGTTCGGTCTGCTCGGCGCGGCTTGCGCCGGGTAGCTGGCCGGTGTCGATCAGTTCCTGCTTGCGCCAGACATAGATCGTCTGGTCACTGATGCCCAGATCGGCGGCGACCTGCGCGACCGGACGCCCGGCAGCGACCAGATCCAGTACCTTGCGGCGGAACTCTTCGGGATAGCGCCTTGGCACGAACGAGTCTCCTTCGACGGTGTCGTGACCAAGAAGTCAGCCAAACCGACTCCGGGAAACCCGGGGAACATCAAAGTCTCCGGACTCA
>NZ_JBSFPI010000060.1:0-2477 GCF_053588115.1 Nocardia sp. NPDC003482
TCTTCGTTGGTAAGCCCTCGGCCTATTAGTACCGGTCACCTCCACACGTTACCGTGCTTCCAGTTCCGGCCTATCAACCCAATCATCTCTTGGGGGCCTTAACCCTCGAAGGGGTAAGAAACCTCATCTTGGAACAGGCTTCCCGCTTAGATGCTTTCAGCGGTTATCCCTTCCGAACGTAGCCAACCAGCCATGCCCCTGGCGGAACAACTGGCACACCAGAGGTTCGTCCGTCCCGGTCCTCTCGTACTAGGGACAGCCTTCCTCAAGTTTCTCAACGCGCGCGGCGGATAGAGACCGAACTGTCTCACGACGTTCTAAACCCAGCTCGCGTGCCGCTTTAATGGGCGAACAGCCCAACCCTTGGGACCTACTCCAGCCCCAGGATGCGACGAGCCGACATCGAGGTGCCAAACCATCCCGTCGATATGGACTCTTGGGGAAGATCAGCCTGTTATCCCCGGGGTACCTTTTATCCGTTGAGCGACACCGCTTCCACACGCCGGTGCCGGATCACTAGTCCCGACTTTCGTCCCTGCTCGACATGTCTGTCTCACAGTCAAGCTCCCTTGTGCACTTACACTCACCACCTGATTGCCAACCAGGCTGAGGGAACCTTTGGGCGCCTCCGTTACCCTTTAGGAGGCAACCGCCCCAGTTAAACTACCCACCAGGCACTGTCCCTGAACCAGATCATGGCCCGAGGTTAGAAGCCCAATACGATCAGAGTGGTATTTCAACGACGACTCCACCAGAACTAGCGTCCCAGCTTCACAGTCTCCCACCTATCCTACACAAACCGTACCGAACACCAATACCAAGCTATAGTAAAGGTCCCGGGGTCTTTTCGTCCTGCCGCGCGTAACGAGCATCTTTACTCGTACTGCAATTTCGCCGAGTCTGTGGTGGAGACAGCAGAGAAGTCGTTACGCCATTCGTGCAGGTCGGAACTTACCCGACAAGGAATTTCGCTACCTTAGGATGGTTATAGTTACCACCGCCGTTTACCGGGGCTTAAATTCTCAGCTTCGCCCCCGAAAGGGCTAACCGGTCCTCTTAACCTTCCGGCACCGGGCAGGCGTCAGTCCGTATACCTCGTCTTACGACTTCGCACGGACCTGTGTTTTTAGTAAACAGTCGCTTCTCTCTGGTCTCTGCGACCCAACCCAGCTCGAGGAGTCAATCCTGTCACCAGACCGGGCCCTCCTTCTCCCGAAGTTACGGAGGTATTTTGCCGAGTTCCTTCACCACAGTTCTCTCGATCGCCTCGGTATTCTCTACCTGACCACCTGTGTCGGTTTGGGGTACGGGCCGTGCACCAACTCACTAGAGGCTTTTCTCGGCAGCATAGGATCACTGAATTCACCACAACGGCTACGCATCACCTCTCAGGATATACGCGACACGGATTTGCCTATGTCACTCCCTACAGGCTTACACCCGGTAATCCACCACCGGGCCCAGCTACCTTCCTGCGTCACCCCATCGCTTGACTACTACAGCCAGGATCCCATGCATCCCCCTCCAGCTTCCCGAAGGAAGTCTTTTGGGTTCAGGATGGTTAGCACAGCTGATTCGCCATTGGGCGCGGATACACGGGTACGGGAATATCAACCCGTTGTCCATCGACTACGCCTGTCGGCCTCGCCTTAGGTCCCGACTCACCCTGGGCGGATTAACCTGGCCCAGGAACCCTTGGTCATCCGGCGGACGAGTTTCTCACTCGTCTTTCGCTACTCATGCCTGCATTCTCACTCGCATAGCCTCCACAGCTGGATCACTCCGCCGCTTCCCTGGCTACACGACGCTCCCCTACCCATCCCAGCTCCTGGCTCGAAAGCAAGATCAATACTGGAATGCCGCGGCTTCGGCGGTGTACTTGAGCCCCGCTACATTATCGGCGCAGGATCACTTGACCAGTGAGCTATTACGCACTCTTTCAAGGGTGGCTGCTTCTAAGCCAACCTCCTGGTTGTCTCAGCGACCCCACATCCTTTTCCACTTAGTACACGCTTAGGGGCCTTAGCCGGCGATCTGGGCTGTTTCCCTCTCGACTACGAAGCTTATCCCCCGCAGTCTCACTGCCGCACTCTCACACCCCGGCATTCGGAGTTTGGCTGACTTCGGTAAGCTTGTGGGCCCCCTAGGCCATCCAGTAGCTCTACCTCCAGGGTGAAACATGCGACGCTGCACCTAAATGCATTTCGGGGAGAACCAGCTATCACGGAGTTTGATTGGCCTTTCACCCCTACCCACAGCTCATCCCCTCAGTTTTCAACCTAAGTGGGTTCGGGCCTCCACGACGTCTTACCGTCGCTTCACCCTGGCCATGGGTAGATCACTCCGCTTCGGGTCCATGACATGCGACTCAAAACGCCCTA
Organism: Nocardia sp. NPDC003482; assembly: GCF_053588115.1. NCBI lineage: Bacteria > Bacillati > Actinomycetota > Actinomycetes > Mycobacteriales > Nocardiaceae > Nocardia > Nocardia sp. NPDC003482. The sequence continues at coordinate 2,382 of NZ_JBSFPI010000060.1, forward strand.
TTAGGACTCGCTTTCGCTACGGCTCCCCCACACGGGTTAACCTCGCCACACACCGATGACTCGCAGGCTCATTCTTCAAAAGGCACGCCATCACCA
>NZ_JBSFPI010000061.1:0-2453 GCF_053588115.1 Nocardia sp. NPDC003482
CGCGGCCGCGAATTCTTCCGCGCCACAACAACTCCTATCAATGAACCCCAATTCTACCTGGGGCCACTGTCCGAGAACCGTCGGGCACCTCAGAGCTCTGACGTGGTCCTATTGGGCCCGGAAGGAGTTCATCAGTGGCAGCACCGAAGAAGTACCCGGACGAGCTGAGTGCTCGGGCGGTCAGGTTGTATCGGGATGCGGATCCCAAGCCGGCGATCCGGAAGCTGGGGGTGCATCACGAGGCTCTGCGGAACTGGATCCGCCAGGCCGAAGCCGACTCCGGTGAACGGCATGACAGGCCGGCGACCGACATGGTCGAAGAGAACAAACAGCTGCGCAAGCGAGTGGCCGAGCTTGAGCGGGTGAATGCTGTATTACGTGATGCGAGTGCGTATTTCGCGTCGGAGCTCGGCCAAACCCGGAGGTGATCGTGCGGTTCGTGAAGGATCACCCGCAGCACTCGGTCGAGCTCGTATTGCGGGTGCTGGGCATCGCGTCGTCGACGTTCTATGGGTGGCTGGCCCAGGCGAAGAACTCGTCGCGGCGGCGGCTGGCCGATGAACAGTTGCTGGCTGAGATCGTCGATATTCACACCAGTTCCGGCGGCACCTACGGTTCGCCGCGGGTGCACGCGATGCTGCGCCGCCGCGGCATCGCGGTCGGCCGTAAACGAGTGGAACGGCTGATGCGGGCCGCGGGGTTGCAGGGCGCGTTCCTGCGTAAGAAGTGGCGCATCTCCTCGACGCGGCAGGATCGACGGGCCACGCCGGCACCGGATCTGGTCAATCGTGACTTCACCGCGGACACCCCGGACCGGTTGTGGGTGGCGGATGCCACGCGGATCCCGACCGGCGAGGGTGTGTTCTGGCTGGCGGCGGTTCGTGACGCGTTCTCCAACCGGATCGTGGGCTGGAAATGCTCGGACCGCTGCGACACCGAGCTGGTACTCGGGGCCCTGGAATACGCGGTGTGGGTGCGGGATGTGCGTGACGGGCAGCTGGTTCACCATTCCGATCGTGGCTCGACCTACACTGCGATCCGGTTCGCGAACCGGCTGGCCGACAACGGTATTGCCCAATCTATGGGATCGGTCGGCGACAGCTACGACAATGCGCTCATGGAGAACTTCTTCTCCACGCTGAAGACCGAGCTGGTCTATCGGAACTCTTGGCGCACAAGGGAAGACGCGGAGAACGCACCGTTCTCCTACATCGACGGCTGGTACAACACCCAGCGCATCCAGAAGAAGCTGGATTGGCGATCACCGGACGAGTACGAGGCCAGCTACCATCGACGGGTTCCAGCCGGAACCAGATAATCCGCTCTCCGGCTCAGCGGGGGAACCTCAGCCATGCGGGCATCCAGTTGCCGAGCGGCCTCCGGCGCCGCGCACGAGCATGGATCAACGTGCGCGCACTTTGCAACGGCATCCAGGTCGCCAACATCCATGTAGATCGTCCCGAGCAGGATGTGCGAAGCTGCCCGTCCCGAACTGCCCGCAACCGCAACGACTCTCGTGCCGCGTCCATGTCGCCGATCTGATCGAAAGCCTTCGCCCGCATCCGAGCTCTCCCCCGCGATGTTCGGGTTCTTCGTCTGGGCATTCGACGCCGACCGCGCGGGGGATCGTCGGGATCTTGGTGGTCTTGGCCGCTCTGCCCCATCCGACCCGAAAACCCCTCGCCGGAACCGAATCTGAGTCGCTAGGGTCCCGGCCATGGTGATGGCTCGGCAGGCGGTGGTCGCGGATGTGGCGGAACTGGTGCGGTTGCGGGCGGTGATGCTCGCGGCGCTGCATGATCCGATCGACGGGCCGGTCGACTGGCGCTCGGCCGCGGCCGAGCGGTTGCGCAAGGAATTGGCCGATCCCGCGGGGAGCATGGTGGCGTTCGTGGTCGATCGGCCGGGTGGGCTGGCGGCGTGTGCGATCGGGGTCGTGGAGGAGTTGTTGCCTTCGCCGCACAACCCCAGCGGCACAAAGGGTTACGTGTTCAATGTGGCGACCGAGGCGGCGTGGCGGCGGCGGGGGTACTCACGGGCCTGCATGGTGGCGCTGTTGGAGTGGTTTCGGCGGCGGGAGGTGCGGGTTGTGGATTTGCATGCTTCTCGGTTTGGGGAACCTCTTTATGCGGCATTGGGTTTCGTGCCTAGTCGTGATCCGTCGATGCGGCTTCAGCTGGGCTGACACGGCTTCATCGCACGCTCGGCTGCATCCGCCGCTCAGCTAGTGTATAGCCTAGCTTCGAAACCAATACGTAATCGGTATCAGGCTAGCCGAACCCTCCATAAAGGACAGGCTACAAATAGGTACCGTCGTTTTCAGCTCGAAGTACGCAATTGGACACCGCGTTCGACCGAGGTCAAGTCCAAACGGGTGGTGTAACGGGGTGATTGCCGCGTGATCCTGTTCGGTCAGGCGGTCAGTGCTGGGGTGGTTTCCTCCTGGTCGGTGG
>NZ_JBSFPI010000062.1:0-2020 GCF_053588115.1 Nocardia sp. NPDC003482
ACCGCGGCCGCGAATTCTTCCGCGCCACAACAACTCCTATCAATGAACCCCAATTCTACCTGGGGCCACTGTCCGAGAACCGTCGGGCACCTCACCCACCGGATGCCAGCAGCTAATGGACAACGGAGCCGCCAGATATAGCGAGAACCTACCCTCGCGCCCAGGCGGCGCACCCCGCTGCCGAAACGCCCGCCGCACCAACCCACAACAACCGCCGCGCGACCGGATGCGTAGCAAGCCACGTATACGGGCTGAACGGAAGCGCCTGTTTACGAAAATCCCCCTCCGCCCGAGCATCCCCGCTCGGCCCATACAGATTCCCCTCCCCGTCCACAGCGGGCTCACTGGTCTGCTCCATCGGAATCCCCAACCTCGCCAGAACAGCATCGGCCACTCGCGGAGTGAGGTGCTGCGTCACCTTCATCAATTTCGCCGCCCCACCCGCATAGAGATCTCGTACCGGATGCGTGGCCGCGAACAGGACACAGTCCGCGACCACTGCCGGATGGTAAAACGGCGGCGCGCCTTTGGGTTTCACCTCCATCTTGTTGCGGCCGTTGTTGAAGAACGGTGTATTGATGGCCGACGGTTTGATGCTGGTCACCGAAATCGGTGTCCCCTCGGCCTGCAACTCCCGTCGCAGCGCGTCGAGCACGCCCTCCACCGCGTGCTTGGACGCGGCGTAGGCGCTGTTGAGCGGCATGGCGACCACCGTCTCTCCCGAGCCGATCGCCACCAGCGCGCCCCGGCCCGCGCGGCGCAGGTGGGGGAGTGCCGCCTGGAAACCGTGCACCTGTCCCATGAAGTTGACCTCCATGAGCCGACGGAACTCCTCCGGTGTGGTGTGCTCGAAATCCGCGTAGACGACGACGCCCGCGGCCGCGACCCAGGTGTCGATGCGGCCGTAGGTCGCCACCGCCAGATCGGCGACGGATTCGACCTGCGCGCGGTCGCTGACATCGCACACCGCGTACACCGCTTCCCCACCGGCCGCGGCAATCTCACGCACGAGCGAGGCGAGGCCGTCCTCATTGCGTGCCGCCACAACGACTTTCGCGCCCGCCGCGCCCAGCCGCAGCGCCGTCTCCCGGCCTATCCCACTGGATCCACCGGCGACCACCACGACCTGCTCCGCGAGCGGCTTCAACTCGATCCCCACCATTCCGCGCCCTTCCCCTCGATGACGTATTACACATAATGTGAAATCTTCGGTCACTCGGTGCATACCCCCGTTCGGCGCGACGAATCCTCGACACCGGCCCGGCTCGGAGGAGGTCGAGGCGATCGACTTCGGCAAAGCCGAGCCGCACAGGAAGCGAACGGCCGCAGGGCCTTTCGCAACGGCGCATACCCCGCGCCTACCGTGTCGGCGTGGGTCCGGCGGACGCGTACACCCTCTCGATGATCCGCTTGGCGATCTCCGAAGCCGCCGCGTGCCCGTCCACGGTGGGCTCCAGATTCGCCCACACCACCACGGTCACCTTCCGCTCCGGATCGGTCCCCGCGAAGGTGTTGAACCCCGGCAGTTCTCCCGTATGTCCGTACAGCGCACCGAATTTCGCGATCGCCAGCCCGTACCGCGGTGCCTCCGGCGGGTTGGCCGGATCGGTGGGTCGCGGGCTGGACATGCGGAGCGACTGGGTGCGCTGGTCGAGCACCTTGCCGTCGGTGAGCGCTTCGGTCCAGCGGGCCAGATCGCCGACCGTGGAGATGGCGGCCCCCGCCGCCCACGCCCACGACGGGTTGTCCAGGGTCCGATCACCCGGAAGCAGCGAGCCGTCGTGCGCGTCGGCCTGCATCGGCGCGGGCAGGGCGGGCGGCGAGCCCATGGTCAGTACATTGCTGCCGAACATGTACCCCTGTGGATGCGGGTCGGGCAGCGCGGCGGAGGTGAGTGCCGGAAACGAGGTCTCCGTCATGCCGAGTGAGGAGCCGGAAGGAATTCGGACAGTGGGGTTTGCCGATTCTCAAGCTGCTTGGTTACGATGAAACCATTCGGACTCTACCTCGTTCGGTGTGC
>NZ_JBSFPI010000063.1:0-1905 GCF_053588115.1 Nocardia sp. NPDC003482
TGGTCTGTGGCCGGTAGGGCCGGGTTCGTTTATGCGTGATCCCGTTGCCGGCCAGCTCGGATCGCCACAGCTGGGAGATGTAGCAGGCGCCGTTGAGTTCCTAACGGATGTCAACTCGCTGGAAGGCTCGTAGCCTTGGTTGTTGACGGGCCGATCGGTGGAGCGCTGTGCGACTCCTGGTGTCGTCGGCCCGTCCTCGCACCGGTGGTGCGTCGCGCGGCGCGGATGTCGGCGGGGACTGTGTATCGGTCGGCGACGATCCTGCGGCCCTGTTCCGAGGTGAGCGGGCTGCCGTCGACATCGCGGATCACGTAGTGCTCGCCGCGGCGCCAGCAGGCGGCGATGCGTGTGAGCAGGGTCGTGGAGAGGTGGCAGACCGCGGAGTTGTGGTGTTTGCCGCTGTCGGTCATGAGTCGGTGGTATTTCGCGGCCAGCGAGGGATCGCTGCGCCGTGCCTGCTCAGCGGCCATGAACAGCGCTTCGCGCAGGCACGCGTCTCCGGATTTCGTTGGTCCACCGTGCCTTCCGCTCAATCCAGAAGATTCGAGTTTGGGCACCAGGCCGCTGAAGGAACGGATCGCGGCCAGGGAGTCGAAGCGGTTGGGATCGCCCAAGCGGCCCAGGATCTGGGCTGCGAGAATCGGGCCTACCCCGGGCGTCGAGCTGACGATGCCATCCGGGTCGGCCTTGTCCAGCAGTGCCGCGATGCGGGTTTCGAGTTCCTTGATCTCCTCGGTGAGCTGCAAGGCCAGCCGGGCCTCGATCGCGATGTCATCGGCCAACTCCGGGAAGTCCAATTCATCAGACCAGAGATCGAGCGTTTCACGGGCCGCGGCGAGGAGTTGGTCGGCCTTCTCCTCGCGCCAGCTGCCGCGAGAATGCCGGGCGAGGAATCGTGTCAGCCGGGCCCGGCCCAACCGGATCACGATGTGTGGGTCGGCGTAATGCGCCAGGAACCGCAAGGGCGTCTTGTTGGCCAGGTCCGCGCCGAGCGCGGCATGCCAGCCGGGCCCGAGGAGTTCGAGCAGTGCATCCAATCGCGCGAGGATGCCGGTGCGGCGTTTGACCAGATTGGAGCGCAGCTTGACCGCCCTGCGCATCGTGTCACCGGGGCCGAGCCCGGTCGCGGGGTGCATGCCCTCGGGATGCAGAAGTGGGATCCGGGCAAGGACTTTCGAGTCCAAGCGGTCGGACTTGGTGTGCTTGCAGTAGTAATCACGCAGGTCGGCAGATTGTTCGGGTGGCACCAGAATCACGGTGGCGCCCTGCCGACGGAACCAGGCCGCTAACGGCACCCAGGCGTTGCGCGTGGGCTCCATGATGACGGTGACCGACGAGGGGGCGGTCCCGGCCGGCAGCATCGACCACAGCCGCTGCAGATCACTGGTCGTGGTGCGGAACTTGCGACCTGACCATAGAAATTTGCCTTGCTCATCGGCCAGCTGGCCTGGTGCGCTGCCCGGCAAGCGACATCGATACCCAGCCGCAACTCCAACGATCCAACTCCCGTCTGCTCGACAATGCTTCACCCAGATCCGGCGTGAGCGTTGCCGTCGCGGGAGTCGATGCAGTACCAGACATTCACCAACAGGGATCTCCGCAACGCGCCGCGTGGCGGCGGATGCCGAAGTCGCCGGGTTCCTAACAGGACGCATCTCACCCGGCGATGGCCCTGCTCACTCCGCGATCAACAGGCAAGGAGCACAACCCCACTCGGTCATTGAGCGGTAGCAAGCAGGCGCCGGAGCCTCGAATTCTCACCCAACCGGCCGTATCCGGTGAGAGCTTCGAGGCCATCACCGAGTTTGAATGTCGGTGAGGACTCGTTTGACAGTGATCCCGTTGGCGGCGAAGTGTTTTCGTGCTCGTTGCCAGAACGCGACAGCGGTTTCCTTGCGTTCGTCG
>NZ_JBSFPI010000064.1:0-1522 GCF_053588115.1 Nocardia sp. NPDC003482
CCCAGCCGCACCCTAATGAGGTGTAGCGGGTCGGTCGTCGGGCAGACTCGCTGCTGGTAGCGGCTGGTGGGTGAGCACTGTGTGCACCCGGGACCTTGGAGTTCTGAATAAAGAGTGTGCCCCTGCTGGCCGGTCGGGAGGATGGATCGCTGCTGGGATGTCGTGCCCACCGCCCCTGTCGTAGTGGTGGTGTGAGCACTGTTTCATTAGGTCGCCGAGAGTTCTCCCGCATGCTGCCGTTGCGGGTATCGGGTCGTGTGGCAGGAGGTTTCGTGGTGTTGTTCGTGGGGGACGATTGGGCCGAGGACCATCACGATGTGGAGGTGATGGACGCGGCGGGCACACGGTTGGCGCGGGCCCGGCTGCCCGAGGGGGTGGAGGGCCTCACGCGGTTGCACGCGTTGATCGGTGAGCATCTCGGTGCGGACGGTGATGCCGGTGAGGTGCTGGTGGGGATCGAGACCGATCGGGGGCCGTGGGTCGCGGCGTTGCTCGCCGCGGGGTATGCGGTGTTCGCGGTGAATCCGTTGCAAGCGGCCCGGTATCGGGAACGACACAGCGTTTCCCGCGCCAAGAGCGACCCGGCCGATGCGCACGTGTTGGCCGATATGGTGCGCACCGACGCGCACCAGTTGCGGCCGGTCGCCGCGGACAGCGCGCGGGTGCAGGCGGTGAAGGTGGTGGCCCGCGCGCACAAGACGTTGGTGTGGGAACGCACCCGCACCGCGCAACGGCTGCGGCACGGGCTGCGTGAGTATTTCCCCGCCGCGCTGGCCGCGTTCGACGATCTGTCCGCGCCCGACACGCTGGAGCTGCTGGGCAAGGCACCCGACCCGACAACGGCGGCGCGGTTGTCGCTCAACCAGATCCGGGCCGCGCTGATGCGCGCGCACCGCCGCGACATCGAGGTCAAAGCAGCCGCGATCCAATCGCTGCTACGCGCCGAGCACCTGCGCCGAGACCCCGTCATCGACACCGCCTCCGCCGCGGTCACCCGCGCCCTGGTGCACGTGCTGATCACCCTCACCGAACAGATCAGCGAGCTGCAAAGCCAGGTCGATGCCCATTTTGGGCGGCACCCGGACGCTGAGATCATCCTGTCCCAACCCGGGATGGGCATGATCCTAGGCGCCCGGGTGCTCGCCGAGTTCGGAGACGCCCGCGGCCGCTACACCACGGCCAAGGCCCGCAAGAACTACGCGGGCACCAGCCCCATCACCCGCGCCTCCGGGAAAAAGAAAATCGTCACCGCCCGATACGTGCACAACGACCGCCTCATCGACGCCCTGCACCGCCAAGCCTTCAGCGCCCTCACCGCCTCACCCGGCGCCCGCGCCTACTACAACCACCACCGCGCCCGAGGCCTCGACCACTACCCCGCCCTCCGCCAACTCGCCAACCGCCTCGTCGGCATCCTCCACGGCTGCCTCACCACCCACACCCCCTACAACGAAACCACCGCCTGGCCCACCCACAACCCGGCCCCCGCTTGACACCCAAAGACCCTGGGATGTCTTTATTC
>NZ_JBSFPI010000065.1:0-1421 GCF_053588115.1 Nocardia sp. NPDC003482
CTGATACGGCAGACTTGCTGTCGGTAGCGGCTGGTGGGTGAGCACTGTTGTGGCTCCCAGGGCTTCGAGTCCTGAATAAAGATCGTGCCCCCGCCGGTCGGTCGGGAGGATGGATCGCTGATGGGATGTCGTGCCCGCTGATGCTCGGCGTGAGCACTGTTTCATTAGGGCGCTGAGAGTTCTCCCGGACGCTACCCGCGTCGCGGTATTCGTTGAGGGACGGGAGAATCGATGGTGTTGTTCGTCGGAGACGACTGGGCGCAGGACCACCATGACGTGGAGTTGATGGACGCGGCGGGCGAGCGTTTGGCCAGAGCGCGGCTGCCTGAGGGGGTGGACGGGATCGCGCGGTTTCATGCGCTGGTCGCCGAGCATCTCGGTGCCGACACCGACGCCGCCGAGGTGGTGATCGGGATCGAGACCGATCGTGGAGCGTGGGTCGCGGCGCTGCTGGCCGCGGGCTATACGGTGTTCGCGGTCAACCCGTTGCGGGCGGCCCGCTATCGGGAACGGCATGCGGTTTCCGGCGCCAAGAGCGACCCGGCCGATGCGCACGTGCTGGCTGATATGGTGCGCACCGACTCGCATCAGCTGCGGCCGGTAGCCACCGACAGCGCTCGGGTCGAGGCGGTGAAAGTGGTTGCGCGGGCGCATAAGACGCTGATCTGGGAACGAACTCGTCATGTCCAGCGGCTGCGGCACGCGCTGCGCGAGTATTTCCCCGCCGCGCTGGAAGCCTTCGATGATCTCACCGCCGCCGACGCCCTGGAACTGCTCGGTAAGGCACCGGATCCGGTGTCGGCGGCGCGGTTGTCGCTCAATCAGATCCGGGCCGCGCTCGCCCGGGCCCGCCGCCGTGACCTCGACGCCAAAGCCGCCCGGATCCAGTCGGTGCTGCGCGGTGAACACCTGCGCCGCGACGCGGTGATCGACACCGCCTATGCCGCCACCACGCGGGCCTCGGTCAGTGTGCTGATCACCCTCCGCGAACAGATCACCGCCCTGCAAGGGCAGGTGGATGCCCATTTTGGCCGGCACCCGGACGCTGAGATCGTGCTGTCCCAACCCGGGATGGGCGTGATCCTCGGCGCCCGGGTGCTCGCCGAGTTCGGGGACGCCCGCGACCGCTACACCTCGGCGAAGGCCCGCAAGAACTACGCCGGCACCAGCCCGATCACCCGAGCCTCCGGCAAGAAGAGGATCATCGCGGCACGGTTCGTGCACAACGACCGACTCATCGACGCCCTCCTGCGCCAAGCGTTCAGCGCCCTGACCTCCTCACCGGGTGCTCGCGCCTACTACGACAAACACCGCGCCCGCGGCCTCGAACACCACGCCGCGCTACGGCAACTCGCCAACCGCCTCGTCGGCATCCTCCACGGCTGCCTCAAAACACGCACCCTCTACGACGAAGCGGCCGC
>NZ_JBSFPI010000066.1:0-1419 GCF_053588115.1 Nocardia sp. NPDC003482
GGTCAAGTCCAAACGGGTGGTGTAACGGGGTGATTGCCGCGTGATCCTGTTCGGTCAGGCGGTCAGTGCTGGGGTGGTTTCCTCCTGGTCGGTGGGGTCGGTGGTGCCGCGTGAGCGGGCGAGGACGTCGAGGCCGAGGTAGCGGCGGCCTTCGATCCATTCGTCGTGTTGTTCGGCGAGGACTGCGCCGACGAGTCGGATGATGGCTTGTCGGTCGGGGAAGATACCGACAACGTCTGTGCGCCTGCGGATTTCCTTGTTCAACCGCTCCTGCGGATTGTTGGACCAGATCTGACGCCAGATCTGTTTGGGGAACGCGGTGAACGACAGCAGGTCCGCGCGGGCGGCGTCGAGGTGAGCGGCCACCTTCGGCAACTTCTCGGTCAAGGCGTCGAGCATCCGATCATATTGGGCGTCAACGGATTCGGGGTCTGCCTGGTCGAACACCGAGTGCAGCAGAGTCCGCACCCACGGCCACGACGTTTTCGGGGTGATCGACATCAGATTCACCGTGTAGTGCGTACGACACCGCTGCCAGGCCGCGCCGGGCAGTGTCGCCCCGATGGCGGCGACCAGCCCGGCGTGGGCGTCGCTGGTGACCATCGACACGCCCGACAGGCCGCGGGCGACCAGATCGCGGAAGAACGCCAGCCAGCCCGCGCCGTCCTCACCGCTGGTGACCTGGATACCGAGGATCTCGCGGTAGCCATCAGCATTGACTCCGGTCGCGACCAGGGCATGCACATTGACAACGCGGCCGTTCTCGCGGACCTTCAACACCAGCGCGTCGGCGGCGACGAACGTGTAGGGGCCTTGGTCGAGTGGGCGGGTGCGGAACGCTTCGACCTGGGCATCGAGCTCGGCGGCCATGATCGACACCTGGGACTTGGAAAGTTTTGTCACACCGAGGGATTCGACCAGCTTCTCCATCCGCCGCGTTGATACGCCGAGCAGGTAGCAGGTCGCCACCACGGAGGTGAGGGCGCGTTCGGCGCGTTTGCGGCGCTCGAGCAGCCAGTCCGGGAAATAGGAACCCGACCGCAGCTTCGGGATCGCGACGTCGATCGTGCCGACGCGAGTGTCGAAATCACGGTGGCGGTAGCCATTGCGTGAGTTCACCCGCTGGTCGGATCGTTCGCCGTACCCGGCGCCGCACATCGTGTCGGCCTCGGCGCCCATCAAGGCCTGGATGAACGTGGACATCATGTCGCGCAGCAGATCCGGACTCGCGACGGCGAGTTGCTCGGACAGCATCTTGGACGGGTCGATAGGCTGGACAGAGGTCATCGCGTGAACTTTCTTTCCTTCAAGTGACTTGGCGGTCTTTTGAAGGATCACGCGGTGACCACCCTCTACTCGGCTACGACACGCCACCACTTCGCTGGCGTCCGGTCGTACACCATCCTGCTGGACACAACC
>NZ_JBSFPI010000067.1:0-1370 GCF_053588115.1 Nocardia sp. NPDC003482
CCGGGAGGCTTCTATGTTTGTCAAGTCGTCGCGTTGGCCTGCGTCAGGGTTCGGTGGATCTGCCGCGTGACATACCGTTTCAGGCATCGTGTGACCTCGCGTTTGGTTTTGCCTGCGGCCAGTCGCCGTTGCAGGTAGGCGCGGGTGTTGGGGTCGGTTCGCAGCCGGGTCAGCACGATCGTGTGAATGGCTCTGTTGAGCTGTCGATCGCCGCCGCGGCTGAGCCGATGCCGGGTGGTGTTGCCCGATGATGCTGGAATCGGAGCAGTCCCAGCGATTTTCGCCAGCGCGGCCTCGGTTCTGATCCGGCCTGGGTGTGACCAGACGGTGAGGATGACCGCAGCGGTGACGGCTCCAACCCCGTGCAGTGCCAGTAGTTGCGGGGCGTGCTCGGCAAGAATCTCGTCGAGCTGGGCACGGTTGGTTTTCAGCTGGTCGCCGAGTTCATTGATCCGTCGGGCCAGCCGGATCGCCTCGGCGCGGGCGACTGCCAACCCGATCGGCTCGTCACGGCGGCGCCAGGAGGCGACTTCGGTGATCTGGGCCGCCGACAGCGCCCGGCGCGCGTCGATGCCCAGGTCGTAGGACCTGATCAGCGCGGTGAGTGTGTTCACGGTGCGGGTTCGTTCGGTGGCCATCTGGTCGCGGGCGACGGTGAGAATGTTCAATGCGGCCCGCACCTGGCCGCGACGCCGGTCGCGCAGATCGTAGAGATCGGTGACGATTGTCGATCGGGCGGCGGTGACTGCGTCGAGAGTGTCGGTCTTTCCGTTGTCCCGCAACCGTTTCGCCGAGGGCGTCGGTGCCTCGACCACTCGGTAGCCGGCGTGTTCGAGCCTGTCAGCGGCGATCGCACCGTAGCTGCCGGTGCCCTCGGCAGCGATCAGAACCGTGTCGATCTCGCTGTCAGTTCGGCGACCGATCCACGCCTGGGCGCGTGCCAGTCCCGCCGTCGTTGTCGGAAACGTTGCCTGGTCGATGATGCGGCCGGTCAGGGATTCGACGACGGCGTAGCTGTGCGTTGCGGCGTGCGTGTCGACGCCGACGACGAATCGGTAGTGGTCTGCGACGATGGGCAATGCGGTGTTCTCCTCCAGCCGGGGTGGACGTCGTGACCGGCGTCGGCCCGGGTGAGAGTTACTACGAGGCAGACCTGTAATGAGGCACAACCGTTCCCGCGGTTGGACAAGCTTCTGATCAGGCCATCGTGGTGCGCCGGGCAGCGCCGGCCTTCAGACCGAGAGGACAACTCCCGGGAAGAGCACCCGAACGGGGCCAGGCGATTCACGAGTCACACCCGGTCTGAAGAACCAGCACCACCCTGCCAGCCAGCCCCAGGCCAGCCACCACAAACACTTACAGGCGGTTCA
>NZ_JBSFPI010000068.1:0-1332 GCF_053588115.1 Nocardia sp. NPDC003482
TTTGAAGGATCACGCGGTGACCACCCTCTACTCGGCTACGACACGCCACCACTTCGCTGGCGTCCGGTCGTACACCATCCTGCTGGACACAACCCTCTTTGTCGGAAGGCGTAGACGCCAACCGGTTGGACGGCAAAGGTCTAGTATCGGTCTCGCTGAGGGTGGCGCCGAGCGTGCGATAGATGATCAAAGCTTCTCGGAAGAGACTAATCGCTTGTTTGTGGTTGCCGCTTACGCTTATGACGCGCCCGAGATCGGCGAGAGCGTTGGCTGTTCCGATAAGGTCCTGCAGTTCGTCGTGAATGACCGAAGCTTGTGCGAGCAGATCGATGGCTTGCTCGTCGTCGCGGAGCGATGCGACTACTCCGAGGTCGGTGAGGGTCGTCGCTTCTCCTGAACGGTTTCCAGTTCCTGACAAGGCCTAACCATCGTTTTCGGGGTACCTGTATGGGATGCAAACAGGCAGGCGGCCCCAAATCCGAGGAAGCGACGAGGTTTCGTCATGATGCTGTTCGGCGTCGCATTGATAGGTTGCGGATTCCTGGCGTTACAGATGGCTGCGAATTCGCATTGCGATGACCGGCCCGATGCCAGTCCCGATGTTTATGCCGAGTTGTTCTCGCCGATGTATTCCACCGGCATTGGCGACGCGGTTGGCACAACATTCGGTTCCGGCTGGGTCTTCGTTCGATTCAGCGTCTAAGACGGTGTCTCACATGGCTGCTCTGGCTTTGGTCAGCTTCTTGAAGCCGGTGAGTGCTGCGGCGAGGGTCAGGAAGCCCAGGAAGTGAGTTCCCTTGCGGTCGTAGCGGATCGCCAGCCGGTGATATCCGGTCAGCCACGAGATCGTCCTCTCGACCACCCACCGGTGACGGCCCAGACGCTGCGTGGACTCGATTCCCTTGCGGGCGATACGCACCGCGATCCCGCGCCGCCGCAGCCACCGCCGCAGCTCCACGTGGTCGTAGGCCTTGTCGCCGTGCGGCTTGTCCGGTCGGCGCCGCCGCGGGCCTCGCCGCGACCGCACCGCCGGGATCGCTTTCACCAACGGCTTCAACGCCTGCGAATCGTGCACGTTGGCACCCGAAACCGCCACGGCCACAGGGATTCCCGCTCGATCGGTCAGCACGTGCAGCTTCGAGCCGGGCTTACCGCGGTCGGTCGGATTCGGACCCGTCAGGCCACCCCCCTTTTCGCCCGCACGCTCGCCCCGTCGACCACCGCCCGCGACCAGTCGACCAAACCCGCCGCACCCAGCTCATCCAGGACCGCCCGATGCAACCGACGCCACACCCCCGCCTCGGTCCACACCGTGAACCGCCGATGCGCCGT
>NZ_JBSFPI010000069.1:0-1127 GCF_053588115.1 Nocardia sp. NPDC003482
CGGCGGGGGCGCGCGGCCGGGGTGGCGTTCGCGGTGTCCGGCGCGGTCGCGGTGGCGCGCTTGGTGGTCGAGGCACGTTTGCCCGCTGCGGGTTTCGCAGCCTTGCGCGCGGTGCCCGAGGCGGCCGGGGTGTCGGCCGGTGTCGGGGCGGTCACGGTTTCGGCCTTGCTGTCGGTGCCCGAGTCAGGCTTGGCGGCAGCGGTTTTCGTGTTCTTGCGGGCCGCGCCCGACTTTGCCGGGTCGGGTGTGGCGTTCTTGCGCGCCGTCCGGCGGGCCGCCGGGGCGGGCGCGTCGGCAGCCGGGGTGCCCGCCGCCGGTGCCGGTGCCGGTGTGGCGGTGTCCGTCTTGCCCGTGGCGGCCTTGGTGCGTGTGCCCGCAGCGGGTTTCGCAGCCTTGCGGGTAGTGCCCGACGCGGCCGGGGCGGTGGTGGGGGCGGCCGTGTCGGCGGCGGGGGTGGCGTCCTTGCGGGCGCGCCGTTTGGGTGCGGTGGCCGTGGTCGCGGTGTCGTCGGTGGTGGCGTGGGCGGCCGGGGCGCGCTTGGGGGCGGCGGGTTTCTTGGTGGCGGGTTTGGTGGCCTTGCGGGCGGCGGTGCGCGGCGCGGCCGGGGCGGGTTCGGTAGCGGGCGCGGTGGTGTCGGTCGCTGGTTCCGTGTCGGCCGGGGCGGTGGCAGGCGCGGGCGCGGCGGCCGGGGTGTCAGCCACCGAGGCAGTGTCGGCCGGGGCCGGGGCGAGTGCGGCCGGGGCCGGGGTGCTGGGCGCGGCCGGGGCTTGTTCGGGGCGGGTGGTGGCAACCGGGCGGACGCGCGGCGGGGCGGCGGCCACGGTGACGCGCGGCCGGGCGGCCGGGGCGGGGCGGGTGCGGGCGGTCGCCGGGTGCGCCACGATGGCGAGGGTGCGGCGGCCCAGCGCGGCGGCCACCGCGACAACAGCCACTATCAGCGCGATAGCGGCGCGGCCGAACACGACAGCGGCGCGGCCCAGGGCAGCGAACGCGTCGGCCGGGCCGGGCGCGGCCGGGGCGGGCACGATGGCGGCCGGGCGATGAGCGCGGCGGGCGCTCGGATCCAGCCGATCCGCAGCCCGCCCCACAGGATCTTGCTGAGCGAGCCGATCGAGACGACCTCGTCG
>NZ_JBSFPI010000071.1:0-1074 GCF_053588115.1 Nocardia sp. NPDC003482
GAGTGATGGGGTGGCACCGCTGAGCGGTGTGCCACCCCGTCGGCAGGTTCAGCTGAAGTTGTTGCCCGCGTTGGCGTATGGGCGAGGTCTCCGGTATTCGGATTAGCGACCAAGCAAATCTGAATAAGCCCCGGAGACCTCGTGGCCAGCCTAGCGGTGGCGGGGCGCGCGGACCTGACCGATGCCCAGTGGGCGAGGTTGGAGCCGTTGTTGCCTCGCGGGAAGAAGGCGGGCCGCCCGCCGAAGTGGACGAAACGGCAGCTCATCGATGGGATCCGATGGCGGTGCCGGGTCGGATCACCGTGGCGGGACGTGCCGGCCGAGTACGGGTCCTGGCAAGCGGTGTATGGATTGTTCCGGCGCTGGCAGCGGGCCGGGGCGTGGGCTGCGATCGTGACCTCGCTGCAGGCGGTGGCCGATGCTGCCGGGGTGATCGACTGGCAGGTCAGCGTGGATTCCACGATCACCCGCGCTCATCCGCATGCTGCCGGGGCCCGTCGCGACGGCGCTGGGCAGGCCGAACCACCCGCGGGGCCCGGCCAGAGCGAACCGGGTGATCACGGGCTGGGGCGTTCACGGGGCGGGTGGACCAGCAAACTGCATCTGGCGTGTGATCAGGGCTGTCGGGTGTTGTCGGTGCTGGTCACCGCAGGACAGGCTGGTGACAGTCCGCAGTTCACGGCAGTGCTGGAAGGAATCGTGGTGCCGAAACTCGGTGGTGGTCGGGCGCGGGCACGGCCCGAGCGGGTGTTGGCTGACAAGGCGTATTCCGGTCGCGGTAACCGGGAATGGTTGCGTCGTCACGGGATCCGGGCGACGATTCCGGTCCCCGCCGACCAGGCCGAACATCGGCGGCGGCGGGGTCGTGGCGGTGGCCGGCCCCCGGCATTCGATGTGGCGATCTACCGGGACCGCAATGCTGTCGAGCGGGGGATCAACCAGCTGAAACAGCACCGGGCGGTGGCGACCCGGTTCGACAAACTTGCTGTCCGCTACCAGGCCACGATCCATGTCGCTGTGATCAATCAGTGGCTGCGGCACTCGTGAGGGCGCGACATCGGCCCCGCCCTCACG